>JBALTK010000176.1:0-8392 GCA_036964385.1 Sulfitobacter sp. | reverse complement strand
CGATGAGCCAAGAACACTCTCTTATCAAATACGGCTATTTGGACCCATAAGCGCTGACGTCAGACAGTCCAAGGACTGGAGTTGGATTGGGCTTGTGTCGCGTGGGATGCTGATTTGCGTTGGGGCGATGAAGGTTGGGGATCGTTCAGTTTTCGTGGAACGAGTTGGCAAAACGTCAACTCTGGCGATCGAAGGAAGTATCTTAAGAACGCGTATCGCGTTTTGTTGACGCGAGCACGTCAAGGTATGGTGATCTTTGTTCCGAAAGGAGATGATCGGGACGAAACGCGGCGAAGCGGGTTCTACGATGGGACCTTTGAGTTCCTGAAGTTGTGTGGGGCTAAAGTTATATAGGCGCGTCATAGGGCGCCTTTGCTTAGAGGGAATAGGTCGGCTGTGCTTGAATATTAGTCGTTTCGGGGGGCTGCAACAGCATCAGCGCTTTGGCAAACTACAAGAATGCGCGCATCGTTATCGCCATTGGAAGCATATAGATGGCCCATCCCGCTGTCAAAATAGATGGCGTCGCCTTGCTCTAAATTGACTGCTTCACGACCTTCTAGGTGGACTGTAACTTTGCCATCAAGAACGATCAAAAACTCTTGCCCGCTATGGCGAACAAAATCCTCAAACTGATAAAGTTCACGCGCCTTGAGGGTCCCCATCATGGGTAACATGGATTTATTCCATGTGTCGGAAAACAACATCTCGTAAACGTAGTTGTCTGTTTCCTGCCGTTGAAAATCACCTTTGCGGGCAATAGCAAAACTGCCACGCGCAAAGCCTTTTCCAGCGTCGGTAAAGAAGGCAGACATATCAACTTCCAAACCGTGCGCAAGTTGCCCCAAACGGTCATATGTCAGTGCGATGATGCCGCGTTCCGCCTTGGAGATGGTCGAAATAGCAAGGCCCGTTCTTTCGGACAAATCCGTGAGCGTCCAACCTTTTTCTCCGCGCAATCGTTTGATGCGTTGCCCGAATTCAATACGTTGAGTGGCTAGATCACTATCCTGTTTCATGAGCGAACCATAGACGGCAAGCGGGTGCGCACAAGGTTAAATATTTTCCGATTGGAAAATTTGTCTTTTCCAATCGGAAAATTCTGCTAGCCTCTTTTTAAGGAGATTCAGCGAGATGATTCACTCCACAGATAAAGCCACTCAAACGGACGAGCTTTTTGACTGCATCGTAATTGGCGCAGGAATTGCAGGAGCGACCGTCGCTGCCGAGTTGGCGGGCACTATGAAGGTCGCCTTGCTGGAACGTGAAGATCAGCCTGGATATCACACAACTGGCCGTTCAGCAGCCCTCTATACAGTCGCGTATGGCCCGCCAGTAATCCGTGCACTGACCCGCGCATCAGGCGCATTCTTCACGAGTCCCAATAGCGCCTACCTAACAGCACCATTATTGACGAAACGTGGGGCGGTTTTTGTAGCTCGTAAGGATCAGGTTTCTGCCTTAGCTGACTTGAGGCAAGAACTGGGCGATGCGGTTGCTCCGTTAGATGCCAATCAAGTTGGGCAAATGGTACCTCTCCTACGAGAGGGGTATGCCGTCGCGGGGCTCTATGATGAAACGGCTAGCGATATTGATGTGCATGCGCTGCATCAGCATTACTTGCGGTCGTTCAAAGCGGCTGCTGGAACCTTGGTAACAAAGGCTGATGTGACTGCAATCGAACGGGACGAGGGTTGGTTTGTTCGAACGACTGCAGGTACGTTCAACGCTCCGATTGTGGTTAATGCCTCGGGTGCGTGGGCGGATGAAATTGCAGTCCTTGCTGGCGCAGCCCCACGCGGATTAACGCCCAAACGTCGTACGGCAATGATAGTAAATCCGCCGCAGAATGTAGAACCTGACAGCTGGCCAATGGTGGTGGATGTTGAAGAGCAGTTCTACCTCAAACCAGATGCAGGGAAGCTGTTGATTTCCCCCGCCGATGTGGAACCGTCAGCCCCCTGCGATGCGCAGCCAGATGAGTTGTCTGTTGCCTACTGTGTGGACCGGATTGAGCGCGCGTTTGACTTGTCCGTCCGCAGGATCGAAAGCAAATGGGCCGGGTTGCGTAGCTTTCTCCCTTCGGGTTGCCCGCTTGCTGCTTATGATGAAGGCGCGCCAGGATTTTTTTGGCTCGCGGGGCAGGGCGGGTACGGCATTCAAACGGCTCCGGCTCTAGCCCGCGCAGCTGCAGCTCTAATTCAACACCAACCAATTCCAGAAGATATTGCGGCTGAAGGTATTACTGCAAACAGCCTGTGTTCCGACAAGGCAGTGCTTATTAAAAAACAGGGCGCTTTCTCATGATTATTCTGATCCCGATCTTGGCACTTGTTCTTCTCACCTCCGGATTGGCAATTGCCTATGTCATCGGGGGTGCGGCAGTTCTAACATTTTTTGCTACGGATAATGCCCGCTATCTAGCGATCCTCCCCCAACAGATTTTCTCCAAGATCGACGTTTTTGCCTTGATGGCGATGCCGCTGTTTATCCTCGCAGGTGAGTTGATGAATAGAGGCGGTATCACATCGGCGCTGATCAACCTTTCTATGGCGCTGGTTGGACGGTTGAAGGGGGGGCTGGGTCACGTGAATGTGCTGACGTCGGTGTTTTTTGCGGGCATTTCAGGCTCCGCTGTGGCGGATTCAGCGGCTTTGTCGAATACGTTGGTCCCTGAGATGACGCGGCGCGGATATAGCCTTACATATGCCAGCGCAATCACGGCTGCCTCGTCTGTGATTGGCCCGATTGTGCCGCCTTCCATCATTCTGATTTTCTACGGCGCGTTGATGCAGACCTCGGTCACGGCACTGTTTCTGGCAGGGATTGTGCCAGGGCTTTTGTTGGCCTCATCCCTGATCGCGCTGAACTGTTTTTACGCGTGGCGCGATGATCTGCCCAGCGTCAAGAAGGAGGACATGCCGCCTCTCTTACCAACTCTGATGCGGTCTATTCCCGCCCTATCATTACCAATGATTATTCTTGGCGGCATCGTGTTTGGCTGGATGACACCGACCGAAGCCGCCGCTGTTGCCGTTGTCACTGCGCTGTTTGCTGGCTGGTTCTACGAAGGGTTGACTCTCGCCTCCATCCTCGAGGGATTACAGCGCACGGCGATGCTATCCGGCTCAATTTTTATCATCATCTGCGCGGTATCAGCGCTTGGCCACCTAGGCGCGCTTGAGCGTATCCCAGAGGCAATATCGGAGCTTGTCACATCGCTCGGCCTTGGGCCGGTTGGCTATATGATCACGCTTAATGTGATCTTTATTTTTGCGGGTATGGTTCTGGATATCCCCGTCGCGCTGGCGTTGCTGGTGCCGCTGCTTGCGCCCGTCGCATTGGCGCAGGGCGCCGATCCTGTGCACTTGGGCATCGTGCTTAGTTTCAATTTGTGCATCGGATTAATTTCCCCCCCGATGGGCGGATGCCTGCTTGTGGTCTCAACCGTGACAGGGCTCAATTATTGGAAGCTAGCCAAGGCAATTATCCCTTTTGTCTTGGTAGAAATTATCGTGCTTGGACTACTGGTAGCATTCCCTCAAATCAGTTTGGCACTCCCGCAGGCGTTTGGTCTGGCAGGGGGGTAGGGGCTGCATTCACCAAGATTATTCGAAAAGACCGAAATATTAAACATCAATATGGGAGACGAAAAAATGAAAACACGTTCACTTTTGAAGACTACATTCCTTGCGGCTGCAATGGCTGTTGTTGCGCAGGCTAGTTTTGCACAGGTTAAGGTGGCGCTGGACAGCCCCCCTGATTTGGAAGGCTCCGGCAGTTACGTCTGGGCGCATACATTCGCCGAACATCTCAAGGCGAATGGCGTTGAGGCCGAAGAATATCAGCGCGGTGCGCTTGGTGGGGACGATGAACTGTTTGACCAAGTCAGCCAAGGCCTGTTGGAAGTCAGCATGTCACCGTTGGGCATCGTCGGTTCAATTGATGAGACCATCTTTGGTCTACGCTTGCCGTATTTCTTCAAAGACATAGAGGAAGTTGACCGCGCCATGAATGATGGTGGGATGCTTGAGGTTATCAACGCGGCAACCACGGTAGAAGGTGTGCGTGTTCTGGCGGTTGATACCGTTGGTCAGGCTTCCGGAATTTTCAACACCAAGAAGCCCGTGAAATCTGTTGCAGATATGGTGGGCCTTCGGATGCGTGCTTTGGATGAAAGCCAGATTGAGCTTTACAAAGCATGGGGCGCCGATGGGACAATCGTCAGCTGGGCAGAAGTGCCAAATGCTTTACAAACAGGTGTAGCTGACGGGTATCTGAACCCCAACTTTGTGCCCTTGCTGTTTGGTCACACCGACTTCCTGAAGCACTTCACAGATGCGGCTGTCACCCCGTCCTTGCGGATCGTGATTGCATCAGAGGATTGGTATCAAGGTTTGAGCGATGCCGAGCGCGCTACTGTTGATGAGGCTGTAGCGGCTGCGAATTCGGCAAACCGCGCATGGCTTGGTACGCAAGACGGCGTGTTTGATAAATTGCGTGCTGCTGGTGTTGAAATCCAGACGTTAGATGAGGCAGCCCGCGCCGAGTTCCGCGATGCTTCTGCGCCAGCATATGATAGTGGCCTGCTCTCCAAAGAACAGATTGCCGCTTGGGAAGCCGCGAAGGGAAACTAAGAATATGCGCGCGATTGCCCGTTGGCTCGATAAAGCCTCTTCCATCATAAACAGTATCGCCCTTTGGGGGGCGGTGCTGGCTGTACTCACGATGGTAGGGGCCGCTGGTTGGCAGGTGATCGCGCGTTACGTTCTGGACGCGCCGCCTATTTGGACCGAAGAACTGGCCCGCCGTGCTATGGTTTGGGCTGGTATGTTGGGGGCGTCCTGCGCTTTCCGTATCTCAGTAGATCCTACGTTATTTCCCACGATGCGCTTGGTGCCGGGGCGAGTAGGCGGTGTGTTGACGGTGATCCGTTCATGTGGCGTAATTTTGTTTGCCGCCCCCGTTATTTGGTATTCCATCTTTGACAGTCGGATGAACCCAGCGCGTGGATTTCTGGGCCGCAGCATGAACCGGACCGCAGAAATGCTGGATGTTTCGATGATATGGTTCACTGCCGCCGTGCCTCTGGCGTTTGCTATTATCGTTCTTCACGTCATCGCTCTAACCTTGATGCGCCTGACAGGGCAGGCCGATCTGGAACCTGCCGAAACCACGTCTACGAAAGCCTGAAACATGAAAATTTTTATCGCCGGTCTGAGTACTGAGACCAATTCCTTTTCTCCTCTACCAACGGGCATCATCTCGTTTGAGGAAGGGTCGATTTACCACGGCAATGCCACGCAAGAGCCATTGCAGTACTGGACTGGCCCGCTGCATATGTGGCGCAAGCGTGCCGAGGCCGCTGGCCATGAGGTGATTGAATCCCTCTGTGCAAGCGCGCAACCTGCAGGCCTCACGGTAAAAGCCGTTTACGAGGCGTTTCGCGATGAGATATTGCGCGACTTAAAGACGGTCGGGGGCGCGGATATTATCCTGCTCTCGCTGCACGGTGCGATGATTGCAGATGGCTACGATGACTGCGAAGGTGATCTGATGGCAGCCTGCCGCAAGATTGCACCCAACGCGGTCATAGGTGGGCTGCTGGATCCTCATTGCCATTTGACCGATGTGATGATGGATAGCGCGACATTGCTGGTGGCGTTCAAAGAATATCCGCACATCGATGTTCCCGCACGTGCGGAGGAACTGTTCACTTTGGCCATAGATGCCGCCGAGGGTCGCTCCAAGCCAGTCATGGCAGAATTTGACTGCAAAATGATTATTGCGATGCCAACCCCGTCCGGTGCAATGCGCGATTTTGTAGATCAGATGCAGGCCCAAGAGGGTAGGGACGGAATTTTGTCCTTGTCCATCGCTCATGGCTTTCCTTGGGGCGATCACCCTCGTGTTGGCACCCGCGCGCTTGCTATTTGTGACGGGGCTGGGGCTGAGCAAGCTGCAGAAGCCTTGGGGCGTAAATTGTATGACTTGCGCCATATCCTCAATACAGACATAGCCGACATTCCTCGCGCGCTTGATCTGGCCGAGGCCGAAGCAGACGGCCCGGTTGTTCTGGCCGACATGTCTGACAATGCTGGTGGCGGTGCGCCGTCTGACGCGACATTCCTCTTAAGCGCAATGATTGATCGTGGCATGACCAGTATTGCGACGGGCTTGTTTTACGATCCCGGGGCTGTTCGCATTTGCCGCGAAGCGGGCGAGGGGGCTACACTCGATCTGCGCATTGGCGGCAAACATGGGCCGATGTCTGGTGATCCGCTGGATTTGAATATTACAGTGATGAAATGCGCCTCTGACTTGACCCAACGCTTTGGAGAATTGCCCGCCCCGATGGGTGAAACTGTCTGGGTCAAGGCAGGCGATATCGACATCGTTCTGACAGACACACGCGGCCAAACTTTCCATCCAGAAGCATTCACCAAATTGGGCATTGATCTGACCAAGCGCCGTTATGTTTGCGTGAAATCATCCAACCATTATCAGGCTGGGTTTAATCCTATCGCCAGCAAGGTTATCCCAGTTGCTACTCCTGGTGCGATCACGCCCGACTTTGCCAACATTCCATTCACTCGCCGTACCCGCGACTATTTCCCTGCCCTAAAGGACCCTTTGTCATGACCAACGCATTGATCGCTGATCGCGACCGTTTTACTGCCAAGCACCCTGAACAGCGGATCACGCTAAATGGCCGAGACTGGGGGTTTCTGGATATCGGTAAGGGACCAGTGCTGATCCTAATTCCGGGCACTCTGGGGCGCGGCGATGTTTTCTGGCAGCAAATAGAGGCGCTAGAGGGTCGTTTGCGCGTTATCGCTCCCAGCTATCCTGCAACGGGCGGTGTGGCAGACTGGTGTGAAGATATCGTAGCTCTCATGGACCATTTGAATGTGGACACCGCATCAATCCTGGGGTCGTCGTTGGGTGGATTTTTGGCGCAGTTCATTGCTGGCAAATACCCCGATCGCATGGATCGCTTGATCGCAGCGAATACCTTGCACACGACCGTAGGGTTTGATGAACGACCTCCGTATTCCTCTGATCTTGAGGCGGGACCAATCGAAGATTTGCGCGCTGGATTTGGTAAAGGTCTGGAAGGATGGCGCGCGGCGCACTCTGACCAAAGCAATGTCGTTGATTTGTTGCTGATGGAAGTTGGCGGACGCATTTTGGAGCCTGAATTACGCCGTCGATTGGGCGCACTAAAAGATGGACCAGTATTGCCCGACCTTGGTTTGCCGTCCGAAAAGGTGTTTACTATCGATGCTGCCGATGATCCGTTAATACCGCCGGAAATCCGCAAAGCCGTACGTGCTCGCCTGCAGCCAACCGTTTCTTATCATTATTTAACTGGTGGCCATTTCCCCTATATCGCGCGGCCTGACACTTACACAGCCCTGCTAGAGCAGGTGATGGGGCTCGAAATAACTGGTCCTGATTGGGGCACAAAAGCGGAGCGGTCTTTATGATCATTTTAACATCCGAAGATGTGGCGCAACTTCTCCCGATGCCAACTGCTATCGAAGTGATTGAGGCTACTATGAAACTCGTCTCAGCGGGTGATGCCGAGCTGCCTTTGCGTAGCGCGATCCCTGTCGGCGGCATCAATAAGTTGGGCATCATGCCCGGGGCGATCACAGCCCCTGATGCATCATGCTTTGGGGTAAAACTGCTCAGCCTCTTTCCCGATAATCCAAAGCGTGGCCTATCCTCACACCTTGGGGCGTTTGTGTTGTTTGACGCAGAGACGGGTGAAGCGCGCGCAATGATGGATGCAAGTCTGCTCACTGCGCTGCGTACTGCCGCTGCTAGTGGCGTCGCCACGCGCGCCTTGGCCCGAGAGGATGCCTGCGCGTTATCTATCGTAGGTTATGGGGAGCAGGCTGAGCATCACCTCGATGCGATGTGCTCTGTGCGGGAAATCAAGACTGTGCAGATCGTCGGACGTGATGCCTCCAAGGCCGAGGCATTCTGTGAAAAGGCGAGGGCGCAGTATCCGGAGAAGTTATTTACGGCTAGCACGGATGTGCAGTCCGCCGTCGCGCATGCAGATATTGTTTGTACAGTAACTGCATCCCCTACACCAATTTTACAGCATGCCTGGATGCCCAAAGGTTGCCACGTAAATGTTGTCGGCTCATCCGTTCCGACCATGCGAGAAGTAGACGACGATCTTGTTCTCAGCACTTCGATCTGGGTTGATTATCTGCCCTCAACGTTGGCGCAAGCAGGCGAAATCGTGGATCTTATCGCCGCGGGTCGTTTCTCGAGCGATCGGCTTATGGGCGAAATCGGTAATGTCTTGGACGGAAAAGAAGCTGGACGGACATCAGCGGATCAACAAACTGTATACAGATCGCTTGGGGTGGCG
>JBALTK010000175.1:0-8492 GCA_036964385.1 Sulfitobacter sp. | reverse complement strand
CTCATGCATCATTTGCGCGGCGGATGGATACTCAACTAAATTCATACACTTACCTCGCGCCATGCCCGGCCTTCACGGCGTAACATTTCGGCTGAATCTGTAGGACCAGTGGTGCCATGGTCATAGGGTTTCGGCACTTCATTGCGGGCTTCCCAGCCTTTGATGATCGGATCGGTCCACGCCCATGCCGCCTCGACTTCGTCACCGCGCATAAACAGGGTCTGGTTGCCACGGATTACATCCATGATCAGACGTTCATAGGCATCAACGTGTTCCACGTCTTTTGGATTGATTGCTTTTGCATATGACATATCGAGCGGCACATCGATGAGACGCATACCCCCAGGCCCAGGCTCTTTGATCGTCACGCCAAGGGTGATACCTTCATCGGGCTGCAAACGGATCGAGAGGACATTGCGGTGGCGACCAGCGTCTTCTTCAAAGATGCTGTGCGGAGTGTCTTTGAACACCACAGTAATTTCGGAATACCGCTGTGCCATGCGCTTACCAGTGCGCAGATAGAACGGCGTTCCCGCCCACCGCCAGTTGCTGATTTCCGCCCGCAGAGCGATGAAGCTTTCTGTCCGCGAACGTGGATTGTCTACTCCAGTGCGGTAACCGGGGTTTTCTGCCTCGTTGCATGGTTCAGCCTGATATTGACCGCGGACAATGTGATATGGCGCGACAGGATCAAGCGCGCGAATAACCTTGAGCTTTTCGTCGCGGACGGCATCAGGTGAGAAGCGCGCAGGCGGTTCCATCGCGATGAGGCACAAGAGTTGCATCAGGTGGTTCTGCACCATATCGCGCATCGCCCCCGCTTTGTCATAGTACTCACCCCGTCCGCCTACGCCGACGGTTTCGGCAACAGTAATTTGGATGTGGTCGACATATTGGCTGTTCCAAAGCGGCTCAAAGAGCATGTTGCCAAAACGGACGGCCATCAGGTTCTGGACCGTTTCTTTGCCAAGGTAATGGTCAATGCGGTAAATCTGGTCCTCATTGAAATAGGTAGCGAGAGTTTTGTTCAGCGCGCGCGCCGTCTCGAGGTCTCGGCCAAAGGGTTTTTCAACCACGATGCGCGCCTTTTCATCCGCCATACCCCATTTTTGCAACCGCTCGGCAATGTCCCCGAACAGCGATGGTGCGACGGAGAAATAATATGCCTCGACACGGTCTTTGCCCGCCATAAGAGCCTGCAACTCGGGCCAGCCCTGCTCTCCCAGCGCGTCGATCGCGACATATTCCAACTGGCCTAAAAATGCGTTGAGTTGGTCGGGATCAACAGGTCCATCACCACCAAATTCGGCCACTGCGTCCCGCACCATATCGCGGTACCCTTGCGTATCCAGATCACTGCGTGCAGCGCCAATCACGCGCGCATCGCTTGGCATCTGGCCTGAGCAAAATCTGCGGAACAGCCCCGGCAGGATCTTACGCTGTGCAAGATCACCGGTGCCCCCAAAAATCACCAAATCAAACAAATCGACGGGAATGACGCGTGAAACCATGGGTGTCGCCTTATATTTATGTGCGCGGTCCAAGTGCTGCGCGTGTATGAGTGTATCGCGCCCATCAGGTCTTGGCACCGAAAAATCCAACCCTGCCACACGCATTGTACAATTGTTAGCGCAAACATACTAAAAAAAACTCAGTTCACAAGAGCGTGCATCCAGATACAGGGCCTTTTCTTGCGCAATGCAATGTCCTACCCAAGTCGGAACGCAAAACGAGAGACGAAAGAGGTCACGCAAATGAAAGATATCCCACTGGCCAATCACGGGAAATTTCAGGACCCCGCCCTGACCGCCAAGGGTGAAGCGCGCGCGACCGTGGCGTTGAGCGATCCGCAAACCTTGTGGTTCAACACGGGCACCTTGTGCAATATCGAGTGTGCGAACTGTTATATTCTGTCCAGCCCGACCAATGACGCGCTGGTCTATATTACCGCCGATGAAGTCCGCGACTATCTTGATCAGCTTGAGACTCGCAAATGGGGTGTGCGTGAAATTGCGTTTACGGGCGGTGAGCCGTTTATGAACCCGCAGATGATTGATATCACCGAAGCATCGCTCGAACGTGGGTATGAGGTATTGATCCTTACCAACGCAATGTTGCCGATGATGCGCAGGAAGATGCGTGAAGGGTTGCTGCGACTACAAGCCGCCTACCCTGACAAATTGACCCTGCGCATCTCGGTGGATCACTCTAGCCGCGACTTGCATGACGCAGAGCGCGGGGCTGGCGCATTTGATAAGACTGTTACTGGGATGTCATGGCTTTCAGAGAACGGGTTTACCATGGCTGTAGCAGGTCGGTCTGTTTTTGCAGACAGTGATGCCGACAGCCGCGCGGGATATGCTGCGTTCTACGCCGAACATCAGTTTAACATCGACGCCTATGATCCTGCGATCACTGTTCTTTTCCCTGAAATGGACGAAGCTGTTGAAGTGCCAGAGATCACAACCGCCTGTTGGGGTATTTTGGAGAAGTCCCCCGATGCAGTCATGTGTGCCTCGTCGCGCATGGTCGTGAAACGGCGCGGTGCGGAAAAACCTGCGGTGCTTGCGTGTACATTGTTGCCCTATGCCCCTGAATTTGAGCTGGGCGAGACACTTGAGCAGGCTGAGCGCGATGTGGCGCTCAACCATCCCCATTGTGCAAAGTTCTGCGTTCTAGGCGGGGCAAGCTGCTCCGCCTAGAACTGCGCGATTATAACGTAATGATATGCCCGTCGCGCGGGTTCGCACTTCCATCCGCTAGAGCGGTATAGACGGCTGCCGCCTCACCAATGCCGTTGTGGACCCGAACGTCCAGCCAACTGCCCGCATCTGCCGCCAGCCGTTTCCACGCTTGGGTGATCTGCTTTTCCATCACACCTGGTCCCCATTCCTCCCGCCGCTTGGCGATCTGTGCAGGCGCAAAGAAGAACTGCGGCTTCACGCCCTCAACTGCATTTTGCGGATTGAACTGATCCCAATGGCTGATCCCCACGGCAGACGAGTGTTTGAGATGCGCGCCAAGCGTGCTGTGAACGTCGGCTTTTACCGCTGCGTTGCCCGACATATCGACGTAAACGGATGACCGTTTGGGCAGTTGGTCGATCTCGTCATAGGTCAACACCTGATCACAAGCGCCCAAATCCTCGACAAAGCTGCGGTTGCGCTCGGACGTAAGGCCGATGATCTTATAGTCACGCTCGGCTGGTTCAGCGAGATATTTACAAAGGCCCAACCCCGTTTTGGACGACGCGCTGCCAATGATGATCTGTTCCGCGCCGAAACGGTCATTGTCCATCAACCAGTCAAATAAAAGGTAAGACGTCGCCAGCAAAGGCTGCAGCAATGCGCGCATGTGGTCTTCTGATGCCTCACCGCGTCGTACAGGCGTGTAACGGTTATAGACGGCAGGCAGCTCGGCACGGTGTGCTGCGGCATCGACGAACCCGCCGTGGCCGTCCGCCTGCGCCGTGATGACCAACTCTTCCGCCAATGGATAAAAGCCATAAAGCCGTGTACCCACGGGTAGATCATCGAAGTTACTCTCTGTGACCTCTGCCGTGCCCCAAACGGGCACCAACCCCTGCCCGTCGATCCCCGTGGGGAAAAAGTGCCAGTATCCTATAGCAAAACCGGAGGCCGCATAGGTGACATTGTTCGCAGTCAGCGCGAAACTCTCCAGCTTAAGCCGCACCTGCCCTGCGCCACAGGCATCTGGCGTAACATCTTCAAGCTGCGTTTTGGTGATGATTTTGTGATCTGTGAGCAAGCGTTGCATTGGCGTCCCTCCCTGGGTGTTTGTGCTACCTTAGAGCGTGACTTTGAGGACAGAACAGTAACGTGACGTCAAAGCACGGGGGCACAAGTTTTGCAGGGACCCAAACCCTCCAATCCCTTGAGAAATATTGTTATTTTAAAACAGACTGTTACGTTACGCCTTCGGATTGGCTCTCCGCATCGGGCGCAATAGGATTGCACCTCATATGGCCTTCGCGCTATACTAAATCGCAAGATATAGATGACATCAGCCAAGCTGGGACAGACTTTGACCGATACGCCGGAAACACCTGAAAACGAAGACGAAAACCTGCCCGTGCGGCCCGTATACGACGGTCCCTCGGTCACCATCGAGCACGAGATGCGTACCAGCTATCTCGACTATGCGATGTCGGTTATTGTCTCAAGGGCCATTCCTGACCTCCGCGATGGTTTGAAGCCTGTGCACCGCCGTATCCTCTATGCGATGTATGAGGCGGGCAATACCCACGACAAGTCGTACCGCAAATCAGCCCGTGCTGTGGGCGATGTGATGGGTAAGTACCACCCGCATGGCGATAGCGCGATCTATGACGCGTTGGTGCGGATGGCACAGGACTTCTCTATGTCCCTGCCCTTGCTCGATGGTCAGGGTAACTTTGGTTCCATGGACGGCGATAACGCTGCGGCCATGCGCTATACCGAAGTGCGGATGGACAAACCTGCCGCGTTCTTGCTGACCGACATCGATAAAGAGACAGTTGATTTTCAAGACAACTACGACGGCAAGGACCGTGAGCCAACGGTTCTACCTGCGCGGTTCCCGAACATGCTGGTAAATGGCGCTGGCGGTATTGCGGTCGGCATGGCCACCAATATCCCGCCCCATAACCTTGGTGAAGTCATCGACGCCTGTCTGGCGTTGATCGAAAACCCTGATCTGACCTCAGAAGATTTGATCGATTATGTTCCCGGCCCTGACTTTCCGACGGGCGGCATCATGCTGGGTCGGACTGGCGCGCGAAAGGCGTACCTTGAAGGGCGCGGTTCCGTTATTGTGCGTTCCAAAACCCGTATTGAGGAAATCCGCAAAGACCGTTGGGCAATTGTCATCGATGAGATCCCCTACCAGGTGAACAAGGCGACGATGATTGAGCGGATTGCAGAGGCAGCACGCGACAAGAAGATCGAAGGCATCGCCCACGTACAAGACGAGTCAGACCGTAACGGTGTGCGCGTCGTGGTAGAGCTTAAGCGTGACGCAACTGCGGAAGTGGTGATGAACCAGTTGTTCCGCTTTACGCCCATGCAGACCTATTTCGGCTGTAACATGCTGGCACTGAATGGCGGCCGTCCCGAGACGCTGACCCTGCGCCGCTTCCTCACTTGCTTTATCGACTTCCGTGAGGAAGTTGTTGCACGCCGTACTGCACATCTGTTGCGTAAGGCGCGTGAACGCAGCCATATTCTCTGCGGTCTTGCCGTTGCCGTTACAAACATCGACGAGATCGTGGCGACCATTCGCTCCTCCGCCGATGCGGCAGAAGCACGGTCAAAGCTGATGACCCGCCGCTGGCCTGCGGCCGAGATCCTTCAGTATATCGCGCTGATTGACGATCCGACCCACACGGCCAACGACGATGGCACTTACAACCTGTCCGAGACACAGGCGCGTGCCATTCTGGAACTCCGTCTGCAGCGCCTGACCCAGATTGGCGTGAAAGAAGTCACCGACGAGCTGGAAGAGTTGGCCAGCAAGATCAAGGAATATCTCGAAATTCTTGGCAGCCGTGAGCGGATCATGGGTATCATCCGTGACGAGTTGGCCGAGGTGCGTGAACTCTTTGCCGTGCCGCGCCGTACCCAGATCGTCGATTGGTCCGGTGATATGGAAGACGAAGACTTGATCGAGAGCGCCGATATGGTCGTGACCGTCACCTCCGGCGGTTACATCAAGCGCACGCCCCTCGTCGATTTCCGCAGCCAACGCCGCGGCGGCAAAGGCGTATCTGGCATGGCGACCAAAGAAGAGGATGTTGTAACCACCCTCTTCGTGGCCAATACGCATACACAACTGCTGTTCTTCACGACGGACGGCATGGTCTACAAACTCAAGACATGGCGCCTGCCACAGGGTAGTCGCACGGCCAAAGGCAAAGCGATCGTTAACATTCTGCCGATCCCCGTTGGGGTGTCGATTGCGGCAATCATGCCCGTTGACCGTGACGAGAAGGAATGGGACGACCTGCAAGTGGTGTTCGCCACATCCGCAGGCACGGTGCGCCGCAATAAGCTGTCTGATTTCACCAATGTCATGCGCAACGGTAAGATCGCGATGAAGTTCGAGGACGAGCATGAAGGTACGACCCTGATCAACGCCCGCATCGCCAGCCACGATGACGATGTGATGCTGACAACCAACTCGGGCCGTGCGATCCGCTTCCGTGCGACTGACGTGCGTGTATTTAACAGCCGTAATTCGGTTGGTGTTCGGGGGATCAAACTGAGTGGTGACGATAAGGTCGTTTCCATGTCGATCATTCGCCACTTTGATGCAGCGTCCGAAGAGCGCACCGCTTACCTCAAGATGCGCCGTGCAATGGCAGGTCTGGCCGACGATGCGTCAGAGGATGAAGAGGACGCCCCCGCCGATCCAAACTTCTCGAACGAACGGTATGTCGAGATGTCTGCCGCTGAAAACCTGATCCTGACCATCACCGCAGGTGGTGCTGGTAAACTCAGCTCAAGCCACGATTATCCGCTGCGCGGACGTGGCGGTATGGGTGTAACGGCGATGGACAAAGCCATGCGTGGCGGTGAGATCGTGGCAAGCTTCCCTGTTGAGATGGACGATCAGATCATGCTCGCCACCTCCAAAGGCCAGTCGATCCGCGTGCCGGTTGAGGGGATTTCCTTCCGCTCACGCAGCGCCGGTGGTGTGAAGGTCTTTGACACAGGTAAGAACGAAGTTGTCGTGTCTGTTGCTTGGATTGCGGATCAAGGTGATGAAGATGTTGTTGAGGGCGAAGGCGATACAATCGAGTAAGCCTTTTACCTTCTAATCCATAAAGAGCCGCCTCAATTTGAGGCGGCTCTTTGATTTGTAGGCTCCAAATAGCAATGCGAAGCTCTTTCCCAACGGAGGCCAGATCGAGTTCACTTCATGGAAATTTGCGGAAACTTTCCATAAGTACACCCAATTGCAATGTCCGCTATGAGGGACATTGCAGTCATTCCCTCCGGTATTGGCAATGTCCGATTTGGGGTATTCTAAAATTTGGGATGTCCATGAAAAATGCCCTGCTGGTGCGAAAAACCCCCGCTGCCATCGACAACGGGGGTTCTTTCTATTCACCGCGAAAAGTTGAGCTAGATTATGCTTCGCGTTCTAGCTTCTTTCGTGCCAGCTTGCGGGCACGACGGATCGCTTCTGCTTTCTGACGCGCGTTTTTCTCGGAGGGCTTCTCGAAATGTTGCTTGAGCTTCATTTCACGGAATACGCCTTCCTTTTGGAGCTTTTTCTTAAGGACCCGGAGGGCCTGATCGACATTGTTGTCGCGAACACTAACCTGCATGTGGTTTTCACCAACCTTCTTGTTTGGAGTTGCAATGATCTGCATCAACTGACCAGATAGCAAGCCTAAACGATCTTGTACAGTAGGTCGGGTATGCAGACAAAACAGACCTTTGCTTTTTGGTGACGAAGGCCGCCTTCAGTATGCTGCACAGGCTGTAAAAAGCAACTCAGGCAGGAAGCGGCACTTAACGCCAACTCTCATAGAAGTTGTCGCGTTGGGCGAGCCGGATGTACGAAATGGAAAATATGAAAGCTGAGTTGGTTCAACGGACGCTCTAAGGTATTCAGGCCACGCAATCACCGTGTCTCCCATTTTTTTGAAGGCTGAAAGTTCTCCAGCCAAGCACGGCAATCACTCTATCTTAAATGGAACGCTGCCACGGCTACTGTGATCAATTTTGATCTCTTTTCCAATCGGGGGAACAGAGCGGTGGAAACAATCAGCGCGCTCACAAATCCGGCAACTTGAGCCAATGGGCTCAAAATTTTGTTCATTGGTGACGTCTAGATCGTCAGCATAGACAACCTGCGCTGCATGCTTGATCTCACACCCCAGCCCAATCACATACTTCCGCACAGGCGACTTAAATCCTGCAACGCGTTTAGTTTGATCGAACGCGAGGGACAGGTACTTTACCCCATCCGGTGTTATGGCCAATTGACGCAATATCTCACCCGGAGATTGAAACGCATGATGTACGTTCCACAACGGACAGCTCCCCCCGAAACGCGTAAACTGTAAAGACGTAGCGCTATGGCGCTTTGTAATATTGCCTGCCTGATCGATACGCAAAAAATAGAACGGTATGCCCCTGTTTCCGCCCCGCTGTAGTGTGCTCAACCTATGGCAGACCTGCTCTGTGCTTGCATCGAACTGGAACGCAAGCTTTTCCAGATCGTGCCGCTGCTCTTTCGCGGCACTTGCGAAATCCGAGTATGGTAGAACCACTGCACCTGCAAAATAGTTGGCAAAGGTCATACGGCAAACATCACGCGCAGCGTCTGTGTGGAATTCCGCTGCGTCGAGCAGGTTTTCGACAAGCTTACTCTGCTCGAACAGGCCCACTTGGTAAGCCAGTTGGAACAGGTTCGTCGCCTTGGTTGATGCCGCATTGAGATACAGCGTCTTGGTCGCAGATTCGAACGACCGGATAGTGCCG
>JBALTK010000174.1:0-8596 GCA_036964385.1 Sulfitobacter sp. | reverse complement strand
CTGATACATCACGGCCCAAACGGAAGCGCCGCAAAATTTCATCGTACATCTTTTCGGGTGCCGTTTCGATGATCTCCCCCCAAAGACCGTAAGCTTCTGCAGTCATCAACATGCCAGAAACGTCCAGAGCGTTTTGGACCGCAGGCACTTCGAGCGTCTCGATGACGGCACCTGCCGCCTCCAGCCGCCTAACCGAATTGGCAAATGCCGCCTTGGGTTCTTCGCGCAGGCCGTCCAGCATAGCAGTCTCTAAAATAGCAAACCGCCGCCCCTTTAACGATGCGCCGCGCAGGTCGGGTGCCTTGCTACCCTCAAGTGCCGCAGTCAGCAGCGCCGCATCCTCAACAGAGCGGCAGAGTGGTCCAATCGTATCGAATTTCAGCGCCAGCGGCACAACGCCTTCCAGCGTTAAACGTCCATGGGTTGTTTTGAGGCCGACCAGATCATTCCACGCGGCAGGAATACGCACAGAGCCGCCCGTATCTGACCCGATACTGGCCGCAGCTAACCCAAAGGCGACAGAGGTAGCAGAGCCTGACGATGAACCGCCCGGAACTGCGTCGGCATCGTTTACACATGGCGGTGTAGCGGTTGACGGATTGTGGCCCAATCCAGAAAATGCCAGTTCGCTCATGTGGACCTTGCCTAAACAGACCAGCCCAGCAGCGCTGGCGTTTTGCAACACCACCGCATCGCGGTCAGGCACGCGCCCCTCCAGCAGCATAGTCCCTGCCTCGGTCACAATCCCGGCGGTATCATAGAGGTCTTTCCAGCTGATCGGGACACCGTCGAGGAGCGAAAGCCGCTGCCCTGACTTCGCGCGCGCGGCGGCGGCGGCGGCCTCGCTTCGCGCACGGTCCGCCGTGACGCGGGCGTATATACGATCACGCAATGGGTGCGCATCAATTGCATCCAGATAAGTTTCACACAAAGCTACGGGATCAATCTCCCGCGCCTCGATCCCACGGCCTAGGTCTGCTGCAGTCATCGTGAGCCAGTCTTGCATGTCGCTCTCCCTATCTGGTTGAGCCGACGGTAGCGGCGCTTGGGCGCATGGACAATCCCCCGCCCGCCGCCATATCAAGAGCTATGAATTTTGATACAGATATCGCCATCGTCGGCGGCGGCCTAAACGGTCCTGCCCTTGCCCTCGCCCTTGCTTCCAGCGGGCTGCGCGTGACCGTTATTGACGCCCAACCTGCGGGCGCCACTATCGAGGATGGCTTTGACGGCCGTTCCTATGCTTTGGCGCTTACCTCAGTCCGCATGCTGGAGGGTATTGGCTTGTGGGAAGCAGTCGCAGATGAGGCGCAACCGATGCTGGAAATCAAAGTCACCGACGGACGCGCAGGCGAAGGGCCATCACCGTTTTTCATGCATTTTGACCATGCTGAGATTGAGGAAGGTCCGATGGGCCATATGGTTCAGGACCGTCATTTGCGGCAGGCTTTGCTGGAGGCGGTCGAGGCCTCGGATGCTATACAGATGATGAATGGTGAACGTGTTACGGAACAGAACGTGGATGCTACCGGCATCACCCTCACCCTCGCATCTGGAAAACTTCTGCGCGCGCGACTGTGTGTCGGTGCGGACGGGCGAACCTCCGAGACGGCACAGCGTGCAGGGATAAAGAGAACAGGCTGGGCTTATGGTCAAACAGCGCTGGTTTGTGCCGTGGCGCATGAGTTGCCGCATGACGGCATCGCGCACCAGTTCTTTATGCCACCCGGCCCGCTGGCAATCCTCCCCCTTACAGGCAACCGCAGCTCTATCGTATGGTCCGAGACAGCAGAGAATGCAGCGCGCATCCATGCATTAACCGATGCAGAATACCTTGATGTACTGCGCCCCCGCTTTGGGGATTTTCTGGGTGAAATTTCTCTGGCTGGTGCGCGCTATACCTACCCGCTCAGTCTCTCGCTTGCCCACGAGATGATCGCACCTCGGATCGCCTTGGTCGGGGACAGCGCTCATGGCGTTCATCCCATCGCAGGCCAAGGGCTGAACGCTGGTTTCCGCGATATTGCGGCCCTATGCGAAATCATAGTGGATGCGCAAAGACGTGGTGAGGATTTTGGTGCAGGCGTGGCACTGGCGCGTTATCAAGAGTGGCGGCGCTTTGACAACGCATCGCTGGCGCTGGCGACAGACAGCTTTAACCGTCTATTCTCGAACGACAATGCGCTGATCCGGATGGCACGTGACATCGGAATGGGGATTGTAAGTGCTCTCCCATCCCTGCGCCGCACCTTTATTCGAGAAGCCGCTGGGCTGAATGGTGACCTGCCCCGCCTGATGCGGGGCCTGCCGCTTTAATCCAGCACGCGCGCTTCGTCGATCAGCATCACAGGAATTCCGTTACGGATCGGATAGGCAAGGCCCGCCGACTTTGAGATAAGCTCCTGCTTCTCCGCATCATAGCGCAAGGTTTGTTGGCTGCGCGGACAGATCAGCGCCTCCAGCATGCGGCGGTCGAATTCGACAACTGTATCGCTCATTGCATCATCTCGCCTTCGCCGCCGCCCCGCAGGGCATATTCGATCAGAGTCACAAGTGTTTCGCGTCGTGTCCTGAGCGAGGGTGCCTCTAACAACGCCTGTTTCTCGTCCTCATCAAAGTCGAGCATCATCGACAAAGAATTTATAAGCAACTCGTCATCAGCATCCTTTAGCGTTTCCCAATCTGCCGACAGGCCGCGCACGTCAAAGTACCTGCCCAATGCGTCCAGAAACGGCTTACGCTTGAAATCACTGTCTGTTTCCTCCGGCTCAAGGTCGAGGTCAAACCCCTCCCATGACACTTCGCAGCGACGGTAAGGGGTAAAACCATCGACCTCTTTCACCACACGGAAGCGCGAAATACCGGCCAGAGTGACCATATAGCGGCCATCTTCTGTCTCAGAAAACTGACTGATCCGTCCGCCACAACCAATGGTGTGGAGGCCGGTCCCTTCACGTCCAGGAATTACATTTGGCTGCACCATACCGATCAATCGGCTGGAAGTTTTCAGCGCATCATCGATCATCTGCAAATACCGCGGCTCGAATACATGGAGCGGAAGGCGGGAGCGCGGCAAAAGCAGCGCTCCGCCCAGCGGAAATATCGGGATCGTATCGGGCAAGTCTGCTTTTTTTATCATGACCCTTACCTAGTGCGTATTATGCATCAGGCAAATATCATCGAGCTCAATTTACGCCGCCCGTTCAAGACAACCGGATCGTTGGCCTTCAGCGCGTCAAAAATTGTGAACAGTTGGGTCTTGGCCGCTGCTTCATTCCATTCGCGGTCGCGCTTGAAGAGATCAAGCAATTGCTCCACTGCACCTTCCGCATCGCCGTTGGCATAGAGCGCTTGAGCCAAATCAAAACGCGCCTGATGATCGTTCTCGTCAGCCTCGACAGCCGCAGTCAGATCGGCGACAGGGCCAGCATCAGCCGCTTGGCGGGCCAATTCAAGCTGCGCGTGCGCCGCTTCCAACTCGGGTGCTTTTGAAATTTCGATAGGTGCGCCGTTGAGCAGCCCTTCGGCCTGATCCAGATCACCCATAGCGATGTGCGAGCGAACCATTCCGCCATAAGCACCTGCATGCAGCGGGTCTTCACCAAGGATCGCAGCAAATGTTTGTGCCGCATCCTCTGCCGCACCCATGCCAAGCATTTCCTCAGCAGCTTCAACAGCATCGTTAAGGGTGTCGGCAGGTGCTTCGCCACCAGCCGCCTTGATCACACGACCAACAAAATCATTAATTTCGGACTGTGGTACCGCTCCTTGGAAACCGTCAACGGGCTGGCCTTTCCAGAAGGCATAGACCGTGGGCAACGATTGGATTTGCAGTTGGCCAGAAATTCCTTGCGCCTCATCCACGTTGAGCTTGACCATCTTCACCGCGCCTTTGGCAGCTACGACCGCTGCCTCAAGCTGGGGACCGAGCGTTTTACACGGACCACACCACGGAGCCCAAAAATCTACGATAATCGGGGTCGTTTGCGATGCCTCAATGACATCGATCATAAAGTTGGCCTCGGACGTGTCCTTGATCAAATCAGCATCGGGTGCTGCGGCAGAGAGGTTCAAATCCATCATATCATCGGTCCTAATTTACTATTCTTAACGGTTGAGACCCGTATGTGGCCCCAAGGTGCGGTTTGAAAGGGGCTTACGCTTAAAGATCGAAAGTTGCAAAAACCGGCGCATGATCGGAAGGCTTCTCCCAGCCGCGGGCGGCGCGTAAAACGCGACTGCCATGTGCCGCATTCGAGATATCAGAGGTGGCCCAAACGTGATCAAGCCTGCGACCCTTGTCTGCCACATCCCAATCCTTTGCGCGGTAGCTCCACCAACTGTAAAGCAACCCGTCGGGAATATCTTGTCGCGTAACGTCAACCCATTTGCCAGCATCTTGCGCCTGAGCAAGGGCTTCGATCTCGACAGGAGTATGACTTACGACTTTGAGCATCTTTTTGTGATCCCAGACGTCATCCTCACGCGGGGCGATGTTTAAGTCGCCCACGAGAATTGATTTCTCCGCGCCCTCGGCGTGAAAGAAATCCCGCATCTGCGCGAGGTAGTCCATCTTTTGTCCGAATTTCTCGTTTACTTCGCGGTCGGCCACATCGCCGCCAGCAGGAACGTAAAAGTTATGCACCGTCACCCCGTTGGGTAGCTTTGCAGCAACGTGTCTGGCATGGCCAAGCTGGGCAAAATCATGCGCACCTGCAAGTTCTAACGGCAGCTTGGACAGGATCGCCACGCCATTATAGCCCTTCTGCCCCTCTGCAACCATATGGGTGTAGCCAAGGGCTGCGAACTGCTCCATCGGAATTTTTTCAACGGGGCTTTTGCACTCTTGCAGGCACAAGACGTCAGGCCCCTCCTCAGCCAACAGTTTGCACACAATCGGCTCACGCAACCTTACAGAGTTAATATTCCAAGTGGCGAGGGTGAAGGACATGTGCGCGCTCCTGTGTGAGTTTCGCGTACCCTAACGCGGCGCACGATCGGCAACCACCAGAAACAGCGCAAAAAAAGACCGGGCACACAGGCCCGGCCAAGTCCAACAGGGAGGTAGAGTGAGTATAATCCCGTCACTCATCGTAGGGATCCAACCGACAGGAAACTCATGAAAAAAGCCCGTCTGTTATAATGGTAACTGCGAAAGAATTAAAAAGTTCCCAGCAATTAGATCATTAATCTGTAGCCGCCTGACTCAGTCACTAAAAGTCGCGCATTGGAGGGATCAGGCTCAATCTTTTGACGAAGGCGGTAGATATGCGTCTCAAGCGTGTGCGTCGTCACACCTGCGTTGTAGCCCCACACTTCGTGTAAAAGGACATCGCGCGGTACAACGCCTTCGGCAGAACGGTGCAGGAATTTCAGAATGTTGGTTTCCTTCTCCGTCAAACGAATTTTCTTGTCATCTTCGGTGATGAGCATCTTCATCGACGGTTTGAACGTATACGGTCCAAGCTGGAAAATCGCATCTTCAGATTGCTGGTGCGTGCGCAATTGGCTGCGAATACGGGCAAGAAGAACAGGGAATTTGAAGGGCTTAGATACGTAGTCATTCGCACCGGCGTCCAGCCCGAGGATCGTGTCAGCATCGCCATCATGGCCAGTCAACATCATGATCGGGCTCTTGATCCCCTGCTTGCGCAAAAGGCGGCACAGCTCTCGACCATCTGTATCGGGCAGGCCCACATCAAGAATTAGCAGGTCATAGATCATCTCGTTCGCGCGCGTTAACGCTTCGGCACCGTTGGCAGCCTCGAAAACATCAAAGTCCTCGGTCATGATCAGTTGTTCACTCAACGCCTCGCGCAGGTCATCATCGTCATCTACCAGCAGGATTTTCTTGAGCTGTACCATTTTCGGCCTCCAATCAGTTACCCTAAAGATATGGACCCAGCGGCAATCAACAAGGGGGCAATCCGCTTTGTCACAGTGGCGTGTCGCAATGCGGTCAAATGTTTCAATTCGCCCGAGCATGCCCTAGATATACACCAACTGATCCGATGAGTTGTAACAATCCCTATGACCTTTGCTCCCGATGTGACTGAAACGCTTGCCCGCGCGCGCGCAGATTTGCGCATGGGAGTTCCTGTTGTATTGGGCGATGTCTTGGTGCTGGCTGCCGAAACTTTGACCGCACAACGACTTGCCGATGTGATGACCTTACAGGGAGACGCGGTTCTGGCGATTACTTCGCGCCGTGCAGAGACCCTAAAGGCGCGGGCATATGACGGCGATTTGGCACGGATTGTGTTGCCGAAAGACGCTACGCTCAAATGGGTGCAGAGCATTGCAGACCCAGCTGATGACTTGCGTGCACCTATGAAAGGCCCGCTTGCTGCCGTGCGCGATGGATCGGCGACACTTCACAGCACAGCACTTAACCTTGTAAAATCAGCCCGGTTGTTACCTGCGGCCATAGTTATAAAGCTTTTCGATGCGGCGGCCTTTTCACGGACCCACGGGTTGACCGCAATTGACGGAGTGGCAGCGGCCGTACACCTGCAGGCGCGCAGTCCACTTCATTCAGTTGTGCATGCACGCCTTCCGATGGAAGTGTCAGAGGCAGGACGCTTGCACGTTTTTCGCCCCGAAGATGGCGGCGAAGAGCATTACGCCATCGAGATTGGGCGCCCAGACCGTTCAGAACCTGTACTCTGCCGTTTGCATTCGGCCTGCTTCACAGGTGATCTTCTGGGCAGTCTGAAGTGCGACTGCGGCCCCCAACTGCGCGCTGCGTTGGCAAAGATGGGGACGGAGGGGCATGGTGTACTGCTCTATCTCAACCAAGAAGGGCGCGGGATCGGGCTTGCGAACAAGATGCGCGCCTATTCATTACAGGATCAGGGCTTTGATACTGTCGAGGCGAATCACCGCCTTGGATTTGAGGATGACGAGCGTGATTTTCGCCTTGGCGCTGACATCCTAAAAACCATGGGTTTTTCTGCGGTCCGCCTGCTGACCAACAACCCCCGCAAGGTTGAGATGATGAATGCCTGTGGTGTTCAAGTGACCGAACGCGTTCCGCTGACTGTTGGTGAAAACCGCCACAACACCGCGTATCTGGCTACCAAAGCGGCAAAGTCGGGTCACCTGCTGTGACGCCTGATGATTTGGTGCTGACCCCAAAAGGGGTCCGGTTTCAGGGGCTGATTTGGCCCTGCACCATTGGGAAAGGTGGAGTTTCTAAGCGTAAACAAGAGGGCGATGGCGCCACACCGCGCGGCGTGCATCGCATCGTGGGAATGCTTTACCGCCCTGACAGGATTGCAAAGCCAACAGATTGGGCAAAGCCGATTGGCCCGCTCGACCTGTGGTCAGATGACCCCAGCGATGAAGACTATAACATGATGGTGCGCGCACCCTATCCCCACAGCCATGAACGATTGCGGCGCGCTGATCCGCTCTACGACTTGGTGATCCTTACCGACTGGAATTGGCCCTACGCCGTGAAAGGGCGGGGATCAGCGATCTTTATCCACCAGTACCGCAGGCCGGGCTATCCTACGGAAGGATGCGTCGCATTTTCCCGTACGCATTTGCATGAGATCGCACGCCGCATCCGCTTTCGTACACGGTTGATTGTCCCTTAGGTCGGGACGCGATCGCCAAAGATTGCTGACCCTACACGAATATGGGTCGCCCCCAGCGCAATTGCTTTTTCAAAATCGCTGCTCATTCCCATAGACAGGCCCTGCAACCCGTTTCGCGCTGCTATTTTTGCCAGCAATGCGAAATGAAGCGATGCTTCCTCACCCACAGGGGGGATGCACATTAGGCCCCGCACGGGCAGGTCAAGCGCGCGGCATTCTGTGATGAACGCGTCAGCCTCAGATGGCAGAACGCCCGCCTTTTGATCTTCCTCGCCTGTGTTCACTTGAATGAAAAGGTCGGGACAGCTCCCGATCTCTTGCGCGAGGCGAGCGATGGTATTCGCGAGTTTCGGACGATCCAACGTATGGATAGAATCAGCAAGTTCCATCGCTTGGCGTGCTTTGTTGGTTTGGAGCGGGCCGATGAGGTGCAGTTCAATACCTTCGTATTGAGTACGGAAGTCTGGCCACTTCCCAGCGGCTTCTTGCACCTTGTTTTCGCCGAATATGCGGTGGCCCTCATCAAGGACGGCCTTCACGCGCTCGTTCGGTTGTACTTTACTCACCGCGATGAGGGAGACAGCGCCCGCCTCACGGCCAGCGTTCTTTTCGGCTTTTGCAATTCTATCGGTGATGTCGCGCAGTGTCATAAGTGGCCTCCTGTTTGAGGCCTAAAGATAACAGCGATGCACAAAAGAAAAGGGGCAGACCGAAGTCTGCCCCAAATCATTTAGATGTTTTCGATCAACTTAGAAGTTGAAGCGAACACCCATGTCGAGACGAACGTCGTCGTTACCCAAGGAAGCAACACCACCACGGAGGGACGTACCGCCACCCATGTCGTGGTTAAAGTCGATACCGTAGGATGTTTCTGCGAAGTAATCCGCGTCTGCAACGTAAACTTCTACGTCTGTAGCTGCGCCAACGTCGAAGCGTGCTGCGAGAACGATGTGATCACCGCCCAGGCCAGTTACGTCGTCGTCACCGTTTTTGGC
>JBALTK010000173.1:0-8610 GCA_036964385.1 Sulfitobacter sp. | reverse complement strand
CTTTGAGTGCAACACGCCATCAAATACCCTCGTACAATGGTTTAGGGGCCGATAGCCCCCAGCACCATTCGAGATCGCCACGCCTTTGAACAGGATGATCCAAACACCAGCATGCAGTTTCGATTAATTAAATTTCGCAACAAGCCACCACCTGCGGTCAACGAGGATCATAGAGAACAACACCGAACTGATTGAACATGTCGCCCAAGCACTCTTGGACAAGCGGGAAATGGACTGGGTCAAGTTGGCCGAGGTATTGGCCGCACACACCATCACGCACCATGATCAGCCAACAGAAATTCCGGCTGGTTAAGCTGTAATTCGGTCCAGGTTATCGTTGGCCACGGAGACAGAGAAATCCGTGACAGGTTCCATCGACAATCATTTCCGCCGCTGACTTTTGCAGACGCCACTAAGCGGGTCCCCAAAGTCATTAGACGTTGCCCGCAACAATCATTCACGAAGTGAAAGATGGGGCAGTTTTCTAACGTTCGTTGATGAGATCAAGCTGGTCAGCCGTGGGAATGGGTGCTGAGGTGTCACCTTTTTTTACCCTAAATGCTACGTAATTGATGCCTATCCAGCAAATCCAATAGGGTCGATTGTGCTTGTGTGCGATGTGCATGATGGATGCGATAGGCTACATCTGCTTGCCCGCCCCGAATTGCGTCCAAAACGTCGCGGTGATCCTGATTTGATTTATGCGGTTTTTCGCGCATAAACAGTGTCATTGATCGGGCGCGCCGCACTTGATCCGCCATCATGGATACAACGCTTGTGATACGGGTATTGCCTCCGAGGCGCACGAGTTCCGAGTGAAAGTGATCATCCGCTTCGGCCCATCCGCGCAGGTCGTCTTTTTCGAGGGCTTGGTCCATATTGTCGATTGCAGATGCAAGCCCCGCAAGGTCGGATTCGCTGTATCCCAACTGCGCAGCGTTACTTGCAGCAACGCTTTCTAGTGCTGTAAGCACTTCATAAATCTCACGCATATCATCCGGCGATATCGCCAGAATGCGAACACCTTTGCGAGGGCGCAGTTCAAGTAGGCCTTGCGCCTCAAGCGCAAGTGCGGCCTCGCGAATTGGAGTGCGTGACATATTCAGACGAACAGCAAGCTCACTTTCGAGATGATCTGACCCGCCGGCAAGTTCGCCACTAAAGATTAGTTCCCGCAATTCTTCAATAGCTCGATGGCTGCTCGAACGTGACTTAACAGTGTCGTTTTCCATCTGTTCAGACTTTCAATTTTTGACCCTTATCTGCTGATGCATATATGGCCTCTTCGATACGGATCACCTGCAAATAATCGCGGGCTTCATTCTCGAACTTCGTTCCATCTAAAATCCCGCAAATCACATGCGATTGCAAGCGATGGACGCAATCACCACCGAAACCTTTCCAAGTTTTTGCGCCAAACACCGTTGTCATGGTCATTGTTGAATGCTTGCGCAGCTGCACAGAGCCATCCCCTGTCAGGGTTAATGTCCCTTCGGTGCCCTCAATTAGCCCTTCGCCCATCGTGCAGCGCAGATTGTCTGCCGCATGATCAAGATGACGGTTCCCATCCAACATGGCACGCGCCTCATTGGGGTGATCGAACACGACATACCCTGCATCTTCCCCAGATATCGCGGGATTCATCCTGCGCAGGTCGGCATACACTGCAGTGGGGTCACCCAGTAAATACCGGAATGTATCGATATAATGGACACCGGTTTCGTGGACCAAAAACCTTTCCATCTGTTGAAAATATGGCTGGCGATCAAGGTAAGCCTGTGGGCCCTGCCCGTCGCCGGGCCGTAGCCGAAATGTAACCTGCTGTACTGTGCCAATTGCTCCGTCATGAATCGCAGCCTTGATCGCGCGGTACCACGGCTGGAACCGGAAGTTTTCATGAACGATAATGCGTGCGCCCACGCGTTCGGCCAAAGCGGTAATTTCTTCAGCCTCAGCCAAGTTCATGCAAAATGGCTTTTGGCAAATAATCGTCTTGATCCCCGCAGCCAGCGCCGTCGTGATCGTTGCAGCGTGGGCAATTGGCGGCAGAATAATATCAAGCAGATCGGGGTTCGTATCCGCCAACATCTGATCAAGGTCGTTGAAAGCCGGCAAACCTGTTGCCTCTGCTTTCTCGATATCTCGATCACATGATCCGACCAGCGAAATGCGATCCATACGCGACCAACTGTCATAATGGAATTGACTGAAATAGCCTGCGCCAACACATGCAACCCGCAACGTCATGCAAAAAGTTCCTCGAAGATTGCCAAGCTAATGGAAGCGGTCGACCCCGTTCCACCTAAATCAGGCGTCAAACCTTCGCCGCGCGCGATCACATCTTCTACCGCTTTTTGTAGGCGAGCACCGTCCTTCATCATGTCGACATTGTCGTATTTTGTGCCGAGCCAGTCCAGCATCATGGCCCCCGACAGTATCATGGCCATAGGATTTGCTTTGCCCTGCCCCGCGATATCAGGCGCGGACCCATGACACGGCTGGAACACTGCATTGTCCAGACCGATATCCGCAGATGGAGCCACACCAAGCCCCCCCATCAGACCTGCACCCAAATCGGACAGAATGTCACCAAACATATTCTCCGTCACCAAGACATCAAAATCCCATGGTTTTTGCACCATCCAAAGGGCGGTGGCGTCCACATAAGCGTGATCGGCCGTCAACTCGGGGAAATCCTTGGCGATACCATCAAAAATTTCTCGAAAGAACGCGAATGCTCGAAACACGTTTGCTTTATCAACACAAGTAACCCGACCAGGCCCACTACCTTTAGCCTTCCGATCACCGGCAAGTTTAAAGGCAAACCGGAACAGCTTTTCAGAAATGTCACGCGTGATGAGAAGGGTTTCGCGGGCTTCATCTTGTGTGACTTCACCGCTTCCTTGCGAATAGAACAGGCCCTCGGTGCTTTCGCGGATCAAAACGAAATCGACCTCGCGTCCCTCGGGCATATTTAGGGGCGTACGCTGTCCAGGAAAGATGCGGACGGGACGCACACCAGCAAACAAAGTCAGCGCTTTGCGAAGCTCAATCTGTGGTGAAATTTCGGTACCATCATCATAGCGCACTGAGGGCAAGCCCATTGCCGACAACAAAATGGCATCAGAGTGACGCGCTGCTTCCATTGATGAATTGGGAAGTGACTCACCCGTTTGCGCATAATGGGCAGCTCCCGCCGGACAATCGATGAACGACAGATCATATGTGCTTTGGGCGGCAAGCTTGCTCAGGATATCGATTGTGGGAAGTGTAATCTCAGGTCCGATCCCGTCGCCATCAAAGACTGCTATATCAAAGGTACGTTTCATATGATCCCTCGTTCCGGTCTGCCCGCTTGGGCTGTAAAAATTCAGTGAAATTTCTTAAGTTGACAGCGTATTATTTAATGCATACATAAATAAATGCAACCAGAAACGAACAGAGTTTTTACACCTTCAGGGAGGAAGAGATATGAAAACGACTTTTGGACGGATTGTAGCGGTCGCTGCACTTGTAACGGGAATGGGCAGCGCGTCGATCGCGCAGGAATACCCTTACCGTGATATTACTACGGCGGTTGTATGGGGCGCGGGCGGCGGCACAGACAGCATTAACCGCATGATCATGGCGGAAATGGAGAAGCACCTACCCGTCAGCATCAACGTCATCAACCAAACAGGCGGCGTTGCTGGGTCTAACGGAATGGTCTACGTGCAGAACCAGGCGGATGACGGCTATACGTTGGTAGGCCTGTCAGAATCTAACGTAACTGCGGCTGTCCAAGGTGGCTGGGATCAGCGCTTTGACTTCTGGTTTCCGTTCATCGTTGGTGGATCGCCCGACCTTATTTCGGTCCCGACAGACAGCCCTTACACCACCCTTCAAGAGCTCGTTGACGCGGCCAAGGCGAACCCCGGTTCCATTCCAGCTGCGGCATCCGGTGCCGGAGGTATCCACCACCTGAACCTGCTTGCGATCCAGAACGGTACGGACGCAACATTCAACTTTATTCCGTACGGTGGATCTGCCCCGAGTCAAGAAGCGGCTCTTGCAGGCGAAGTTGGTTTGGTTGTGACCTCACTGGCAGAACAAGCCGCGCTTATCGAAGGTGGTTTGCTGCGCCCATTGGCAATGCTGACACCGGAGGAAGCCACAATTGGCGGCGTTACTGTTCCATCCGCATTCGATCTTTATGATGGTTTGGACGAATTCCTTCCACTCAAGCAGGCTATTGGCTTTGCGATCCACAATTCGGCGTCTGACGAAGTAAAAGCAACGCTTGTCGCGGCCTTCGATCAGGCAATGGCTGGTGACACGGTTGCCGAATGGGCCCTGGCCAACAACTACGACATTGGCGGCCAGTCCGGTGCAGAAGCAACTGCATTATTCACCAATCTGGAAGAGACTTTTGCCTGCACTCTTCAGGAGTTGGGTGCAGCGGAAGCAGACCCTGCCACGCTGGGCATTACGTGCAAGTAACCCGCTTCTAAATGAGATGAAGCGGGGCGAATTCTGCGCCCTGCTTCAAGACCATCACCATCGGCGAAGGGGACTGCCAGTGGGCAATGATATAGACGACACAAACGGCATCGCCGTGCTACGCGCTCGTGATTTCTGGGCAGCATTGGTCCTAATCGCGGTCTCGGCATTCTTTTTATGGCGCACCAGTTTCATTCCCTTATTTGGCGGCAACCGCGCCGGCGTTAATGGCGCCAGCTGGTACAATTCCGCCGCCATCGTGCCGATGGGCGTATTTGGTGCCCTTTTCATTCTCGCTATTTTTTTACTGATCACCGCGACCCGCGCTGGAGGGGCCAAAACAGCACTCACGGCAATTGGCATCGGCTGGAACAGCTTTGAAGCGATCCGTTTCAGTACCATCGGTATTATCATCGGTTTCTACATCATCGGTCTCGTGCCGCGCGTTGATTTCATCTTATGCAGCGGCCTTTTGATTACCGCGTTGATCTACGGGTTTCGTACGGGCAATCCACGTCGGATGATAACATCTGCAATCGCCATGTTTGCCCCCGCTTTCTATGCCTTATCGGTGCATTTTCCGCAATCTGAATGGGCTGCCCCCCATGATGATGACTGGCTGACACTTGCAGCTTGGATCATCCTGAGCGGGATCGCATGGCGGGGTCCGCGCGACACAGTAGCCCGCGCAATTCCTGTTATTGCAATCACTGCACCCATCATTCTGGTCTGCGCCATGGCCTTCGGTTTCCGCCAAAACGTGCCAAACCGCAGCGGCCTGATCTTTAGCCAGATCGAATACCAATATTACGTCAACATTCGCCCTATCTGGAGGAACTGATGGAATTTATCCTGACACAGCTGTCCGGTTTTGGGGGCGCTTTTTTCAGCCTTGCAAGTGATCCGATCACATACCTTTATCTTATTAGTTCAGTTTTCCTTGGTATTGTTTTTGGTGCCCTACCCGGCTTGACGGCAACACTTGCCGTAACGATCCTTACGGGATTTTTCGGCAATAAAATCCCGCTGGATTATTCAATGATCGCTCTACTCGGCGCATATGTAGGCGCGATTTATGGCGGCTCTTACCCTACAATCCTTCTAAACATTCCTGGCACCGCCGCCTCTGCTGCCACGGCGATGGACGGCTATCCATTGGCCAAGCAAGGTCGCGGTGGTGAGGCATTGGGGCTGACAACCACAGCGAGCTTCATTGGGACGCTTATCGGCACAGTCGCCCTCCTAATATTCGTTTGGGTCCTGCTTTTGGTGTCTAAGAATATAGCAAGTCCAGAAAAGGCTTTGCTGGCGCTGTTTGGCATTCTTTTATCCGGCACCCTTATGTCCGAGGATCTGGTTATCAAGGGTTGGATCGCCGGATTGATAGGATTGGCCATGGCAATGGTCGGGCTTGATCCTCTTCTCTCTGAACCGCGCTATACTTTTGGGTGGTCCTATCTTCTGTCGGGCTTTCAGGTTGTGCCCGTGTTGATGGGCGCCTTCGCCGTCCCCCAAATAATCGAGGGTCTACGGAGCATGAAAATAGGGAAGATGGTTCAGCTCGAAGGACGTATTCTGCCCAATCTTAAAACCATCCGTAAACACATGCCAACGATTGCCCGCTCCGGAATAATCGGAACCAGTGTCGGCGCCCTGCCTGGTGTGGGCGAAGATGTTGCCGGCTGGGTTAGCTACGGTGTCGGTAAATCTGTCAGCCCGGATGGCGAGAATTTCGGTAAGGGATCAATTGACGGCCTACTCTGTTCAGAAACCGCAAATAATGCCTGCATTGGCGGCGCGTTAATTCCGCTGTTGGTGCTGGGCATCCCAGGGTCTCCTCCGGCTGCAGCGCTCATGGGCGCGTTCACCATCAACAACATCATTCCCGGACCTACAATTGATCCCGACATCATCCTGCGGGTTGTCGCGATAATGGTTATGGCGTCGTTCACAATGGCAATTATGGGCCTGTTTACGGCACGTATTTTCATCAAAATTCTGCGTATTCCACAGACCGTTTTCCTGCCTATCGTAATGGTTTTGACAACTATAGGTTCGTTCAGCGTTGGCGGTGGCATCAACGATCTGTACTTGATGTTGGGGGTCGGTTTTGTCGCGTTTTTCATGAACATGCTGCGCTACCCTATTGCGCCTCTGGTCATCGGTGTCATCTTGGGTGGGTTGTTTGATGAAACATTTCGCCGCTCCTTGTTGATCTCAGAAGGAGATCTCTCTGTCTTTGTCAGCCGCCCCGGCGCTGCTATTCTGTTAGCCATGATTGTTGCACTTATCCTGTCGCAATTGCCCCCCGTCCGTCGCATCTTTGCGCGTTTGCGCAGAAAGGCCATCTAATGCCCTACGCAGTTGTTGTAAGTTTCAAGATCAAGGCAGATGCGATGGGGGATTTTACCGCCCTCATGCGGGCCAATTCACGCACAAGTCTGCTCGAGGAGGACGGCTGTCATCAATTTGATGTTTCATCCGACCCCGCCCTTCCGAACGAGGTATTCTTATACGAAATCTATTCGGATCGTGCCGCGTTTGAGGCACACCTCGCGTCAGCGCACTTTAAAGAGTTCGACGCAGCGGTGGCAGACATGATCGCGTCCAAGGACGTGCGTACGTACTCGCAGGTTCTACAATGACACATTGGGAAGTTCACGCGGTAAAATACGCGGATCGCAATGCGCGCACCCGCGCCGACAGTTTCCTGTTCGATGATAACCACGACGCCCCACACGCCATGGATTACTATATTTGGGTCTTGCGACGCGAGGCCGAAGTTATTGTTGTCGACACCGGATATGACATGGCCGAAGCGACGGCACGCAACCGCCCCATCCGAATGGAACCAGCCGAAGCGCTTTTACCTCTGGGCATCAAGCCTGAGGATGTGACCACCGTGATCGTCACACATTTGCACTATGATCATGCTGGTGGGCTGCACATGTTCCCCAACGCCAAATTGCATATGCAGGCATTGGAAATGGCTTATGCGACCGGCCCATGCATGTGTCATGACACCCTTCGCATGCCGTTTACAGCGGGTCATATTTGCGAGGCGGTTATGCGGCTCTATTCAGGTCAGGTTGTTTTCCACGACGGAGATGCACAGGTTGCGGAAGGTGTCACGGTCCATTGTATCGGCGGCCATTCCCGCGGCCTCCAATGCGTGCGAGTATTAACGGACGCAGGTTGGTTGGTTCTTGCGTCCGATGCGGCCCATTATTACGAGAACTTCATGGCGAAAAAACCGTTCCCGATTGTGGTTGATCTACAAAATATGCTGGACGGCTTTGCGACACTTGAACGTCTTGCCAGCACGCCTAACCTGATTGTGCCCGGCCATGACCCACTGGTCCGTGAGTTGTTTCCTTTTGGGATTGCCCCCCACATCACACGGCTTGATCAAGGCCCCTTGAAAGGCATCCCACAATGAAAATTGGTGTCATCGCAGATGATTTCACGGGCGCATCCGACATAGCCTTGACCCTCGCGCTTGGTGGTATGTCCACAGTCCAGTACGTCGGCGTGCCGAAAGGCGATGCGGGTGACGTTGATGCAGGCGTTGTGGCCCTAAAGTCGCGCACAATTGCTGCAAAGGACGCAATTGCGCAGTCCCTCGCCGCTTGTGATTGGCTTTTGGCACAAGGTGCTACGCAGATCATCTTCAAAGTTTGCTCCACATTCGACAGCACTGCAGATGGTAATATAGGCCCCGTCGCAGCCGCATTGGCCGATCGGTTGGGCGAAACCGGTGTCATCGTTTGCCCCGCATTTCCTGAAAACGGCCGCAGTGTCTATCAAGGGCATTTGTTTGTAAACGACAGGTTGTTAAACGAAAGCGGGATGCAAGATCACCCGCTTACACCCATGGCAGATGCAGACTTGCGCCGCGTGATGGCCGCCCAAACCGATTGGCCCGTCACCCATATCGATTTTCGCGAAGTGGATCGTGGGGCGGATGCAATTGTGTCCGGCATGCCAGAAAGCCCTGCAATTGTCATTGTCGATGCGGTGCGCGATGTCGACCTTATGCAAATTGGCGCAGCGGCAAAGCATCGCAAACTACTTGTGGGCGGATCTGGAATCGCGATCGGACTACCTTCCAACTTTGGTCATGCACCATCC
>JBALTK010000172.1:0-8728 GCA_036964385.1 Sulfitobacter sp. | reverse complement strand
CCCGCGTCCGTCTGCGGATGAGGGAAAATCGACGCGAATCATCTGAAGCGTTGGCGTCAGAGCAACATCCTCTGGCTGCGTATCAGAGGGCAGATCAAGGGCTACGCTGTCATTCGCTGCCGTGGTGCCACAGTAACCTTGGGTCCAGTCGTCGGCGTGAAATCCGGTATCGTTTACAATTACAGTCATGTCGTTGCTCCTATCCGCACCATTTTGCCGTCCACAAAATGAATGCCGCATTCTTCTTTTTCCTGTCCGCGCCAACGTCCAGCGCGTGGATCTTCACCTTCCGCCACAGGCGAAGTGCACGGAGCACAGCCAATGGAGGGGTAGCCACGCGCCACAAGCGGATGCCGTGGCAGGGCGTTCTCGGCCATATATTCCTGCACGTCTTCACTGGTCCAATGGGCCAACGGATTTACCTTCATACGGCCTGTGTCTTGCTCGACCTCAAAGGCTGGAAGCTCGGCGCGGGTTCCGGATTGAAAGCGTTTGCGCCCCGTGATCCAGCCGTCGAACCCTTTCAGTGCTTCGTTCAGTACTTGGGTTTTGCGCAGGTTACAGCAAGCATCCGTATCGCGCAGGTGCAGTGTGTCGTCAGGGTCAGCCGTCGATGTATCCGCCCGCAATACCTGCACGCGGTGCAGGCCCAGCTTTTTCGCCACTTCGCGCTGGTAGGCAAGCGTTTCGGGAAACAGCAGCATCGTGTCGATAAACAGTACCTGAACATCGGGTTTCACAACCGAAACCAGATGCAGCAAAGCAACGCTTTCCGCTCCAAAGCTGGAGACAAGCGCCAGATTTGGAGCGGCGTGAAACGCACGGCGCAAAACATCCGCCGCTGCGTGGTGTTTCAGCGCCGTGTTGAGCGCATCAACACGTGCGCCCAAGGGTTCATCAAGCGGCATTTGCTTTTGCCTCTGGATAAAGGGCTGCTTTGAACGGCGCGAGGCCGAGGCGGCGGTAGGTGTCGAGGAAAGTCTCCGTCCGCTCGGACCGCAGGTCGAGGTAGGCCATGACCAGACGTTCAATGGCAGGGATAATCTCGTCCGCAGAGAAACCCGGTCCCGCACGTTCGCCAATCGCGGCGTTTTCAGTGCCGTCACCGCCGAGCGTGATCTGGTAGTTCTCCACACCCGCACGGTCGAGCCCGAGGATACCGATGTGGCCGACATGGTGGTGTCCACACGCGTTGATGCAGCCAGAGATTTTGATCTTGAGCGGGCCTACATCGTGCTCCAGCTTGAGATCGTCAAAACGGGTCGCGATCTCTTGGGCAATCGGGATGGACCGCGCCGTGGCAAGTGCGCAGTAATCCATGCCGGGGCAGGCGATGATGTCCGAGATCAACCCTATGTTGGCTGTGCCAAGGCCTGCAGCTTTAAGGGCCGCGTGAAGCGCGGGCAGGTCTGCGCGGTGCACATGGGGCAGGATCACGTTCTGCTCATGTGAAATCCGCAGCTCGTTATGCCCGTATTCATGTGCGAGGTTCGCCATAACGCGCATCTGCGCTGATGTCGCATCCCCCGGAGTGGCGCCATGCGCCTTGAGCGAGATTGACACAATCGCATATCCGTCCGCCGCATGGTCGGTGAGGTTGGTATCGGCCCAAGCGCGAAACACTGGATCGTTTGTATAAGCACTCTCATATGCGCCAAGCGATTTGGTCACGAAATCGGGCTTGGCGAAATCTGCTTCGATCCGCGCCAGCATCTGTTGATCGACGCCCGTGAACTGTGGCCGAATGAGTTTATAGCGCGCATCAACGCGGGCGCGGATATCCTCGATGCCATTCTCGTGCACGGTGATTTTGATCCGTGCCTTGTACTTGTTATCGCGGCGTCCCAGCAGGTTATAGACCGAAACAATAGCTTCTAGCGTTGGCAGAAGATCGTCAGAGTCGACAAAATCATACAGCACTTTACCAATCATTGGTGTACGGCCAAGGCCACCGCCAACGATCACTTCGTACCCGCGCACGCCGTCACGCTCAACGATTTGAAGGCCGATATCATGCGCTTTCAGCACCGCACGGTCGTGTGCAGCACCAGACACCGCAACTTTGAATTTGCGCGGCAGAAACTGGAATTCGGGGTGATCTGTTGACCACTGGCGGATGAGTTCTGCCACGGGGCGCGGGTCCGCAATTTCGTCCGCTGCGGCACCTGCGAAATGGTCCGCTGTCACGTTGCGGATCGTGTTGCCGGAGGTCTGGATCGCGTGCATGTTCACTTCGGCCAGCGCATCAAGCATATCTGGCACATCGCGCAATTCAGGCCAATTGTACTGGATGTTCTGGCGCGTGGTGAAGTGGCCATAGCCCTTGTCCCACTTGTCCGCGATATCCGCGAGCTTGTGCATCTGCGCGCCGTTCAGCGTGCCATAGGGGATCGCGACCCGCAGCATATAGGCGTGCAGTTGCAGATAAAGACCGTTCATCAAGCGCAGGGGCTTGAACTCGTCCTCGGTCAGTGAGCCGTCGATGCGGCGCTCCACTTGTGCACGGAACTGTGCGTTGCGCTCTGACAGGAATTTGTCGTCAAAATCAGTGTAGGCGTACATTATACGTGCTCCCTTTTTCCGTGGGCATAGTTGGACGGGCCAGTGGCGCGGAACGCTTCGCGGAAGTGTGTCGTCTGAATGGTGCCTTGGTCCGTGTCGACGGGGATCAGGTAGACACCCACAACATCAGCCACTTGCGCCGCCGCTTCGAGCAGGCGGATGTCGGCATCAGCCTCATCGGTGAGGATTTCGGCGTCACTCAGATCACGCACCCAAGTTGTGCCACTGAGATAGACCACATCACCGACCAGCAGGTCGTTCGCAGTTATGACGGATGGTTTGAATGATTTAGGCATTTGCAGTTTCCTCCATTGGAAGAGCAGGGACAGCAGCCAGCGCCGCACGTGGGGCAAGGCCGAGGAATGTGAGGGCGGGACCAGCAAGCCGTGCTGCTTCCAGTGTGGCTGGCAGGGCGGCAAGCGTTGTTTCGATCACGCGCTGGTCTGGGCGGCTGGCGTTCTCGATAAGGGTCACGGGTGTGTGGCGATCCGCACCGTGCATCAACAAGCGCCCTTGGATGAACCGTGCAGATTTCTTGCCCATATAGATCGCGGCGACTTCACCTTCGCGGGCCAGTGTGCGCCAGTCGTGATCGGCAAACCCGCGTGTGTCGTGACCTGTCAGAAAACGCACAGAGGCATTGCGCCCACGTTTTGTCATGCTTTGACCGATGGCAGCCACAGCGGCAGACGCCGATGTGATGCCCGGCACGATGTGCCAGCCAATATCGTGGGCGTCCACGGCGTCAATCTCTTCATCCAGACGGCCAAATACTGTTGCATCGCCAGATTTCAAACGCACGACTTGTGCGCCTGTTTGCGCATGCTCAACCAGCAAGGCGTTGATGTGCTCTTGGGAAGTTGATGGGCCAAAGCCTTCTTTACCGACATCGATCATCACGGCTTCGCGGCGGGCAAGCTCCAAGATTTCTGGTGTGATCAGGCGGTCATATATGACGACATCCGCCTCATCGAGGGCACGGCGTGCTTTGAGTGTCAGCAACTCTGGATCACCCGGACCACCGCCGACAAACGCCACATGTCCTTCGCGGGCAGGCTTGGTCAGGTGGGTATCGAGAAGCGCATTGAGCGCGGGGAGCACTTGATCCTCTCCCTCTGCCACGGCCTTCGGACCTGTGTCGAAATAGAACGCCCGCCAGAAGTCGCGGCGCGGACGGCCGAAGGGCAGGGCATAGGACGCTTTGCGGAACGTTTTCCCGATGCGCGCCAGCGTCCCGAGGTTTTGCGGGAGGCGTTCCTCAAGATCGGCTTTGATCGCGCGGGCCAACACTGGCGCAGCACCCTCGGTGCCGATCGCGATGGTCACAGGATCGCGGTCCACAATAGCGGGGGTGATGAACTGGCTGTCTTCAAGGTTGTCCACAATGTTCACCAACGCACCACATGTCATGGCAAGATGCGCCGTGCGCGCATCTTCTGCATCGTCCTCGGACGCGGCATAGAACAGTTTGGCGCAAAGCGCGTCACCGTAATCCATAGGACGTTGAACCAGTGTCAATCGCCCCGCGTGGTGCCATTGCTCAATCTCTGGCGCAGGCTCGGTGGCAAAAACTGTAATCTTTGCAGAGGATTTCATCAAAATCCGCAGCTTCGCCAATGCCGCATCGCCACCACCCGCAAGGATGATGCGGGCGGTCTTTGTGCTCAGGAAGATTGGGAAGTGATCCATGGGGCGCGTCCTTTGGTGTGTTGCCTCCTATATAGAACATTATTCCGATTGATCACCATGTGGCTAGCCAACTAAGAACGTTTGTTCTAGCGTGGCGGTGCGATAGAACATGCAGTCCAAAAAGCAGGGAGAAACGGAATGAGCGTCCGCATAGATGAGATAGACAGGAAAATTTTGGCGGCACTACAAACGGATGCAAGCCGTTCGCTCGATGAAATCGCCCGTGAAGTGGGCTCTTCCAAGACGCCCGTGTGGAACCGGATTCGTAAATTACGCGAGGCAGGGGTGATCGGCCAGCAGACGGTGGTGCTGGATGCCGAGTTACTGGGCTTCGAGGCGTGCTTTTTTGTTTTGATCCGCACATCCGAGCATGAGGCAGATTGGCAGGCGCGGTTCCTGAAGGCGTTGAAGGACCGCCCCGAAGTGCAAGAGGCGCACCGCTTGGCTGGTGATATCGATTACATCCTGAAGGTGCGTGTCGAGAATGCGCGGGCGTATGATCGCTTTTATCAAGCGCTTATCGGGGAGGTACGGGTGCATAACGTCACAGCGCTCTTGTCGATGGAGCAGATCAAGTCGACGACGATGCTGCCGCTCTAGATGTGCGCTACATCCATAGAAGGGGCGCGTGCCTTGATCCTGTTGCCTCAACCCCAAACTGGATGCGGTTGTGCTGGTCAACGGCAGAGATGGTGCATAAATTGGCCCGCATGAATGACGGATTTGGCAGGCGCGGCTTTAGCATCGCATTATTTCTGATCTGCGTTGCGCTGTTGGCGGGCGGGGTCTGGCGCTATGCGACCTATCAGGCGATGACACAGCTCTCGGCCCGTGCGAACTCCGATTTGGCGCTGGCCAGTGACCGGCTCGTAGGGCAGCTTCAACGCTACCGTGATCTGGCCGTCGTGATGGCGGACCATCCGGAGGTGGCACGTGCCTTACAAGGGGACGTCCGGCCAGAGGACAGCACGCTCTTTCGTGGGGTGGCGGACCGTGCAGCAGCGTTGGATGTTATGGTCATAGACCGTGCAGGCCGTGTGCTGGTCGCAGCCGCGGATGGCGCGGGCAGCGTGAATGCGCAGTCTTTTGTGAAACGGGCGCTCAATGGTGCATTAGGGCGTGGGTACGGCACTGACACTGGCGCGGGGCGCAGTTATTTTTATGCGGCTCCTGTGTTTGGACCTGAGGGCACAGTACTGGGCGCGCTTGTGGTTTCCACCGATCTCAGCTCGGTTGATTATGCGTGGCGCGGCGACACGGCGCCTGTCTTCTTCACGGACGGGCGCGGGCAGGTGAAGGTCTCCAACCGCTCGGAATTGATTTTCTGGCAGCGCCCTGACGGCGTTGCTGGGCTACGTTCACCCCGCGGGGTCGTGCCGGATTTCGAGGTGAGTTATGTCGGTCCTCATGAAATTTGGCGCTTGGGATTGGGACCATACCTGCCAGAAGAGGCACTCCATCTGACGCAGGATTTACCCGTGATCGGCATGTCGGGTGAAGTCCTGATGGACATCGCGCCTGTGCGACGTCTGGCAGCGTCCCAAGCCGCAGCAGTTGCTGCATTGTGTCTGGCGTTCGGTGCGTTGCTCTTTTTGGCGACGGAGCGGCGGCGCACATTGACGCGGGCCAACGTGCAACTTGAAGGGCGGGTGCGCGCACGGACCCAAGCGCTGCGCGACATCAATAATGAATTGCGCCGCGAGGCTGCGGAACGCACCGAAGCGCAGCTTGCTCTGGCCCGCGCGCAGGACGATCTGGTGCAGGCGAGCAAGCTGAGCGCCTTGGGCCAGTTGAGTGCGGGGATCAGTCATGAGTTGAACCAGCCGCTTATGGCTGTGCAATCTTTTGCCGAAAACGGTGTGCAGTTCATCGCGCGCGGAAAGCCCGAGCGCGCAGCAGAAAACCTTACGCGCATATCTGACATGACCCACCGCATGGGGCGGATCATCAAGAACCTGCGTGCGTTCTCCAAGCAAGAGAGCGTGCAGCAAGTGCGGGTCGATCTGGTGGGTGTCATCGCCTCGGCATTGGACATGACCCAAGCGCGCAGTGACGAGATAGGCGCGCATGTTGTTTATGACGCGCCAAAGAACGCCATCTGGGTGCGCGGCGGAGAGGTGCGTTTGGGCCAAGTGTTCATAAATCTCATCACCAATGCGCTGGATGCGGTCGAGGAGGGCGAGACGCGGGACCTTCATATTGAGATAACCCAAGCGGCTTCGATCACCGTCTCGATCACCGATACAGGGCAGGGGATCAAAGCACCTGAGCAGGTTTTTGATCCGTTCTACTCCACCAAGGACGTGGGCGCGGCAAAAGGGGTCGGGCTGGGCCTGTCTATCAGCTATGCCATTGTGCAAAGCGTCGGTGGCGAGATAAGGGCCCATAATACCGACACGGGGGCCTGCTTCACAGTGACCCTACAGCCCATGGTACAGGAGCGCGCAGCGTGAGTAAGACGGTTCTTTTGGTTGATGATGATGCAGCAGTGCGCGAAGCGCTGGGGCAAACGCTCGAATTAGCCGATCTTACCTGCATTGCGGCGGGATCTTTCGTTGTGGCGGCCGATCACATCGCGCCTGAGTTTGACGGCGTCATTGTATCGGACATTCGTATGCCAGGGCGCGACGGGTTTCATCTGCTCGCGCATGTGCGCGGTGTTGATCCTGAAATCCCTGTGATTCTGCTCACGGGTGAGGGCGACATCCCAATGGCCGTGAAGGCGATGGGCGAAGGCGCGTTTGATTTTCTGGAGAAGCCTTGTGCGGCCAAGGACCTGTTGGCGGTGGTGGAGCGGGCGCTCAAGACAAGGCGGCTGGTTCTAGAGAACCGCGAATTGCGCCAACTGGTCGAGAGCGGCGATCCTGCGGCGCGAATGATCTTTGGCGCGTCCGATCTGGTGCAGGGGTTGCGCGCCCATGTGCGCCGTGTGGCCCAAGCGCAGGGCGACGTGCTTGTGTGGGGGCCGCAAGGGTCGGGTATCTCCAAAGTTGCCGAAGTGATCCATCTTAGCTCGCTGCGTTCCAAACGCCCGTTTCTGAAACGGGCCGCGATTGATCTGGATGCATTGGCCCTCGGCACGGCATTTGAGCAGGGCGAGGGGGGCAGCTTGTTCATCGACGAAATCGCAATGCTGCCCGCGCAAAGCCAGCTCGCTTTGGCAGAGTTCCTAGATGATGCGCCGACTACGCGGCTGATCGCGGGGACCACCCGCGATTTGGGCGCAGAGCTGGAGGCTGGACGGTTCAACGCGGACCTCTATTACCGTCTCACGGTGATGCCGGTGCGTATCCCTGCGCTTTCAGAGCGGCCAGAAGATATTCCAGTCCTCTTTCGCCGCTACGTCGCCCAAGCGGCCGAGCAAAGCGGACAAGAGGCACCGCCTGTAGGCGCGCAAATCGACGCGGATCTCATGGCGCGGGAATGGCCCGGAAATGCGCGCGCGCTGATGACGGAGGCAATGCGCTTTGTGATGGGCATGTCGGAGCTTGAAGGGGCACGGGGTGGCGAAGTGGATGCCGCACTTGGGCTTACGGCACATATGGCGCAGGTCGAACAATCCTTGATTGAGGGCGCGCTGCGCCGTGCAAAGGGGCAAGCAACCGAGGCAGCGCGTGCCTTACAGCTACCGCGCAAGACCTTTTACGACAAATGCGCGCGGTACGCGATCAAGCCCGAAGATTTCCGCGTCTGAGTCGATGGCTGAAGGTGTGTGGATTTTCGCACAGGCACAGGTCGGTTGGTGCGGTATTCCGCACGACCCATAAATCCCGCTTGCGCTAACATCATCAACGTGCCTGTGTAACGTGCTGAAATAATGTTTTAAAATTCTATTGGCTGTGCGCGCTCATCGGCCACTTGCGATAGGCAGAAACCAGCATGATAGTGGCTTACCGCGGCACAGAAAGCGCCGCATCACTAATTCTCTGGGAGGAGACATCATGAAATTCGTAACCGCGGCCGTTCTGGCCATGACCATGTCCGCTGGCGCCGTAGCAGCCGCATGTGACGACGGCGAGATCGTTATCAAGCTGAGCCACGTGACCAATACGGACAAGCACCCTAAAGGCATCGCTGCGAGCCTGCTTGAGCAGCGCGTCAACGACGAAATGAACGGCAAAGCCTGCATGGAAGTCTTCCCGCAGTCCACGCTTTATAACGATGATCAGGTTCTCGAAGCATTGCTGCAAGGCGACGTACAGATGGCCGCGCCATCCTTGTCCAAGTTCGAGCAGTTCACCAAGCAATTCCGCATCTTTGACCTTCCGTTCATGTTCAAGAACATCAACGCCGTAGACGAGTTCCAGAACTCTGAAACAGGTCAGGCGATGAAAGAATCCATGACAAAGCGCGGCCTGCTGGGTCTTGCGTTCTGGCACAACGGTATGAAGCAGATGTCAGCCAACAAGCCGCTGAACCTGCCTACAGACGCCGATGGCCTCAAGTTCCGCGTACAGAACTCCGACGTTCTCAAAGC
>JBALTK010000171.1:5939-8745 GCA_036964385.1 Sulfitobacter sp. | reverse complement strand
GGTGTCCAGATCAATCGTTTCCCGAAGTCCAACAGGGTTAGGGGACAGCCTTTGCAGTAGGGTAGCCATCAGAAACAAGATCGTAATGCATGCACCGAAAATAACCCAACCTTCGAAGAAGTGTAAGAAGCCTTCAGCTTGGCCGATACCGTAGCTGTTAACCAGCACACCAATTACCCCAATACGGAAAGAGTTCATAAATACCGTTAGCGGAGCTGCGGCAAGAAACATCACTGCCTTATGCCAGAACGGGCCGCGGTAGAGGATCGCAAATAGATAGGAGAATGACAGAATCGGGAACAAATACCGTAACCCCGAGCAAGCTTCGGCAACCTGAAGCTTATAGACTCCCAGATCGATTACATTCCCTTCAAGGAAAACAGGAACACCCGCCAACTGGATAAACCAAACACCCAGTTCAGAGGAAATCAGTTGTAAAACGATGGTGAGTTTCCAATAGATGAATTGCGGTAGCGGAAGCATGAAGATTAAGTGCAGGACCGGGAGTTGGTGCTGTCTGCCTCTCATCCAGCCAAAACCGGTCAACACAATGCCACCTACCCAGATTATCAAGGCATAGGTAACTATATCAGGGATATTTACGAGATTCCCCAGTATCCCTAGGCCCAATCCGAACATGATAACCACGATGCCGGGAATGCGATTCACGGGTGTAGTCGGATCTATCGGCGGGGCATTGCGAAGTTCGCGCAGAAAAAGATACATCGAAATCGCAGGAATCAACGGTCCGTGACTGTATTCTGGCGTGATCCACGCTGCGCCCAGCGATTTTAAACCTATCCAGAAGATAGGTAGCGCAACCGCAATCAGGGACATAAACCATATCAGGCCGACAGGATTAACATCCCGTATGCCGAAATAGGCAACACCTCGCTCTGAGCTCATGTCTAACATTCGTATATTTGGTCCAGCTTTAACAAATCAGTTTCAGACCTTGGGTGTTCTTCCGACGGCGTAGCGCGCCAAGATCCGCGAGCGCTCCAAGCAAAAGGATGCCTGCGGCAGGAATAGGTACTTGGCAAATTTGACCGCCATTTACTGAGACCCGCCTCCAGAGTCGTCTTGGTTCGCTCCGTTGACTCCAGATGATGTGCCGCCGTTTCATCCGTTTGCGATAAACGCAACATCGAGCATACCTTCGGCGACATTGCTGAAAGTTTGCGACAGACCGAGACCATTGGAGTTCCAGACCGAACCACCACCTTGCGTCTCGAATATCGACAACCCACCAAATGTAAGCTGATTTCTGTAACCCGCCTCGGCACCAAGATATGTAAACGTAGTATCGGCCGTTCCGCCGCCGCCAATTAATGAAAGGTTAGCGCCGTAGTATCCCTCACGGGTAGAGTCGCCATAAACAGGGCAATGCCTTCGATTGTCGTTTTTCCAAGTTCCGGGAGAGTGCCCGGAGTCAACGCGGAAACACCAGTTGTAAGTGCGAGCGTTAAGGCGACACAGTCCATCACTGAAAGAAAATAATTCTTTTCGTTGATCATACTCCATCTCTAAAAGTTATTAATTAGTCAGGCTAAATATGCCCTTTTATCATCTTATGTTTCACGATTCGAATACAGTTAAATCTTGAAAATTCTGCCGATGAACAAGTTTTGCTACCTGAGGTGGAGGTTGTGAGTTGCTTTTTGCTGTGAGGCTTGTGGTTTTTTAAAATTATCGAAGCTAAATTGAAAACCCGCAGTATAGCGTTCTAGGTTACGAATGGATTTAGGGTACTGGTGCGGCCAATGTTATTTTCTGTCTATTATTTCGCTTGGAGCTATCTTCTCTGTCTTAGGATTAGTCGCAGTCGGCCTAAGCTTAGCGCCCATAGGAGCGCGTCTAATTTTGAGGTCGTTAATGGTTTGAAATTGGAGATCGCCAGTCTTGCTGCCACGTTCGGGTATGCATATTGCAATAAATGAACGTAACACTTGCGTGGGTATTGGATATAGGTTTTATTCCCTTAGGATGAAACCTCAGAATTCCGCCACATTGGGCGTTGTGATTGTAAGCTACAATGCATCAGACGTGATTCTGGATTGTATTGAAAGCTTGCTTGCTGCGCAGGACGCGGCTCTTAAAATCGTAATAGTCGATAATGCATCCCCCGACGGTACTGCGGATTTAATAGGCAGTTGGGCAGCAGGTACGCATCCCTACCGTGCAACCCCCAATCTCCCTATTACTCTCACCGCTTCTCAAAAACCTATTGCTTTGCATGATGCCGTTCCTCTGGAAGCGCAGGGTACATCAATCACGTTGTTGCGTGCATCTGTGAATGGCGGGTTCGCTGCCGGTGTAAACTTGGGATTGGAAGCACTAAGCAAAGCATCCATGGTTGAACGGTTTTGGGTGCTAAATCCAGACTGTGTTGTGCCAGCGCAGACCCCCAAACACTTTGCCTCTTACGGAACGTCGGATGAAAAGTTTTCCTTACTGGGGGGGCGCGTCATTTACATTGATCCGCCCGATCACCTGCAAAGCGATGGCGGTACAATAAATCGACGCTCTGGTGTCACAAGAAACATCAACGCTTCAAAGCCGATGCATGACGCAGTGCCGGTTGCACCCAGTTCTCTGGATTTTATTTCCGGTTCAAACATGGTCGCGTCCCGTTCCTTTTATGAGAAAGTGGGCCCAATGACTGAGGATTACTTCTTATATTATGAAGAAGTTGATTGGGCCTTGCGCCGTGGAGATCTGCCCTTGGCCTTTTGCGCTGATGCGCATGTTTATCACCACGCTGGTTCTTCGATCGGATCGTATACTCCGCAACAAGTTGCCTCTC
>JBALTK010000171.1:0-5929 GCA_036964385.1 Sulfitobacter sp. | reverse complement strand
TTTTTCCTCCACCGAAGCCGTATGTTGTTCATGAAGCGCTTCTATCCCGAAGCGGTATGGTACGCTCGGGCCTATGCATTCGCCAAAGCGGGAAAGCTGATGCTACAGGGCCATACTGCGCAAGCACGCATGTTGGTAGCGGCGCTGTTTGGAGGTTCTGCTCCACGTGAAATTGTAGACCAAATGTCACCAGAAGCCGCAAGCTTGGCCTTTCCTAAGGTGACGCCCAAGCAATAATTGACGCTAACTTTGAAGTCGTTCCAAGAAAGCGAGGAAGTCATTTCCTACTGCATTCGGCGACAGGCGTGACAAATCAATCGTATCATTGACCTCTTTCTGGTTCATCAAAAGCTCGGGACTCAATCCAGACTGGTATTGACGCACCCACTGCGTACCTAACAGAGTTTCGAAGCTGCCTGCGAACGATGTTGCTGGGGTCAGCACGGGCCGATTTGCGCTAAGGGCATGTACGATGGAGCCCGAATGCAGGTAGCTGCGAAAGGGGGCGACAATAACGTCGCAAGTGCCCAACACTTCGCGGAACTCTGAGTTCGTCAAATCGTCGAACCATAATTTCACGCGAGGATCGTTTCGCGCTTTTTCTTTCAGCTCCGTCAAAAACGCCTTTGTGCCAGGCGCGTTATGTTGTGGTCGTCCGCATAGTAGGAGACGCAGTTCAGGATCATTGGTCGCGGTGAAGGCATCGAGCAGATCTGCGACGCCTTTATAGGGCCTGATCTGGCCGCAATAACCCAGCACGCGATTTTGTGGTGTGAACCCCATTTTCGTGCGGGCTACTGTCCGCTCAGTTGGGGAGAGCGCTGCGTTCGGGTAGGCGGGGTGCCACGTGCCATGGCCGGGCTTGCCAGCCAATTCGGGAAGGGCTGCCCGAACCTCTGCAACCGTCCCGGGGGCCAGTGTGAGAAATGCGTCAATCTTGCGAGCTAACGATTTGATGAAAAACGACCAGACAAGTTTCTGAAACCGCCTCGCATCGTGTGGTTCAAGGTTATGAACGACCCAAACCACACGGGTGCCAGAAGGGGCGTTTTGCACTGCCTTCAGAAGGTGCCAAATCTTCCGAAGAACTTGCCAACGACTGCGCGACTCCCCAAAAACCCGCTCTGCCCAATGCAAGAAAACAACGTCAGGGTTGCCCTTCATAGCTAACGCGACCGCTTCGACAGTCTCAAGACTTTCTATTTGGCAGCCATTCGCCTCAAGGCCATCAAGGAAAATATTGATAAAAGCATTGTGGGCATCAGCGCGGCCTGGCCAGCTGGCTATCTTAAGGTCACGGCGTTCATCTTTCATCATCATATGCCTCCTACCGTTTTAGGGTTCGATAGATTTGCTCAATAGCTGGTCGATCAAGAAGCCAAAGTGCAGCAAGATAAGAGAATGCCCCAAGTGCGATCCGGAACAGCATGTAGATACCTTCGGGCCATCCCATGAATTTTGGGACGAGGAGGACGACAGCAGACATCACCGCTATCCCGAAAAGTGGCCCCTTGAGAACGAGCATAAGCGTTTGCGGGCGAAGACCTATCTCGCGTTTCAGAACCCATGCCCACACGCCATTCATAATGATCTGCCGCGCCAAAAGTGCGAGGGCTATCCCGACCAGACCGAAAGATGCACCGATCACTACGCAAAGGATTTGAACGCCAGAGCCGATAGTGGCAATTTGTAACGCTTGCTGCGACCTGCCGATCGCGATGAGGAGAGGTTGATTGAAGAAAAGCGGTGCGCTGAGAGCGGCGGCAAGCGCCAGAATGGAAAGAAGGAGCGGTAGATCAAGCCATCGTGGACCTAGTATAACTTCGGCCACTTGCTGGGATATGAGAGCAAGGCCAATAAAAAGCGGGACGATGACGACCAGACAAACCTTAAAAGCAACTAGATACGCGCTGCGGACGCGCGCGATATCGGTCTGCATCTCCGAAAAAACAGGGAGTGCCACCGCATTAATGCTCTGCGTCAAAACAGTCTGCATTGCTTTGACGATACGCTGGCTGACATAAAGCAAGCCAAGGTCGGCAATTCCGATGAAAAAACCAACGATAAACCGATCCGCACTGTCCCCAATATATCGAACGATACCTATTCCGGTTATGCGAAGCCCTGTAGGCAACAGTTCCTTCAATTCTGCGATAGGCAATTCAAACGTCGGACGCCATGGCATTGACCACCACAAAAGAACGGTGGAAATGGCCGTCGTCACGAGGCTGAGTGCAACGAGGCTCCAGACACCACCACCTAATAAGGCGGTCACGATCGCAACCACACCCCCCAAAACTCCTGCAATCAAGGATCGAATGGCCAATGCCTTGAAGCCAAAACTGCGCTGTAGCAACGCAGCGTGAACCGACCCCGCAAATGTCAAAACCAGGCCCAGTGATAACGCTTGGAGCACGGGGGCCAATCGCGGTTCGCCCGACCAATGCGCAAATAGACCGGATAGCGCGATAAGGAAAATCGCAAGCAAAGTTGCAAACCCCAAAGAGACCCAGAAACATGCCGTTTTGTGCCGGTCCGTGATATTTCGTTCGCGGATCAAGGCTGTTCCGAGGCCAAATTGCCCAACAATCTGGGCAAACATCACGAAGGAATTTGCAAGTGCAACGATCCCGAAGTCTTTGTCGTCAAGAAAGTAGCGCGCGAGTATCAGGAATATCAAAAACCCGATGCCCTCCCGCGCGACATTTTGTAGAGACGCCCAAAGGCCCGCATGTACCGCCCGTTTTCCCTGAGAAACGTGGGCAGTCATTCGGAAACCCCTGAATCTGGATAAGGGCTTTGATTGGATTTTGTCTCAAGGGGGACAACCGCTATCGGCTCACCCGCATCGGGCGAACTTAGAAACACATGAGGGAATGTCTGTGAAAACCGTGACGGATCATCCATTCCGAAAAAGAATGGGCGGGCTTGCAATTCACGCTCAAAACCATCGCCGTATTCTGACATGTCTTCGGAACGAAGTGCGCGTATCTGCCCTTTGTTTCTCTTATTTGCATAAAGCACAGCGCGCCAATATCGAGGCAAAAGCCTGCTCCGTCCATAGTATTCCTCCATCCAGTTTTTCACAAATAAAGGACTTCGATTATAGGTAGCGCGCACAATTCGTGAAACCTCGGCCCCGCCTTGCACCAGTACCCATAGATCAAGATCGCCATCTTTATCATAATCAAAGGGTACTACCCGCACATCGGACAGAACATCGGCCCAGCTTAGGTCGATAAGGTCCGTTGCCCTATAGTGATCGCCTTCGCGCAAAAATATACCCTGTGGAAATGCCAGAACATCCCGGACGCCGTCTCCGTCGAAGTCGGCGATGGCCCCATCAGCGCTTGCTGCGGGCAATCCCAAAGCTGTTAGGTCACGAAGCACGGGCGTTACCGTTGAAACTGGAAAAAGCAGGTTACCCGTTTGGGAAAAAACAAACGCGCTCCAGACGCCTTGAGTGTTAGGCGCTGTTAGCACCACTTTTTCAGTTCCCGACAGGGGCACTTCTATCTGCCAAAGCTCTGTGAAATTCGTTTCACCCCGATCAAATAAGGCGATTTCCCCATCGCCAACCCACAACATTGATGAGGGCGCTTCTGACTGGGCATGGGGTAGAAAACGAAAAATTCCGACACCCTCAAAATCCAATCCAAACGAAGCGGCATCTTCGACAAAGCGGCCGTCAGATTGCTGGATATAAAGCCTGTTTCGTGCAACGCCGTTCGCAGCATTTAATCCGTTTCGACCACAAACCTGATACAGATCAAGCCGTCCATCACCGTTTATGTCGTGCCAACCAGCCTGCCGTCCGGGGCACCCGTTTTTGTCAATTCCAAGGAGTGATGCGTTGTTCTTAAAGCCGGTTTCAGTCCACCTAAACAGCTCGTCTTGCGCCTCTGGATGAACGTCTGGCAATCGCCCACGCGCGCCACCACGGCTGACAAAAAGGAACTGGTCAGCCTCATCTGATAGTTTTGCGAAAGCGAGGCTGTGCCGGTCCTTAGAATGATACGTGAAAACATGTGTCTCCGGCTCGATCGCTCCTGAGCCGAGCTGCACAGTCGACAGGTCAGTCGCTGAATCCAAGGTGATCTTAACGGGAAACCCGTCGCTGGGGGAGGGCACAGGGAGAAGTTCGACGCGACCCCCTTTCGGCACATCAAAAGTCATCCGGTGGCAGTCGGGTCCGGTGTCACAACGAGATTTGGTAACAGACGCCCCACCGAAAGTTTTCGGTTCGGTTCGCCACGGGATTTCAAACTGCCCCGCCACCCCATGTTGATCCATGTGGGCATCGGCCTCGATGATAAAGTGGGCCTCCCGCATATAAATTCGGATAGGCCGAAGGGCAGGGGGCGGAGCTAGAACCGCTTCGAAGCCGGGCAGATTTGCGTCTTGATAGAGGCCGGAGAGACCAATGTCGTTGCCGGAGAGGTTGGCGTCCTGCCTCTCACCGCCCAATTGTATCCATTGTGCGGAACTATGGTTCACGGTCCAGCGGTCAATGATGCCATCACTGTTGAAATCAGCGATCCCCGCATCAAAGACATTATAGATACTGAAGTCTTCTACAATTTCAAATGCATCAGTCGATGGCAGTGTGCGTCTGGGATCGTAGAGCATGATTGCAGCCAACGTGGCGACACCCGCGAAGAAAAATATGAGGTATTTGCGGGTCATCAATCAGCGCCCTGCCAACGATTGGCGCGATTGCTATGGTTCGCATAGGTGGTCCCCGCGCGCAAAAGCGTTCTGTCCAGCCACGACAGCCGTTTTTCGGTAAGTATCGTCGTCTCCTTGGGCCCTTGGACCCGATGGTCCAGAATCCCACCGTCGATTTTTAAGCCGCAATATTGTGCGATTTCGTCCACGTTAGTGATGCCTTGCGTCAGATCTTCATAAGAAATAATCATGCCGCCGGTTCGTTCGGCTATTTGAGGAAACTGGTTGAGGATATGTTGTCGGTGCCGCGCAAACGCGAACGGCGTAAATGCAGGACCGGATGGCCATTTAGCATACCAGTTCATCGCCGACGAAAAATTTTGGTAAGATCTAAATGCATCATCGACATCGCGGGAGATCATTAGAAATTTCGCATCGGGGAACAGCCAATGTAGAAAAACTGCTTCTTCTATTCCAAAACGAACTTCTTTCAGTCCCCACCGTGCCGCACCGCTTGCGTGGGCAGGCTCCGCAAGTAAGCGCCATACCATTGCCCTGAGGGAATCCCTCAAATCTGGCAAGGATGGGTAAAGGTTCGCGATCCAGTCGCTCGCAAGATTGTCAGAACTACCATTGTGTAGAAAAAATTCATCAGGTGGCCACTCTTGCGTCACAGGCCGTGGCAAGCGCGCCAGCGTTTGTATGATTTCGCATAAATCATACGGCTCTCCCCAAAGCAGCGTTTCCTGATCCGAGCAGATCAAACGCTGCAACAATGTCGACCCAGAGCGCCAACCCGCCGAAAAGATAAAAATTGGCCTGTCCTTTGCGCTATCGGAAGGCGCCCGACTGGCCAATGCATCCAGTCCGACAAGAGGTGACCGAGCCAATGCGTATGCCTGTTTCCTATCGCGTCTTGCCGCCCGACTTCCAGTAAGGCTTCTTAGAGCAGCTTTCATATAGTGCATTTGGGAAATCCCGAATGATCTGATCCTGACATATGGTCAGCAAAGCTTATGCTCATGCGAAAAGAAAGGCATCATCAATATACGTCAGTTGAAGATAGGTTTCGACTTGCTGTCTTTCAGCTTCATCCAGAGCACGGTCGTATATCAGTACGGCGCCTATCTCGAGTTCGCTGTCTCCTTTGCCCCGGATCTCCTCACCTAGAACAAGGCGTTGCAAGTCCGTGTTAAATTGGTGGGTACCGTTGTCTATCAAAGCGCCGTTCAGGTATTGGTTGAACACATCGTCATCAAGG
>JBALTK010000170.1:0-8771 GCA_036964385.1 Sulfitobacter sp. | reverse complement strand
TGCCAGTGCTGTCCGGATCGTCCTCTTCCTCAGAACCTTCTTCGGCCTGATCTTCCTGATCGTCGTCTGCTCCGTCAGGATCGTCGCCCAATTGGTCGGCATAGCCGAGGTCGGTAATCATCTGACGCGCAAATTTCGCGAATGTCGCCTGATCGTCGAGTGCGTTTTCCAGATCATCAAGGGTTCCGCCACAGCTATCCTCGATGTAGCCACGCCAAAGCTCCATCACGTTTTCTGCACCGGCGGGCATGTCGCGACCCGTCGCCAGATGCCGCACCAGATATCCTGCCGCTACGGCCAGCGGTACGTCAGACGCGGATTTCACCTGATCATAGCCTTTTCGCAGGGCCTCGTGTTTGATCTTGGCGTCGATATTTCCTGCCGTGCCAGGCATGTCGCGCGCACCCATTGCTTCGCAGCGTGCGGTTTCCATTGCCTCATAAAGGTCCCGCGCCATTTCGCCCTGCGGCTCATAGCGCGCGTGGGTTTGACCATTATGATAGCGGCGGTTCAACGCCAAAGCATCTGCCGTGCCACGCGCCAACATCACCTCATCGCGGGTCATGCGACGGGTAATTTGGGGCAGGCGCATCGCATCACCTGACAAGCCCGAAGGATCAACGGAATAGCTGACCGTCAGATCAGGATCATTCGCCATAACTTTGGAAGCTTCGGCGAGTGCTTTTTTGAACGCGTCTACGGGATTGTCTGATGTGGTCATAATGCCCTCGCCGGAATGTGTTGTATAACATTTCGCAGGTTTTCGAGGCAGGGTCAAAGGCGGTGTACCGTAAAAATAGTCTCGTTTTGGGATGTTGGGCGCTGTGTCGCAGCCTGCGTCTGCGGGTTCCACCAAACTCAATTTCCAATCGCATGAGAATGCGGATTTTTTCCTTAACTATTTCAGTCCCTTACTTTGCGAATTGCCCGAAATTTGAGGAGAACTGGCAATGGATTTACTGTCTTTCGGTTCCTTGTGCAGAAACGAAAATGCAGCAAATAGCTTTCCTAAGGTTTGAAAATATAATGAGAATACTATGAGCTACTTAAGGGAAAACACCGCACGCGCCGCGATGATTGCACTGCTTGCAACAGCACCGATGTCCGCCTTCGCTGTCGAGAGTGGATCGCCTGCTCAATCAGTCGCCAAGGACCCAGATGAATATGTCGCACCGGACAGCAAAAACCGCAAAATCAGCGAGTCCATGTATGACACGCCGAAAGCCAACCAAGGCAATGGTGCATATGACGATGCCGATGTCGTGGACGATGCAGACAACTCCATCCACGAAGATGGTCCAAAACGTGACGGCTAAGATATTTTGACCTAAAGAAGAGCCCTGATGCGCTGCATCCTGGCTTCTTTGCATTGCGCGGGTGGGTAAGTTAGCTGAGGCTCATTCGGCCAGTAGCCAACTGAGCGAGCAGGTCCACGTGCACATCAAGCGCATCAATCACCCTGTAACCTACATCATCCGTACCAAACGCGAGATTGAGATCGGTTCCCGCCAGTACCACTGCATCAGCACCGAGGTCAGACACCATCCGTCGCCCCGCATCCAAGAACAAGTCCCGTTGCTGCGAAGTACACCGCCCTGCCACGGCCATATCAAGATAGGTCTGTCCTAGAAGCTCAATCTCGTTCGTCAAAACGACGGAAGCCGTTGTTTCCAACTGTCCGTATAGCTTTGTGTCCATTACAACTTTCGTTCCCAACAGGCCGACCTTCTTGATGCCTTGCGCGGCAAAGTAGGGATCTAGCGGGGTAACACCGCTGACCAATGGCAGGGAGGAAAGGGGCACAGTCTCATCAAAACAAAAATGGCCGCCAAGTGATGTGATGGCGGCGCAATCTGCACCTGCGGCTTTGAGCCTGTCGATCAGATCTGCATAGACTTTTGCCTGTGCATCGCGATCATCTGCTAGGTTGTTCCGTATAAGGGTATGCACATCCGCGTGCACAATTGTGATTTCGGCCGCTCCGCCCATCTGGGCGACAGCGGCCGTAAGTCTTTGATAATACACAACGGTAGATGCGACGCCAATGCCGCCGATCAGACCGATATGCAGTCGCTTGTTCACCCCAAGCTTACGCTTGCGGCGCTCTCTGGAAGTTCTTCGTTGAACAGGCGCTGATAGAACTCTGCTACGGTCTGGCGCTCAAGCTCGTCACATTTGTTGAGGAAGCTGAGGCGGAAGGCGTAGCCGACGTTGTTAAATATCTTTGCGTTCTGTGCCCATGCGATGACGGTACGCGGGGACATGACAGTCGAAAGGTCACCGTTCATGAACGCGGTGCGCGTCAGGTCGGCAACAGTTACCATCTGCTTAACCGTTTTGCGGCCTGCTTCAGTATTGAACTGCGGGTTTTTGGACAGAACGATCGCTGTTTCCGCATCAATGCTGAGGTAGTTCAGCGTGGAGACAAGCGACCAGCGGTCCATCTGACCTTGGTTGATCTGTTGCGTACCATGGTAGAGGCCCGTTGTATCACCCAGACCCACAGTGTTCGCTGTTGCAAAGATGCGGAAGAAAGGGTGGGGCGTGATTACTTTGTTCTGGTCGAGCAGGGTAAGCTTACCATCCGTCTCGAGAACACGCTGGATCACAAACATAACGTCGGCACGGCCCGCATCATATTCATCGAAGACGATCGCAGTTGGCGTGCGCAGGGCCCAAGGCAGAATGCCTTCTTGGAACGCAGTGACCTGTTTGCCGTCAACCAGTTTGATCGCGTCCTTACCGATCAAATCGATCCGGCTGATGTGGCTGTCGAGGTTGACGCGTGCGGTGGGCCAGTTCAGGCGGCTTGCCACTTGTTCGATGTGGGTGGATTTACCCGTCCCGTGATAGCCTTGGATCATAACACGCCGATTGTGCGAAAAGCCCGCAAGGATTGCCAGCGTTGTGTCGGCGTCGAATTTGTAAGTGCTGTCGAGGTCTGGCACGCGGTCAGTACGGTCCTCGAACCCCTTTACCGTCATGTCTGAATCAATGCCAAACACCTCACGCACCGAGATATCTTTGGTGGGGGTTGCGTTGAGGTCCAGTCCGCCGTCGTCCATGTGTAATCTTCCTAATTCTATCTGCCCCTCATTCAGGAGCCTGTTTCGTATTTACCGCAACATATCGTGGGAGGCATTGAGGGAAAGGCCTAAATTGTAGCAGTCGGTAGCGCCAGTTGCACAATTCTGCAAAAACCGCTCCAAATCATGGGGAAACTGCTGGACTAGCGCGCAACCCGGCCAGTTTTGCAGGGCAGGGAGAATAATGCCAAGGTTCTTTCATAAACATCGACAGCACCTTGTTTTTGCGGGCGTACTTGCCTTTGTCGGGCTTATCGTTTCGGTTGCCATGATATTTCGGTTGCCATGATACACGTCGGCGGGCCAAACGCCCGGCGTCTGCCTGACGATTTCTGCTAAACCGCCTCCATGATCGGCGCAGGTCTCGCGGGGTGGCTGTGTTTGGGAGCCTTCGGGCGTGCTGGAACGCTAGGTTGGATGCGGATGGCTGCATTGCACATTTTGGCGCGTCAGTGGACGGGGGCCGACCCCTGCCATGGCGCGGCAGGGGGGAGCATGATTAGTCCTTGAAATTCCGGCTGGATTTCAACTGGTCCCAAGCCCAAACAACCTGCTGCAACTGCTCTTCCTGAGAGCGGTCGCCACCATTCATGTCCGGGTGAAGAACCTTGATCAAAGATTTGTAAATCTTACGAATTTCCGGCTTGGTCAAATTGTCCTTGGCATCCAGAACTTCCAACGCCTTGCGTTCTGTGGGTGGCAAGCGGCGACCTGCTTGAGGTCCCTTACCAGGGTTCTGCGTCGCATTGGCCCCCAACACTTGGTGTGGGTCCTCAATGCCCAGACGCGCCCATGCACGTGCCTCTGGATCGCTCATTGGTTTGGTCGGGCGATCCCAGACTTTATCCTCAGAGAGTTGCGCGTTCATTTCGGCCTCAGTCGTGCCGTGGAAGAAGTTCCACTTCGTATTATACTCGCGCACGTGCTGCTGGCAAAACCAGAAGAAATCATCAAGCACATCAGGCGCTTTAGGTGCGCGGTATTTGCCTGCTTCTGCGCAGCCGTCATGATCACACAGCCGTGTCGAGGTCTCGGACGCACCGGACATACCGCGGCGACCGCGGGGGTTCTTCTTCTTTGCGGAAGAGACAGACATATCAAAACCAAAGGGATCGTTCTTTTGCATGGGTGCACCTTTCCGACTCAAGGCGATCATACTAGACGTGTGACAGTCAGAGGGAAGGGGGGGATTGGAAATAATCGTCCCCACAGGAGGGTTTATGCTGGTTAAAGACGAGATAGAGGCCGCGCTTAAGGCTGCGTTCACGGTTGAGCGGCTGTTGGTGGAAGATGTCAGCGAAGCGCACCGCGGTCACTCGGGCTTTCGTGAGGGGGGGCAGACCCACTTTGACGTGGCGATTACGGCGCCTGAATTCGCGGGGTTGAGCCGTGTGGCAAAACATCGCGCTGTGCATTCTGCGTTAGGGGCCGAATTGATTGGTCGCATCCATGCATTATCGCTGGATATCGCGCCCTAAGCTTTTGATTCGGGGTCTTTTTCCGAATCGTCCTCGGGCGCTTTTGCGGTGGCGCTGCGGGCGCGGGCGAGAATGCTGAGGGAGGCCCCGATAGAGCTGTCCACTTGGGTATCTTCGACGCCGTTGTCGGGCAGTGGATCATTGCCCGTGTCATCGGTTTCGAAAGGCATTTCAACGACTTGACCCTCATCCTCAGGCTCTGCCGAGGGGGGCGGGAGCAGCTCTGGCTGGAACTCGGAGGCGTCTCCTTCGCGCAGGCGGCGGAAGACGAGGACATTGCGCCACTCGGTTGTGGTGCCTGTGAGGCCTGAACGCTCAACCGAGGGGAGCGTCTCGGCGCGCTGGTACTCCCAGCCATAACCAGACATGCCGTTCATAAGCTCTTGGACTGCAAAAGAAAACTTGGCCTCAGCCCCACGCACGCCTTTGCCCTTGAGCCCCTTGGTGGGGGCGGGAACGACCTTGTATTCGTAACGGGGCATGGGCGGACCTTCGGTGATTTCCAGTGTTTTAGCGCGGGGGGGGATGAAAGGGAACAGGCTGTATAAAATTGGGGGGTGCTATCTGTGCGCCCCGCGTACACCCCCTGTACACTGTGTGATGTATGGCCTGCTGGAGTGCAGCGTTAAGGCGTGGGGGGTGTGCCCCCATTCCTACTTTCGCACGATCCCGATCTTGCGGCCTACGCGCTCTGGCATTGGTAAATGCGCTTGGGAGGCCTTCAAGGCGTTCATGTTGGCCATGATGTCATCGGGCATTGGGGCGACTTTTGGGACCTCGCCTGACTGGTCAACGTGGAGGGTGAGGGCCTCGCCTGTTGCGGCGAGCCAGCCGTCGGAATGCCAGAGTTCTTGGAAGACGTGGAAGCGTTTGGCGTCATAGTCGATGAGGCGGAAGGTGGAGGTAACGAGGTCGCCTTCGTGTAGTTCGCGGACATAGCAGATGTGAAATTCGGCCACATAGGTGGTGCAGCCGGTGCGGTCGCGGTAGTCGGGGCCGAAGCCGAGCAAAGGATACGCTTGGTCCGCGCATTGATCCATAAGGACGGAGTAGTAGGCCATGTTGAGGTGGCCGTTATAGTCGATCCATTCGGGCAGGACGGGCATGGGGGTGGAGCGGAATTCTTGCATCGAGGCGGCCTTTTGTCTGGATCAGTTTGTGCCAGATTGGGGGAAGACGCACGGGGATACAATGCGCGGCGGTCGCTGCGGTACGGCAAATATTTGGGGAGGGTGTATGTGTGCGGGGCTGGGATTGAGTGCGCCGTACAATGCTGCCGTGTCGCGCGGGCGGCAGGGGCCAGCGCGACACGGCGAATGTGGATTGGGGTTGCTGGTTTCGGGCGCGGCGATTACTCGGCCAGTTTTTTCGCGACCAACTCGTTGACTGCCTTCGGATTGGCCTTGCCGCCGGTGGCTTTCATCACCTGACCCACAAACCAGCCTGCCAGCTTGGGGTTCTCGCGGGCTTTTGCTACTTGATCGGGGTTGGCGGCGATGATCTCGTCTACCGCGGCTTCGATTGCGCCTGTGTCGGTGACCTGCTTGAGGCCTTCGGTTTCGACCACTTCTGCAGGGTCGCGGCCTGTGGTGTAGGTGATCTCGAACACGTCTTTGGCGATTTTGCCGCTGATGGCTTCGGAGGCAATGAGGTCCACGATGCCGCCGAGCATGGCGGGAGTGACAGGGCTCTCGGAGATGTCTTTTTCGTCTTTCTTGAGACGGCCAAATAGCTCGTTTATGACCCAGTTGGCGGTCATCTTGCCGTCGCGGCCTTGTGCAGTTTCCTCGAAGTAGGAGGAGCTGTCCAAGTCGGCGGTCAGAACGCTGGCGTCATAGTCAGAGAGGCCAAAGTCGTTGATGAAACGCGCTTTTTTAGCGTCTGGCAGCTCGGGCAGGGTTGCTTGGATTTGGTCCACCCATGCCTGTTCGATCTCCAGGGGCAGGAGGTCGGGATCGGGGAAGTAGCGGTAATCGTGGGCTTCTTCCTTGGAGCGCATGGAGCGGGTCTCTTGCTTGTCAGGATCGAACAGGCGCGTCTCTTGGGTGACTTCGCCGCCGTTTTCAACGATCGCGATCTGGCGCTTTGCCTCGACGTCGATGGCTTGTTGGATGAAGCGCATGGAGTTCATGTTCTTGATCTCGCACCGCGTCCCGAGGTGGCCGAAATCACCCGTTGCTGCGTATTTCTCATACTGACCGGGGGCGCAGATGGAGACGTTTACGTCTGCGCGCATCGCACCTGACTGCATGTCGCCATTGCATGTGCCGAGGTAGCGCAGGATCTGGCGCAGTTTGGCCAGATACGCTGCGGCCTCTTCCGGGCCACGGATGTCGGGGCGGCTGACGATTTCCATCAGGGCTACGCCTGTACGGTTCAAATCAACAAAGGACATGTTGGGGTCCATGTCGTGGATGGATTTGCCAGCGTCCTGTTCAAGGTGGATACGCTCGACGCCGACCATGCGCGCGGTGCCATCGCCCATCTCGACCAGCACTTCGCCTTCGCCCACGATGGGGTGGTAAAGCTGGGAAATCTGGTAACCTTGGGGCAGGTCGGGGTAGAAGTAGTTTTTGCGGTCAAAGGCGGACCACAGGTTGATCTTTGCCTTGAGGCCAAGGCCGGTGCGTACCGCTTGCTCGACGCAGAACTCGTTCAGCGTGGGCAGCATTCCGGGCATGGCGGCGTCAACGAAGGCCACATTGCTGTTCGGCTCTGCGCCGAATTTGGTCGATGCACCGGAGAACAACTTGGCGTTGGAGCTAACTTGCGCGTGGACCTCCATACCGATGACCAGCTCCCAATCTTGCTTGGCCCCTGCAATGGTGCGGACTTTTGGTGTGTCATAGGTGAGGTCGAGCATGGGAAGCGCCTTTCGCTGTCAGTTGATCTCGGTTTAGCGGGGGGGGCACTGTGCTGCAAGAGGGGGTATCTTCACAAACCGTCTCTTGGCTTACGTGTCGCGCCACTTGGAGGGCGCGACAGCATATATTTTGGGGTGGGTGCTATATTCTTCTAGCAGCCGTGGCGTAAATTAGAATTTACAGCGTTTCTTGTTTGCGAGGGCAACAAGAACTTCGTTGCGTTTGCTGGCCGCTTCGAGCGCTTGTTGTGCGTTGGAATAGTTGCCAATGACAGCAGGCCAGAACAGAATTGCGGCTGCAACATTTTGACCTGATACTGTCTTTCCTTTGGACGCTTCGGTGCGGATTTCTTCCAGCTGTACAAGTTGGATTTTGATTTCTTCACACGTCAGGCTCGCATCGTTAACTGAGCTTTTTTGAACCACTTCGGGAGAGACGCAGCCGGAGAGCAATACAGTTGAGGCAATAATCAGGGCGCCGTAATTCTTAAAATTCATTTTGATTCCTTTTTCTACTAAAGATGGAACGTATGGGTCAAGATTATGAAAGTAAACAAAAAAAGATGATCAAAATTTGATCACTGTTGTGTTTGGAACAATGGTCGACTGGATGCTTGACCTGTGTGGTCTGCGTTGCTGTGCATATGTGGGTTGGTGCGGGTCAGGTGGCGTTCTATGGTATTTTGGACGGGTGTTGTGACCCGCTATAACCCGAAAGGACGTGCCCGATGGAGCCGCATGAAGACCAAGACGCGACATACTTTGCATCGCTTGTAGCGACTGGACAGGCATCGCCTGACGAGTTGCTGGACGAGGCATTGGCGCGGGTGGCAGCATTGAACCCTGCGTTGAATGCAGTTGTCTTGGTGCAAGAAGATGTTGCGCGGGCCGCGATAAAGGCGGGATTGCCAGATGGGCCGTTTCGCGGCGTGCCGTTCTTGCTCAAGGATTTAAGTGCGGAAGCGGTGGATTTCCCGACACACAGCGGATCGAATATGCTGCGTGATACGCGGTATTCTTATGACAGCGAGATCTATAAGCGGATGCGGGCCACGGGGGTTGTTACATTTGGTCGGACGACTTCGCCGGAGGGCGGCATTGGTGTGGTGACGGAGGCGGCGGTCTATGGCGGGCCTACGCGCAACCCTTGGGATGTGACGCGGACCAGTGGCGGCTCGTCGGGTGGTGCAGGTGCTGCAGTGGCGGCGGGCATTGTGCCGATGGCGCACGGCTCTGACGGAGGGGGATCTGTGCGTATCCCTGCGTCGAGTTGCGGTTTGTTCGGGTTTAAAGCCACGCGGGCACGGTTTCCTGATGGGCCGTCTGTTGGCGAAGGTTGGGGCG
>JBALTK010000169.1:0-8918 GCA_036964385.1 Sulfitobacter sp. | reverse complement strand
CTGGCACAGACTACATCGAGCTGGTAGCGGCCAATGAAGGTTGGGCAAACGTTCCTCCAGGTGCACGTACATCCTTGTACGAGAACCCGAATTACCAAGAGGTTCCTTTCGCAAAGATGACGCTAGACTCGATCCTGTCGGCTGATCCTACAGCACCGACTGTCGACGAAGTGCCTTATGTTGGTATCCAGTTTGCAGCGATCCCAGAGTTCGCCGGCATTGCAACCGACGTAAGCCAAGAGTTCTCAGCTGCTTACGCAGGTCAGCAAACTGTTGAAGAAGCGCTGGAAAAAGCTCAGGCGATCACAAACGACGCAATGGAAGCAGCCGGCTACAAGTAAGCCACTGCTCAAGATAGAAGGGCGGCGGTTGATCTGTCGCCCTTCACTTCAATACCAATTCATTCAAACCCGACATTCCAGACGGCATGCCTGTCAACGAAGAAGGTGTATCTAAAATGGCTACCAAATCATCAAGGTCCGCTGCCCGTTTGATGATGGCACCTGCTGTAATCCTGCTCTTAGGCTGGATGCTGGTGCCTCTCACGATGACGCTATGGTTCTCGTTCCGCAAATACCTGCCGCTGCGCGGTGGTGATCTGGGATGGGCCGGATTTGACAACTATACCCGTTTTCTCACGTCCAGCGCGTTCTGGCCCAGTATTCAGGCGACCCTGATTATTGTAGGCTCCGTGCTGTTTATCACCATTACACTCGGCATTCTGCTCGCCATGCTCTTGGACCAACCGATGTGGGGGCAGGGGGTAGTGCGTATCCTTGTGATTGCCCCGTTCTTTGTCATGCCCACCGTTTCTGCGCTGGTCTGGAAAAACATGTTTATGGATCCCAACAGCGGTCTGTTCGCGTATTTGTGGAAATTCTTTGGTGCAGAACCCGTCTCGTGGCTATCCGAGGCTTCGCTGCCTTCGCTCATTCTGATCGTTAGCTGGCAGTGGCTGCCTTTCGCGACACTCATCCTACTCACCGCTATCCAGTCACTGGACAGTGAGCAGTTGGAAGCCGCAGAGATGGATGGCGCGCCCTTGTTGATGCGCTTTTGGTATCTGGTCTTACCGCACCTGAGCCGCGCGATCACTATTGTGATCCTGATTCAAACGATCTTCTTGTTGTCGATCTTCGCCGAGATATTCGTGACCACCGGCGGCGCATTCGGCACCAAAACACTGACCTATCTCATCTTCCAGCGTGTGTTGGAGAGCCAGAATATCGGCCTCGGCTCTGCCGGTGGGGTTTATGCAATCATTCTTGCCAATATCATTGCCATCTTCCTGATGCGCATTGTCGGCAAAAATCTGGACGCGTGAGGGACATCTGATGGCACGCTCGATCACCAACAACCGCAAGGCGCTCAACACCGCAGTCGCATGGACGATCGGCTTGCTGATCTTCTTTCCGATCTTGTGGACGATCCTTACCAGCTTCAAAACCGAAGCGCAGGCAATCGCCGACCCGCCTATTTTCTTGTTCTTTGACTGGACGCTGGAAAACTATGCCGTCGTTCAGGAGCGCTCGAACTACACACGGTTCTTGTGGAACTCGATCTTTATCGCTGGCGGCTCCACGCTGCTGGGTGTGATTATCGCGGTACCTGCTGCATGGTCCATGGCTTTTGTGCCGTCCAACCGCACCAAAGACATCCTGCTCTGGATGCTCTCGACCAAGATGTTGCCAGCGGTGGGGGTTCTTTACCCGATCTATTTGATCTTCATTAAATTGGGTCTGCTCGACAGCCGCACAGGTCTGGTAATTGTGATCATGCTCATCAACCTGCCGATCATTGTCTGGATGCTCTATACTTATTTCAAGGAGATCCCCGGAGAAATATTAGAAGCGGCACGGATGGACGGAGCAGGTCTGCGCGACGAGATCCTTTATGTGCTAACGCCCATGGCGATACCAGGCATTGCATCGACGCTGTTGCTGAACTTTATCCTTGCGTGGAACGAGGCTTTTTGGACCCTCAACCTCACGGCAGCAAAAGCGGCACCGCTCACGGCATTTATTGCCAGCTATTCCAGCCCTGAAGGACTGTTCTACGCAAAACTCAGTGCGGCCTCCACGATGGCCATCGCACCGATCCTCATCTTGGGCTGGTTCAGCCAGAAACAACTTGTCCGCGGCCTGACATTCGGCGCTGTGAAGTAAGGAAAACGACTATGGGACGTATTGAACTTAAGGGCGTGCAGAAATCTTTTGGCACAACAGAAGTCATTCCGCCGCTGGATCTGCAGATTAATGATGGTGAATTTGTAGTGTTTGTCGGCCCCTCGGGCTGCGGTAAATCCACACTGCTGCGCCTGATTGCAGGGCTCGAAGATACTTCGGGCGGCAATATCGAGATTGACGGCAAGGATGCGACAGCGCTGCCACCAGCCAAACGCGGCCTCGCGATGGTGTTCCAGTCTTATGCGCTTTACCCGCATATGTCTGTGCGCAAAAATATCGCGTTCCCCATGCGCATGGCAAAGATGAGCCAAGATGAGCAGGACAAGCGCATCGAGAACGCAGCAGCAGCCTTGAACCTTACTGACTATCTGGATCGCAAGCCGGGTCAACTTTCGGGTGGTCAACGCCAGCGTGTTGCGATTGGCCGTGCGATTGTGCGTGAACCGTCAGCATTCCTCTTTGATGAGCCGCTCTCGAACCTCGATGCTGCCCTGCGCGTGGGCATGCGAATGGAGATCAGCGAGCTACACAAAAAGCTGAAAACCACTATGGTATATGTGACCCATGATCAGGTCGAAGCGATGACAATGGCCGATAAAATCGTTGTCCTGCAAGCTGGTGTGATCGAACAAGTAGGCTCCCCACTGGAACTGTATCACACGCCGAAAAACAAATTCGTCGCAGGCTTTATCGGTTCTCCCAAAATGAACCTGATTGAGGGTGCCGAAGCAACAAAGCACGGCGCGACGACGATCGGTATTCGTCCAGAACACCTCACTGTTTCAACAACAGAAGGGGAATGGCAGGGCACCGTTGGCGTAGCCGAGCATTTGGGCAGCGACACGTTCATCCATATCCACGGCATAGCAGGCTGTGATCCGATGACTGTGCGGGCTGCTGGCGATGTTGCAGTGAACCACGGCGATACTGTCTACCTCACGCCGGATCATGCGCTGATCCACAAATTCGACGCCGCGGGCCTTCGGATGGCCTAAGGCCGCGGGCAGGGCAGCACCGTCTGCCCCGCCGTTACCCAAGTGCGAATTTTGACGACCCCCAACAGAGATGTAGTGGGCGGAAACTGGATGAACTGACGTGAAACTATCTGTGCAAAACCTCAATGAGCTGTCCGAAAAGATCGCATTGCCGACCTATGACCGCTCAACGCTGACGGCTGGCATTGTCCACATCGGGTTGGGCAATTTTCACCGTGCCCATCAGGCATGGTATCTGCACCGCCTTATGCAAATGGGTGAGGCCCACGATTGGGCCATCATCGGAGCAGGGGTGCGCGCAGGCGATGAGGCACAACGCGCACGATTGGCAGGACAGGACTACCTCACAACGTTGATCGAACTTGATCCAAAAGGCCGCTCCGCCGAAGTAGTCGGCTCTATGATCGACTTTGTCCCTGTTGAACCTGACAATGGCGCATTGATTGCACAAATGGCGGAACCTGCGATCCGCATTGTGGCACTTACCGTGACCGAGGGTGGATATTACATCGACCCCGTGACCAAAGCATTTGACGCGAACCACGCGGATATCGTACACGATGCCGCCAATCCTGACACGCCACGCACAGCCTTTGGGGCGATGGTTGCAGCCCTGAAATTGCGCCGTGACGCAGGCACAGGTCCGTTCACAGGTCAAAGCTGCGACAATCTTCAGGGCAACGGTAAAATTCTACGCCAGACGGTCGTGTCATTGGCACGTATGTCTGACCCTGCCTTGGCCGATTGGATCGATCAGAACTGTAGCTTTCCGAACGCAATGGTCGACTGCATTGTCCCTGCCACGGGACCTGCCGAACTTGAGATTGCGCGGAGTTTCGGCGTCGAGGATGCCGCCCCTGTCACCCACGAAAATTTCCGCCAGTGGGTGATTGAGGATGATTTCTGCGCAGGCCGTCCCGCGTGGGAAAAAGCGGGTGCGACCATGACCAACGATGTGCATGCCCATGAAGCGATGAAAATCCGTATTCTAAACGGTGGTCACCAGCTTATCTCGAACGCAGGCGAAGTCCTTGGCGTTGAGCATATCTCTGGCTGTATGGAACATCCGGTAATCGCCGCGTATTTCAGCAAAGTTGCACAAGAAGAGATCGCGCCGCACGTAGATTCTGTTCCAGATATCACGGCCCAAGAATACGTCACCCTGATCGAGGGCCGTTTTGCCAATCCACAGATCGTCGACACTGTGCGCCGCGTGGCTTTTGACGGCTCAGCGCGTCAAACAGGGTTTATCCTGCCAACATTGCGTGATGCACTTGCTGCGGGAACACCGATTGAGGGTCTGGCGCTAAGCCAAGCCATCTGGGCGCGGATGTGCGCAGGTACGCGTGAAGACGGAAGCGCAATCGCGCCCAACGATCCGATCTGGGATAGCTTGAGCACAGTTGCACTCAAAGCAAAGGACGTTCCACAGCTTTGGCTCGAACAACGCACGCTTTATGGCGATCTTGGAGATAATGCGAAATTCAGCGAGTCCTTTGGTAAGTGGCTCAACATGCTTTGGGCGCAAGGCACAGAAGAAACGCTGAAGAATTTCATCAATCAGTGAACTTTATAAATATCAACCAATATCAAGACACTAAGATTCGATGTTAAAGTAGAAACCAAACCACATGCTTCCCTTCTGGGAAAGCTGGCGGAGATGCAGTCCGCAACACAAGTTCCATAACTACTTGTAATAAAAATTAATCACCAAAGAAGATATTAGTATACCACATTTCACACCACGCTATAGCTTTTCAACCTAGCAGCCCGACGGATTGTAAAACCGCGTACAGAATTTTGATACTCCCATTAGCATCCAATTACTTTCATGGACTAGAAGATCGGGCGATCCAGCCGTGACTGACGTCAGCGCCCATGGTTCCAAAAACACTGGCGACTGACAGCCATACGATTGATCTCGCTCTCCAGATCATCGCCCGCTTGAGGCAAAAACCTGGCTCTTACCTGTCATGATCTGTTGCCCAGTCGGGTATTGCGGATGCCCCGCCGCTGCAGTCAAAGCGGACAGGATTTTCCGTGAGGTGGCATCTGGGCGGACCATCAAAGACTGACCTCAATTGGAACGTGCCATCGATGCTTTGGGGGCAGGGGATGTTCTAGTCATCGCTGAATGGGACAGGGCGACCAGATCGATGATGGATGGGATCAATATCATCCAGCGCGTCGCGGAAAGATCAGCTTCCTTAAAGGTCTTGGACAAACCTTGGCTTGACCTAACGACCCCGATGGGCAAGGGCATTCTGGCCTTTCCTTCAGCTTTGGCTGAGGACGAGCGAGAACGTATTACCCGACGCGCCAATGAAGGCCGCCAGATTGCAATCGGAAACGGAACCAAGTTTGGACGTAAGCCAAAGCTCACAGACCATCAGCGTCAACTTACACGCCAGCGCATGGCAGATGGTGATACTTGCCGCGCCATAGCGCGGGACTTGGGCGTCGCTCACACGACAATTTCAAGGTTACGATGACGGAAATTCGCGTGGATTGATCCACACCATGGGCGGAAACCGGTCGTTCGCTGCGGATGCGAAACGCAATCGATATTTCTGGTTCTGTTGCGTTAATTGCAGATAGAGCTAAAACTATGGTTGGCTCTTGAAACGAGGTTTTTGCTGTCACAGCGTAATCCTTTCAAACGTCATCGGTTTCCCAAAGACATCATCTTGATGGCTGTGCGTTGGTATTGCCGCTACCCACTGTCGTATAGAGATGTACGCGACCTTCTAGCCAAACGTGGGATTTCTGTTGATGCAGCTACTGTGTATCGATGAGTTCAGACATTTGCCCCCGAAATCCGAAAGCGGGCTTACGGAATACATCGCAGCTGGCGCGGCTTGCAATGGCACGTAGACGAAACTTACGTGCGGATTAACGGACGCTGGTGCTATTTGTGGCGTGCTGTTGATCAACGCGGCCAACTGATCGATTTTCGTCTGACTGTGCGGCGAAATGCCAATGCAGCACGAGCTTTCATGCGACAGGCAAGCGAAACTGTTCGCTGTTACCGGCCGATGACTATCGTCACAGACAAGGCCCACAACTACATGAAAATAGTCAAGGAAATGAACTGGGGTTGCGGGCCGGAAGAGGCGATCCGGCATGTCGCTCGAAAATACCTGAACAATAGAATTGAAGGCGACCACGGCGCAGTAAAGCAGCTGCTCAAATCCAAGCGAGGTTTCAGAGGATTGTCCGCCGCTAAGAACACGCTGAAAGGCATCGAGACATTTCAGGCGATCAAGAAAAGGCATTTTCAGGACAACCAAATCGGGGCGATCAACGAAATCGCTTTCGTCGCAAAATTGTTCGATGAGGCTGCGTAATCTGTGGTTCAAAGCTAATTTGCGCCAAATCTAGATAACACAACATAACCCTTAGCTAAGATGCAAATCTGTCCGAAAAAGCAGGGCCACTTCAGTCTGAACGGGCTACGCTGCATGATGGCTCCGCCAAGCGCTGAATTTGCGTCAATCATCCAGCCAAAACCAAGTTAATACAACAGACCCGTTCAGACAGACCTCAGGCGCGGGCCCTGTTGAGAGCGGCCGATGTCGAAGCATGCAGCTGGTGTTGGTTGGCGCCCCAATGGGCGCGGCCTCGCTCCTGCGGTGCTCGGCGAGAAGCTGAATACTAGGCTGCTCAGAACCGAAGCAACATAACTATATTAATGCTAGATATGTATAGTTTCGTATGTTGGTGCAGCCTTGTATGAAGGTGGGTGGCTATCAAAACCCCTTCCTCCAACCGCCGTCAGGCCATCGTACCATCCCTCGAAAGCGCTCCATTCCCATGACGGGAACTCCCGTAGAGAATACGCGACACCAAGACTTTTATGTCCATCAGATGCTCCTCTCTCCACGCATTATCGCCACAGTAGCGGCAGTCTGGCGGGAAGGCAGTTCATCTCATCAGAGCAGCAAATTGTCTGAATGGATAGGTCACGCAAACCGAAAGGGCGCGTTCGTTACTCGTTTCATCGGTCATCTGTCCGTCTGCTTCGTTGAGTGTGAGGCTGGCCCCAAGCTAGTTTTGGTTAACGAAACGCAACAGGTGGGGACCTTTGCAATGAAGAGCATTTATATGAAATCCGCTTTGGGCGTTCCCAGACCGCAACAGCCTAGTCTGGTAGGTGCCGGGCTGAAGTCGAGCCCACCGGAAAGCGGCCCGACACCCTTCGAAACCCGTGAAGTCTGGCGAACTTTCGCAAGCTGCTGCGATGTTAAAAAAGCGTTCCGGATCGCCCTGATCTCCACCGACCTACAGCAAAGCCGCAGGATCGCAATCAATTTGACGGGGCTTGGCAACGAGGTACATCACTGCACGGACCCCGACACAATGTTCGACAGCGTACAAGCCTCTCCGCAGGAATGGGGTTTGGTAGTCTTCGATCTCGATGCAGCACCCAACCGCAAAATCGCGCTGTCAGATTTGCAGGACTTTCGCGAAGAATGCCCCGAGCTACCGGTCCTGATCCTTTCCGGTGCAGCGCGGCAAGGTGCTTCAACCCACGACTGCTCCCTTTTCGGAGGCGTGACCCCGCAAAGCCTCGCGCTTCCACCACATCTGATCGATGGCCTGATGGCCGCCAATCTGAACGTCGTTGCGGTTCATTGAGATGGTTGCAAGGTATCAGCCCCCCAAACTAGGCAACGCCACGCCCGCGATCGCTCTGCTCAATCCGCCCTAACAAAGCAGCGAGCGACACCAACGCCTGCCCGGCGTCCCCCTAATCTTCGATCCAAATCACCACAATTCGATGCCTTTCAGGCGTCGTCGCCTGAAAGGCTGCCACCATGTTCATCCGACCAGTTGTTGACCACACCATCGAACAAAACCATTCGACCGACCGCCTCACTGGTGGAGCCGAAAACGATCACCTCATCCACCACCGTCACATCACCGTGCAAGATAACGCAAGCCTTGGATTGTCTGGTTATGGCGGTGACGACATACTTGAAGGGTCTGTTGCGCATACCGGCCAGATTCATATGTTCGCCGCTACAGGCAATGACTGGCTAGTCCTCGACGTTACGAAAAGCGAAAACGCGATCGGGACGCAAAGCCATCATTCCTATGGTGGGCCGGGCCGCGATACGTTCCAGATCGCGAATATCGAACAAAATCATTCGCCGGTCATCGGTCGTATCGACGATTTCGACCCGACATCAGACCGAATTCTCATCGAAGGCACCGAGATTGACCTCACTAATCTGCCTAAGTCCATCACCTTGCCTGGCGGGAAAGTCGTGCCGGTCCGCGTGATCGAGGTCGAACATCCGGAATTCGCCGCAGAGGAACTGGGTACGCAACATTTCCTCGCCATCGGTGATGATATTTTCTACGGGCTAGAAGGTGCGCGCGACCTGCAGAACGGCACCTCGAAACTGACAGGTGAAGAACGTCACTTCCTCCAGAAAAGCGCATTGAAAACGCTTCGGGCGGCAGAAACGGAAGAATACGACAACCCAAAAAACTTTGTCCCGCTCGACCACTACGAGCACCGGGAAGATGAACTGAACCTGAACTATAACCATTCGGGGGCAGAGATCTTTGCCGACACCGGAGAAAGCAAAGCCGCGCATATGTACGGCAGCAAGAACAACCCTGACGCCCCAAGCTCCGACGGCGAACAGGTGATGCGCGGCAGTGACGGTAGCGATGTGATTGATGGCAATACCGGCAACGATACAATTTTCGGCGGCCTCGGCGATGA
>JBALTK010000168.1:0-8944 GCA_036964385.1 Sulfitobacter sp. | reverse complement strand
ACACCTCCCCCTCCAAGCCGAAAACCGAAGTACCGCCCAGCGAGTATAGGATCTGAGCAGAACCGCAATGCGCTGTTTGAGCTCATCTGATCCGAATTTCCTAAAAATACATTGATAAATAAGAGGACTAAGCGCATGAAAGTCATTGAGAAAATTGGCCGTTTCTCGATCTGTGAAAACCGTGGAGCCATGTATCTAAGGTGGTGGGATAAACACCAGCGAAAATCTTTGTCTGAGAGGCTTGATGCCAGAACCTTGGAACTCAGTCGTATCGCGGCGAAAGCAAGAATTCGCGTACTTGCTGACCGGGCGGAAACGATCTCGCCCGACAGCGGCCAGGATCCAACGTTCGGTGAAGTCTGGCTGGGATTCGAACAAGATAAAAGGAAGCGCTTGGCGCCAGAGCGCTTCCGTCTCCTTGGGAACAGAAAAGAACTCTATTATAAGCCGCATCTTTGGGATGTCAGAATGTCCCGGATGGGACCAGCTCTCCGCGCCCTGGTGCAAGGTATGGAAGAAGGGCGCATTCGGCCGGACAATGCGAAATCTAAATTGAAGACGCTGACAAATGACGGCAAACCACGCCTGCATCCCAATACCATTGCCGATATCGTAGGCAGTGCGGCAGAAGTTTGTGTGCTTGCGAAAAGTGATGGTGCCACGATTCACAACCCACCAAAGATCCCTTACATTGGTGGGCTCACCGCACCCGAAGACCGTGACCCCAAGGGTCGCTACATCAGCTTCGAGGAGATTGGCGCGCTGATCGAAGCATGCCGTACACCTCACATATTAGACCTTCTGCTGCTCGATCTCGGTTGCGGCGGGCGCATCGGTGCCGTTGCCGACATGAAAGGGAAAAAAGTCAGGATGGATCTGGGGGTAATCGATCTCTTGGGAGAGGGTTTTATTGAGAAAAATCGCCGCAAGAAAACTCCGATTGTACCGATCACCGGTCCCATGGCCCGAATTCTTACTCGCCTAACGGATGCACACGGTGATGAATTCCTAATTCGATCCTCAAACGGACCGCTCGCTGTTGGTTCTCGAAACTGGACGCAAATGATACAGCGCCTGGTCACGAGATCGGGTATCGATAAGGATCTGAAAAATCGTGAGGTAGGGGCAAACTGGTATTCAATCCGTCGGACATTTGCCGATTGGCTTGACGAGCGAGTAAGCGATGCCGCTATTTCCACGGTCATGGGGCACTTCGATATTTCAGCTCGAACAAGGCGCCAGTTATTCGACGCTGGGAGTCCGACGACAGATCTATATAAGACCAATAAACTGAGTCCGGTGCTCGAAGTTGCAGATATTTTGGAGCGCGAATGGTGGCCTTCTATTCAGCCGTTTACGAGTGTAAACCTTAGTTCAGACGTGGTTCAACTGATGCGCACTGATGCAGCGGAGTGAGATATGACTATAAAAATATGGATGCAACAATCAAAGGTGACACACGTGCATGATGTTCAGATCACGCGTGAATCCCCGAATTATAGAATTGGTTAAATCATGACACCTGCAGCACGGGTGGCAGCGGCCATCGAGATTCTCGATATGATCGGTGATGGCCTGCCAGCCGAGCAAGTATTGACTCGCTGGGGTCGCTCGAACCGTTTTGCCGGCTCCAAAGACCGTGCCGCGATCCGCGACTATGTCTTTGACGTGATGCGCGTTCGGCGCAGCGCCGCGTGGTTGGGCAGGGCGGGTACAGGCCGTGGTTTGATGATTGGGCTGTTACGTCGGCAAGGCGTCGATCCAGAAACCCTCTTTACGGGCGAGGGCCATGCGCCTGCACCTCTGATGGACTATGAGGAAGCTCTGCCTGAGGGGGACCTACCGGCCCAAGAATCGTGGAACCTGCCTGATTGGCTCGTTGAGCTTTTCACTACCTCTTTGGGTGACAAAGCAGAACAAACCGCAATGGCTCTGCAAGAACGTGCACCCATTACACTGCGGGTAAACACAGCCAAAACAAACGCATCCGATGCGTTGCAAATGTTGTCTGACGCGAATGTCCAAGCAGTGGCGAACCCGTTAAGCCCAACAGCTCTGACCGTCGTCGAAGGAAATAGACGCATCCGCAATTCCGCAGCCTACCTCGACGGATACGTCGAGTTGCAGGACGCGAGCAGTCAGGCTGTGGTCGATGCATTGCCCAAAGCGGCACGTGTCCTTGACTATTGCGCAGGTGGCGGGGGCAAGGCCTTGGCCATTGCCGCTCGCGGTGCCGATGCAATTTTTGCTCATGACATTGATCCTTCGCGTATGCGGGATTTGCCACTGCGGGCGGCGCGTGCCGATGCTGAGATAACCCAACTAGAGGGGAGCGAACTGTCACGCTCTGGCCCTTACGATCTGGTCCTCGTCGATGCCCCTTGCTCGGGGAGTGGTTCATGGAGGCGTGCACCCGAAGCCAAATGGCGCCTCACGCGGGAGCAATTAGACCAGACGATGCAACTTCAGGACAATATCCTTGATGAAGCGATGTCGCTCGTGGCAGATGGTGGAACACTGGCCTATGCCACATGCTCTATCCTTCCAGATGAGAACCGCGCACGGGTAGACGCCTTCTTGAGCCGTCATTCTGGTTGGAAATGCATCTGGGAGCGGACATTTACAGTGGACGAGTTGGGGGACGGTTTTTACACCGCACATCTTCAACAGGCTTGACGCATCGCAAATAATGGCGATTATTCAACCATTGCGGGCAATAAGGCTATTTTCCGCGTGGCGGTTAATCGGCAATTAACCCTTCAGACCAAGAGTACAGTTAGGATTCGGATCTTTTGTCCGGTCATGCCTGGAAGGGATTATATGCAGCAGACGGCAGGTTCGACACTGACGGAACGTATGATTACGATCACGTCGCAGCGGTTGTTCGTTTTGCTAGGCTTGGCAGCGGTCCTGTATGGTGCCGCTTTCTTTAGCCTCAATGGGTCCGTTCAGCGCGCAGCGGCAGCGGCGGGGATCAGCCTTGCCTGCCTCTCTGCGATGTTGCTCCTGTTGCGCACCGGTCACCGCATTGCGCGGCAAAAGAGCAACAAAGCAGTTGCGCATTTCATCACAAACGACAGCGCCCCGAGCTTCATTGCGAAAGAAGACGGGCAGATTATATCTGCGAACGCAGCGGCAGACCGTGCTTTCGGGCAAACAAAAGACGCAACGTTGACTTCAATCCTTGCTGAAAGGATCGGCAATCCCGGCCCTATGCTGTTTCGCTTGCAATCGCGCGCTGCTGCAAGTGGTGCTGCGCGTGAGGAAATTGTCACCAACAGCGGACAGATCCTGCTGGCCGTTCATGCCATCGGCATGGACGGATTTGCGTGGCGGGTGGAGCCGCAAAACACCCAAGCCGCAGGCAGTCTACCAAGTGACAGTCGTATTTTGCCAATGTTGATGGTCGGGCGCAGCGGTGCAATCCTTTCGATGAACCATGCAGCACGCCAATTCATTGGTATCCGTGGTAAATCTCTTGATTCGCTCTTTGCTGAACAGATCGTGGTGCCAGGAACAGTAATGCAGGTATCAACTACCACGGGCAATCAGCCCGCACTGATCGCACAGACGGATGCCGGGGCAGGCAGGCGGGCCCTTTATCTGCTGCCGCCACCCGCCGTGGGTGATCAGGTACCTAACCATGATTGGCAAGTATTTCAGGACATGCCGATCCCTATGATCAAAATTGCGCCTGATGGCACTGTGCAGGCCTATAACAAGCGTGCATCGAAACTGATTGGCGTTGTGTTGGAAGAGGGTGCTCATTTGTCCGCGTTGATGGAGGGCTTGGGGCGCTCGATTACGGACTGGTTGAGTGATACGCTTGCGGGCCGATTGATCCAAAAGTCAGAGTTCCTTCGGCTGACCCGCGGTGATTGCGAAGCGTTTGTCCAAGTCACGCTTAACCGTATTGAGGAAGATGGCTCACCCGCGTTGATTGCAGTACTTCACGACGCAACAGAGCTTAAGTCTTTGGAAGCGCAATTCGTTCAAAGCCAAAAAATGCAGGCTATTGGTCAACTGGCCGGTGGAGTCGCCCATGATTTCAACAACTTGCTCACTGCAATTTCGGGCCATTGCGACCTTTTGCTGCTCCGTCATGATCAAGGCGACAGTGATTATAGCGATCTAGTTCAGATCAATCAAAACGCGAACCGTGCGGCCGCTCTTGTTGGACAGCTTCTTGCCTTTTCCAGAAAACAGACCTTGAGGCCGGAAACACTCGATATGCGCGATACTCTTGCCGATTTGACACATCTGCTAAACCGTTTGGTTGGGGAGAAGGTTACACTGACGTTGAGCCATGATCCGGTTCTGGAGCCCATTCGTGCGGATAAACGCCAGCTGGAACAGGTCCTGATGAACCTCGTGGTCAATGCACGCGACGCTATGCCGTCAGGCGGTGAAATACGTATTATTACCGAATGCACCACACTGCAAACGCCCTTGCGTCGGGATCAAGTCACGGTTCCGGCAGGGCAATACGTGACCATCAAAGTGAGCGACGACGGCTTGGGGATCGCGTCTGATAAACTTCAAAAGGTATTCGAGCCCTTCTTTACCACCAAACGAACTGGCGAGGGGACAGGGCTGGGACTGTCCACGGCTTACGGGATCATCAAACAATCGGGTGGATACATTTTTGTAGACAGCTCGGAAGGCGTCGGGACCTGCTTTACGCTTTATTTCCCTGTCCTCACCCAATCCACACAAATTACAACACCAAAGGTTAATGAGAAAGCACCGCTCGTTGGACCAGCACCTAATGGTGGCGTCATCCTCTTAGTTGAGGATGAAGCGCCCGTACGGGCCTTTGCCAGCCGCGCACTGCGCTTACGCGGCTATACCGTGTTGGAGGCTGAAAACGCTGAAGCAGCACTCGCGACACTTGAAGACAAGGACCTAAAGATAGACGTCTTTGTAACGGATGTAGTGATGCCCGGCATGGACGGCCCGAGCTGGGTCCGTCAGGCGCTCATAGCGCGCCCTGATGTGCGCGTAGTATTTGTGTCGGGTTATGCAGAGGACAGTCTGGGGGAAGCGCAGAAAAAGATCCCGAATTCAGTATTCTTACCCAAACCGTTTTCGCTGAGCGATCTCACGGAGACTGTGAACAAACAGCTCCATTAGGCTTTAGTGATACTTTCATACAGAGCGAAATCCTCCGAAAACTTCCGGCGAAATCTGTCTTCAACATCTGCGGAGAGCGTAACGTCAACCACAGGTGAGACATTCTCTTGCTCAAGATTGAGGTTCACCTGCAAACGATCTTCCAGAAACGATTGAAGGCGGGACTGGTCTTCGTAAGCGAAAAGGTGGGTGATGCCAGTCCCGTTTGGCTGACGCTCAAGGAATTTAAGCTGATTACCGACTTCGGCAAATCCAGGTCGCTTCCCCTTCATGTAAGCAAGTACAAAATCGTCGAAACTGATCCCATGGGTGCTATTGGGCTTGTCCTTCATGAATGGTCTTTGACGAAAGCGATACCAACTGCTCAACCAACTAACCGGCTCACGCATCACTGCCATAAGTTCCATCTCAGCGTCGCAGACGTTCAAGAACATCGGACGTATGAAGCGATTGTAGCGATAGACGGGAGCATGTTTCAAAAGGGGGGGATCATTGATCACAAGGTCCGCGCGCGGAGCTAATGCGGTCTGATACGCGGTAGTGCCAGTCTTTGGCATCGATAAAAACGCAAGACGTTCTTTAAAAAAAACAAGCATATAGGCCCTCCAGACACATTTAACATACTTTGGGCTCAAGCCATAAACAACTTCTTAACCAATAACGTTCGAAGATGCATGAAAGAATTATATTGATATGTTCTCACTTTGTACCCATAAGAACATTAACAGAACATCACGCAATGGTGTCAGGGGCGATTGCCGCCGCTGTCGCCGTGTGACAGTAAGGGAAGAACCCAAATGGCAACGGCAGATCTTTTGAATATGGACAAGAAAACAGCAGACAAGCAAAAGGCGCTCGATAGCGCTCTGGCGCAAATTGAACGGCAGTTCGGCAAAGGCTCAATTATGAAGCTGGGCGCTGAGGGTGCGGTACAAGATATCACCGCGTCATCCACCGGATCGCTGGGGCTTGATATTGCTCTGGGGATCGGGGGACTGCCAATGGGGCGGATCATCGAGATTTACGGTCCTGAATCGTCTGGTAAAACAACTTTGACACTGCATTGCGTAGCAGAACAGCAAAAAGCAGGCGGCGTTTGTGCCTTCGTGGATGCAGAGCATGCGCTTGATCCTCAGTATGCTAAAAAGCTTGGCGTCGACATTGACGAGTTGTTGATCTCGCAGCCTGATACGGGTGAGCAGGCGCTAGAGATTACAGACACGCTGGTCCGCTCCGGTGCTGTGAACATGGTCATTGTAGATTCGGTTGCAGCACTCACGCCGAAGTCGGAACTTGAAGGCGAGATGGGCGATAGCTCTGTCGGTGTTCAGGCCCGCCTGATGAGCAAGGCCATGCGAAAGCTGACCGGCTCAATCTCCAAGTCCAACTGCATGGTTATCTTTATCAACCAGATCAGAATGAAAATTGGCGTTATGTTTGGCTCGCCCGAGACGACGACGGGCGGCAACGCACTCAAGTTCTACTCCTCTGTGCGCCTCGACATTCGCCGCATCGGCTCAATCAAGGACCGTGATGAAGTTGTCGGCAACCAGACCAAAGTCAAAGTCGTTAAAAACAAAGTAGCGCCGCCGTTCAAACAGGTCGAGTTTGAGATCATGTATGGTGAAGGCATCTCCAAAATGGGGGAGCTTTTGGACATGGGTGTTGCAGGTGGCATCGTGGATAAATCCGGTAGCTGGTATTCCTACGGGGATGAGCGGATCGGGCAGGGTCGGATCAACGCAAAAGCCTATTTGCGTGATAACCCTGAGATGGCCAATGATATTGAAGATAAAATTCGCGCGGCGCACGGGTTGGACTTTAACGGCTCCGCTGACAAGGATGATCCAGATATTCTGGATGATTGATCCGCCTCTGCAGGGATACGTTTGAGGTCAAGACATTTAAAAGGGTGCGCGCCACACGGTGTGCACCCTTTTTTCATGCGCCAACTGTGGACAGAGCGTCACGCCATCGCTATCTCCAAATGAGTATTTTCGCGTGCCCAAAGGACGGACATTATGCAAACGCTTAACGAAATTCGCTCAAGCTTTTTGAACTATTACGGGGATCATGGCCACGCGATTGTCCCGTCAAGCCCGCTTGTGCCGCGCAACGACCCTACATTGATGTTCACTGCGGCTGGCATGGTGCAATTCAAAAACCTGTTCACTGGCGTCGAGACACGCGATTATAACCGTGCCACTTCCGCACAGAAATGTGTGCGAGCAGGTGGCAAGCATAACGATCTCGACAACGTCGGCTACACAGCGCGCCACCATACGTTCTTTGAAATGTTGGGTAACTTCAGCTTTGGTGATTACTTCAAGGAAGAAGCGATCCCATTAGCTTGGGACTTGTTGACAAAGGTCTTTGGCATCGACGCCTCACGCCTGCTGGTTACCGTTTATCACACGGATGATGAAGCTGTTGCGATTTGGAAAAAATACGCAGGCCTGAGTGATGACCGCATCATTCGGATCGCGACAGATGATAATTTCTGGTCGGCCGGCCCTACAGGACCATGCGGGCCTTGCACCGAGATTTTTTATGACCACGGAGATCACATCTGGGGCGGACCTCCGGGATCCCCTGATGAAGATGGTGACCGCTTTGTAGAAATCTGGAACCTTGTGTTCATGCAATATGAGCAGTTCGAAGATGGCACACGTCGCGACTTGCCCAATAAATCAATCGATACAGGCATGGGCATCGAAAGGGTGGCTGCGTTGTTGCAAGGTACCAACGACAACTACGCAACTGATCTGATGCGCAGCCTGATCGAAGCATCGGCCAACGCTACAAGCAGCGACCCCGACGGCCCGGGCAAGACGCATCACCGTGTGATTGCCGACCACTTGCGCTCGACCTCGTTCTTGATGGCAGATGGCGTGATGCCAAGTAATGATGGTCGCGGCTATGTTTTGCGCCGGATCATGCGCCGCGCCATGCGTCACGCCCATCTGTTGGGTTCACAAGACCCACTTATGCACCGTCTCGTGCCCGCGTTGGTCGCACAGATGGGGCAAGCGTATCCCGAACTGGGCCAAGCGCAGAGCATGATTGAACAGACGCTGCTCCAAGAAGAAACGCGCTTTCGCCAGACACTCGATCGCGGCTTGAAGCTGCTGGATGATGAACTGATTGCGCTACCAGAAGGCGCTGAACTGCCGGGGGCGTCGGCGTTCAAACTCTATGACACCTTTGGATTCCCGCTTGATCTGACACAGGATGCTCTTCGCGAGAAAGGTCGGACAGTAGATACTGATGGCTTTAATGCGGCCATGGCCGAGCAAAAGGCAAAGGCGCGCGCAGCGTGGTCTGGATCTGGCGAATCTGCGGATGCGACAGTCTGGTTTGATGTGGCGGAGAAATCGGGCATCACCGAATTCCTCGGCTACGATACGGAAACCGCGGAAGGTAAAATCGCTGCGTTGGTGCAAGAAGGCAAAGCCGTTGCTAATGTGAAGGAAGGCGAAGAAGTACAAATCGCGCTGAATCAGACTCCCTTCTATGCAGAGAGCGGCGGGCAGCTGGGTGACACTGGAATCATCCGAACGGAAACGGGCACCGCGCGCATCACCGATACGCGTAAAGCAGCGGGTGTCTTCATTCACATCGGCAAAGTCGAAAAAGGTAGCATTTCCAAGGACCAGACTGCCGTTCTTGAAGTCGATCACGCGCGCCGGACCGCCATTCGCGCCAACCACTCGGCAACCCATTTGCTACACGAAGCACTGCGCCACGCGCTTGGTGATCATGTCGCGCAGCGGGGATCACTGAATGCGGCGGACCGCTTGCGCTTTGACTT
>JBALTK010000167.1:0-8975 GCA_036964385.1 Sulfitobacter sp. | reverse complement strand
TCGCTCGGCAACTTAACGAACGCCCCCGCAAGACCTTGCAATATCAGACGCCAGCAGAGAAGTTCGCACAGTGTGTTGCATTGACCAGTTGAGATCGCCGCTCAAAGCGGACATTGGAAATGAAACTCAACGCTGCGCTGGAGCTACCCGAAGCGGACGTGGTGAACAAATGCTGCAAAGGGGGTTAATTGTAGACATCAGGCATGATGTGCCGACGATATCCCAGCCTACTTGGACAGTTTTTTTCCATGTGATTGTAGTTGTTGCGATACAGCGTTTTTAATTTGAGCAAGACCATTGCGTTTGAGGGCTGCGTGCCTGGAACGGCGGGCCGTCCGTTTGGCGCGCAAGTGCCCGAGCAATTCCTTCTTCAGCACGCCGCGCGCTTGAATATAAAGGCTTCGACAGATGGTCGATACCGTTCAGGCGAACACCAACATTTATTGGAAACAACTGTAAGGGTGGATATCTTTCTTCTAACCTATATGGCGCTAAATGGCGCTAAAATAGAAAACGGCGCCTAATTCAGACGCCGTTTACCTTATAGACTGAATTACTTCAGTCAGCTTAGAAAGCCACCTTCAAGCCCAAATGCACGCCTTGGCTGTCGTAGTTCTTACCAAAGCTTCCACGATATCCGCCGTGAAGCACGACTTGGCTCGTTGCAGTCGATGAGATCACGCTGTCAAAGCCGAAGCTCACATCGATTACATCTTCGTCCATGCCTGCTACTGTAGAGGAGGCACCAGGCAGGCCAGCAAAGCCAGACTCTACCAGAAAATCATCACCGGAGAAATTGGTATACTTGATGCTCCCCGTCAGGCGGCTTGGATTGCTGCGGCTCTGGAGTTGGTATTCACCGCGCACACCGATCGAGGCCAGCAACGTATCGGAGGAGAGCCCGTTCACATCCCTGTTCCAGATACCTGCACCCGTTTCGGTGAAGCTATCAATAGAGCTGTCGTAATACTCAAGCGATGCGGTCGGACCGAACTTAAATCCACCCATATCTTTCAAATAATCGACTTTCAGAGCCGCGAACACTTGACTGCCATCTGTCTCGCCGCGCGCAGTCTCACCCAGTACGTATCTGGACGAGTCGTACGACAAATTCTGGTAACCGATCAAAGCTTGCACCAAGCCACCGTCACCGAAACGCGTACGTGTAAAGGCCGTCACGGAATAACCGTCAGCATCAATATCGCCAAGGCCGTTGCTCGAGTCTGCGGAACCATCAGTGTATCCCAACGCCACACCGAAGGATGTGTTGGTCCCGCTCACGAGTTTTTCTACACCGACCGTGAGGGAGGCCAAGTCAACATCATAGCCGAACGATGTGCTTGTGGGATCATAGCTTGAAGTTGACCCACTAATTGATGCGATCCCATAGAGACCATCCGCCATCGCCCAATTGTTACCAGCACCGCTGCTCGTGATGGCCACCGGCATATCGGCGGTGTTACCCCACGACATGGCTTCCGTGATGGAGGAAACCTGATCACGTGCCGCTTCGAACCCGAGGCTCGAAAACGCAGGTGCGAAACCAAACCCGATGCTATCCAGTGCCACTGACCTGTCGGCCTCTTCCATGGCCAGAATATCATCGATCGCTGTCTGGTATTCTGCCGCATCGCCGAGATCCCAGTATGGGACGTTCGCTGCCGCATCCAGATAGCCAGCTGTCTTGAAATGGGTTTCGGAAGTCGCACTATTCACGATAGGCGCAAATGTAGGCACCGTCCGAAGAATGACTTCTCCATCATCAACTGTACCGACTGTCATCGTATAGTTCAGGTTTGCGTTGCGCAAATCTTCAATTGGAGCAACTTCAATCAGGCCGTTCGCTTCAACAGCGGCCACAACTTCTGCAGGAAGCAGGCCACCTGAAACGTATTCGAGAGCAGCAACCTCAACACCCAAAGAAGCCGCCAGTTCCTCTAAGCGCGCATCAAGGTTGGCGTCCATTTCAAGGTTGCCATAAGTCCAGCCACCACCTGCGACGTTGTTCCATGCAATCAACGCAGATTCATCTGTGGGATCATCATTGTCGTCCCAGAAGATGCCATCCGGAACCATCGTGTTATCAAGCAAATTGGAGCCGAAGTTTTCGACGAAAACAGTATTCGTGAATTCCCCAAAGGCCAGAGAACCGACAGATGGGGTAAGGGTCAATACGGCCTCTTCATCCGAGAAAAAGCCAATCTCACCCTCGTTGCCACCATCACCGAACAAGCCATCGGGCAGGTTGGCACCAATTCCGATTGCTGTCGCATCAACGTTGAACAGAACCGCGTTCTCAGGGGTCAGCTCGTCCATCGGGTTTCCATCAGCATCAAGCAATTGAAGCTCAATGCCCGTCATCCGTGCGCCAGAGAAGTTAGAAACCTTACCGAACGTAAAATAGTCAACAGAAGGTGTGTCGGGACTTGCGATTGTGCGCAAACGAATGTCAAACGGATCGGCGCCTGTCAGCCAAGCCTTGATGCGCTTGCCAGACCCGGCTTCTGAATCACAATAAATATCCGGATTGCTTGCCATTAGGCAGTTAGGCACGTCGCCACGGCTTCTCAGATCAGAAAAATCAGTAACGATATTTTCGAATGGTTCGACGAACTCTGCGGTCGGACCTGAGCCCACACGGGTGCTCGTAAACGTAACCGCCTTGAGGCCTGGCTCAACAACACCCTCTTCGGGGTCGGAAAAAATAAGACCGTCGCCTGTCGCGTCGATTAACGGGTTGCTTTCAAAGGTATCTGCCCAAGCAGCGCTGCAAGACATTGCAACGACTGCCAAAGGAGCGGCAGAGCCCATGATGTAAGTACGAAGTTTCAAGTAAGTTCCTCCCTGTCGAAGTATTTAAGATTCCAAAACTTCGTCTATCCCTGAGCGAATCTGATAATCGAATGTTTGAATGTATTTATAATAGACATACATGTTTGCCAGGATTGATCTGCATCAACCGCCTATTAAAGCGGCAAGCAGCGTGGTATTATCGCATCACCAGCCCTTATGCTGTGAATGACCAACTCGCGCTTACTTTGCCTCTAAATACAGAAAAGCGGCCCACGTAACCCAAGGCGCTTTCGGCTATCTAAATAGCTGTACATTACAGGGGCTGTAAGCGCTGCTTTAGCCTCTAAACTTCCACGGTAGCCAACTGGTCAATGTCTTCCTGCTTGTTGCCATTGACGATGGCTGTAACGACGCTGGAAATGTCGCTGGGTGGCTCTGTTTTGTTGAGTTTACACATCTCGATGAGCGACACGAACATGGCCCAGTTCTGAGCGCCTGCGTCGTGGCCTGCCAAGAACGCGTTTTTCGTTTTAGGGCGATGGGGCGGATCGTGCCTTCGACGGGGTTGCTGTCCATCTCGATCCGACCATCGGTCAAGAACAGGATCAACCCATCCCAGGTTTCGACGATGTATTTGAGCGCGTCAGCAGTTGAAGATTTGCTCGATACCTGAGTTCTGGCGTGATCCAGCCATGTCTTGAAGGCCGCAATTATTGTCGCGCTTTTGGTTTGTCGCAGCGCCAACTGATCTTCCGCGGATGCGCCGCGTGCCTGCCCCTCAATCCTGTTAAGGGCTGCAATCTGTTTGAGGCCCTCTTCCGCGATAGGGACCACATTGTTGTGGGCTAACTCATAAAGCTTACGTCGCGCATAGGCCCAACAATAAAGCACCGTCAGCACATACACGCGATAGGTGGCTGATAATAGGTGGCTGATAAGTGTCATTCGCCATGAAATGCGCGGCTGAACGAACTCCGGCAAGTATTTGAGAGCTATGCGGCGGGACCACTGCCAAGAAGACGTCGACTATCTCCGCCGCCCTACTCCGCATTTTATCCGTTGGAACACATGTTTGCTGGGTTGGGTTCCCGCCCTTCGTGTTGAACGCCATGTTAAAAAGCTTGCAGCCAGACAAGCATTCTTATTAGGACAGTGCTTGTCCGTTTTCATCACGGCGTTCGACCAGTCGCTTTGCTTGTGGCGCGCGGGGCGTGGCAACAGACATGGGACGATCAAAAGGTAAAGCGTCTCCAAAGATCACTGCTACCTCTCTTCGTCTCTCTGCAGTCATGGCTTTCATCGCTTCGGTACCAGTGTGAAGCGTTTCCGCGAAAGCGCCGTCGGCCTCAATGATCTGATGATCGTCACGCACTATGTGGAAGTAAGTAACCTCACTCTGCAGAGGCCACACCCAAAACATATTTTGCTAAATGACTTTTCACCGAGACGCTCAGTTGAAGCTCAAGCCAGCTTTTGTGCCCCTCTTCATCAATCACAATCTGTTCGAAGATCGTTCCGGAACCAATGTCACCTATTTTCATCGCATGTTGGGCAGCAAGGGTGTAAAATTGAATTGCGTCTCCCTCGTCGGCCAAATCAGACCTGAACATATCGACAAGGGGGTCGGCGGGACGTCAAACGTGCTGCTTTACAAATGCTTTGATGTCGGCTGCGGGGCGTGCGCCCGACAGTCGGGCAACCTCCCGTCCTTTAGAATATAGTATTAGGAGTGGAATGCCGCGGATCTGGAGGCGCTGGGACACTGCTGGAAACTGCTCTGTGTCAATTTTGGCGAAACGGCACTCGTAACGAAGCGCTTCAGCGGCCTTGGCAAATTCCGGGGCCATCATTTTACACGGTCCGCACCATGGCGCCCAGTAATCGACTATGAGCGGCATATCGTCAGACCGTGTGGCTTTGTCATGGATCAACACATCAACCGCCCCTACTCTACCCGCGACCAGAGGCGCTGCGCATATCGCGCATTTTGGCCCAGCCTGAAGCTTAGCCGAAGGAATTCGGTTTACTTGCCCACACGATAAGCAAGTAATCAAAACTGCGTTTTCCATACTCAAGATCCTCTACTTTTCGACCGGGCGCCCGCGACGTCTCTATAAGATAATGCTCGTCGTTTCCGACTATCCTTTACCCATAGATATACAAATGCGCGAACGATTGATTTTCGTCAAACTGCGAACGCTCGGAATCGATATCCTGCGTTACATATAATAGCGCAGCTTGCGCATCACACGGCTTAGGAGGAACAGGATGACACATGAAACCAAACTCGCTCGTGCGCTCCTTGATCCTCAGGACATTTTCAGAACCCCCGATGATGTCCTGAGCGATCGTGACCTTACCGACACCCAGAAGATCGAGGTTCTTCGTCGTTGGGAATACGACGCAAGCGAAGTTAGTGTCGCTGAAGAAGAAGGTATGGCCCATACTGATGGCATTACACTCTATCAGGTCTTGCAAGCGCTGCACCAGTTGGTCCCTGATATCGACTCGGATCGAAGCCCACCCACTAAACAAGGTGGGCTGGACCGTGGCGCACTTGGGTCTCATCCCAAGAAGGCCTGATTAGGCCTTCGGCAGTTGGTGCTTGATGGTCAGATATCCACTGCCATCAACGCTTTGACAACGTGTCCCCGCGCAACACCTCAGCCTCGGCAAGCACCCTATAGAGGAGGTTCGCAAACTCAGCAGCGAACGGCGGCCTCTCGCCTTTGGTGAAGGCTGCCCCATACGGCCATTAGCTACCATTGAGTCCCAGCAAAATTTCTGCATCCCAACGGGTTACTCAGGAAAAATCCAATCCTTCATGAAGGTTGCAAGCGACGGGCTCACGTTCGGCGCTTGATCTTCACAAGCAACACATCGCGAACCCAAAACTGTGCGCAGATTGTAATGTCGGTTTTTGCACATGCGTCCCGAGAAGAAAAAATCGGTTCCAGCTTTCAGCGCCTTTGGGCGAGTGCGCGGGTATTCCATCCATTCAGGATGCCCAGCAAGCTGCGCACGCCGTTTCCGCTGACCTTCTTTGTGGTGTTCCGCCATACGTGTCTTATCAACCGCTATCGAACCTATTTCAACAGGTGGTTGGGTGCACCCACTCTGCTGGATACAAGCCGCTCTCGGCCCTAAGCCGCCGTTAGTGTGAAACGCGTCTAATGGCTGTTCCCAGCCCAAAGCAGACATGGCCAAACAAAACCTTGGGCGGATTGCGTACCTTCGCTGCGCCCGCAAACTAAACTGGGCAATTTGAAGAAAGCGGACGCTCAGGGCTGCGACCCAGCTTTTTCGATGTGCAATCGCGGCGAAAGTCGGCAAAGAGCCCATTTTGACCAATGCTGCAAAGCGTACGAAGGTCTTCTACCGTGAGAGAGACTTAAAACCTTCAACAATGGCTTTGATTTTAAGTGGAATTTTAGGTGCCATCAATCATGTTAATTTCTGCGTGTTTCAAAAAATGAGGGTTTTGGAACACTCTTGGATGTCCTGAGCTTATCTCCCCCCGTCCTTTTCGCCTGTTTCAGAAAGTTGTTGCTGGGCAGCTTGGGTTGCAGCAGCCGAAATGGCAGCGGTGTCTTCAGCTGTCAGTTCATGGGCGGTCTCCATTGAAGGCAGGGCTACGCGCACTTCGCGGCGGGCAAATTCGATGCCGTTCTCTTCAAAAGCGGCATTCACTCGGTTAAAGATTTCCTTGCGGATCATGAACTGCTTGCCGGGTTTAGCCATAAACTTACCCCGGATCACCATGCCGACGTCGTCAATTTCTAACACACCTTGCGATTTGAAGGGTTGCAGGAAGTCTTCGGTCAATTCGGGTATCTCCAGCATGTCCTGACCGATTTTCTTGAAGATCTTGCGGATTTTCTCAGGATCGCTGCCGAATGGCACGGTAAACCGCAGCTTCATGATCACCCAGTCGCGCGAGAAATTGGTGACTTTGGGTATTTCGCCGTATGGAATGGTGTGCACGGGCCCCTTGTGGTGGCGCAGTTGCATGGAACGGATGGAGATTTTTTCGACAGTGCCCATGGTGCCTTCGACCTCGACATACTCACCAACGCGAAAGGCATCATCGACCAAAAAGAAGATGCCGGACACGACATCGGTCACCAGTTTTTGCGCGCCAAAGCCGATGGCCAGACCGACAATGGAGGCACCGGCGAGAAGGGGTGTGGTGTCCACCCCGATGTTGCTGAGGCCTAAGAGCAGAAACAGCACGACAATGAATGAGCGTGAGACCAACAGGATCAAGGGCAACACGGTGGAGAGGCGCGAGCCGCCCGCACCGCCGCCATCCCCGCCGATTTCCTCTTCATCCGGATTATAGCCTACGGCGGTTTGTTCGGCGGCCAGCTTGCGATTGATATAGAGCGATACCGCCTCATAGAGCAGATAGCCGATCGACATGATGATCAGGAATTCGATGACACTTGCCGCGAATTGCGCACCTACGCTTGCCGCTGCGATTGAGGTTGCGCTCATGCCCCAGAAATCGGCGATCGACAGAACAACAATGGCAAAGATCACTACGCGGCCAATGCGGATATAGGAGCGTTTTGTTGCGTAATAGGCACGTTCAGCCACAGGGCCTTCGCCGGTCATCGCAGGGGTTAGATGGCGCACCAGCCCACGGATCAGCGTGTCCATGGCAGGGGCGAACATCAAAAGCAGCATGGTTTTGTAGTGCGGCGCGCTGGCGAGCAGTTCCAGATTACCGTAGCTTATGATGATCCTGCTGACCCACCATAAGGTAATGAAGCTTAAGATATTTGCATAAGGATAAAGTTGGGCGGCGTGCTCTTCCATGGGCGTTACGTCAGGGTCGGCACCGCGCATCATCGAAACGCCGCCTTCGCGGTAGCGCCAGAATATAACAATGAGGTAGATGTAGAGCGCCAAATTCAGCCAAAAACCGAGACCGCTTGAGTCCATAGGCAAGCCGTTGTTGGTGTTGAATGCCATTATAGCACCAGAAAACCCGATCAAGAAGGCGATCCAGAACTGGTGAAAACAAAAGGCACGCGCAATTTTGGTGTCCACGCTTAACAAGCGGTATTCTGGGTTCATCGGGGCAAACAGAAAAAACGCAATTGCCAGCATGAAGCGCGGAAAACCGATGAGGAAGAGGCCGACAAGCTGCACCGTGGGGACCAGCGTTTCGGGTAGGATCAGCATGCCTGTCGCCCGTGCGGCTAAGACGAAGATTATCACGGCAATGACTTGGGTCGTTAGACGCTGTGCCAGCAACTGCACAGTTTCGCGCAGGGTGGTGTTTTCGGGATCAGCAGGCGGCAGAATGCGCCAGTTGCGGGTAAGGTGGCGAAAGATCAGCTCAGCACCAGCTGCGATGCCGAACACCACTACCATATACCCCAGCAGGCCCAGCAGCCCTGTCTGGCCGCCAATGCTGTCATAGAAGTTTGAAAAAGAACGGGCCTGACTCGTGAATGAATCCGGCAGGCTTTGCACCGAGATCACCACCGATTGCCATGCGCCCGCGGTGGCGTGATAGAGGAATTCAGAAGAGCCGCCAGCATCCTGCGCCGTTGCCGCAGCCTGCGTGTTCAACTGATCCAACAGCAGTGCGCGCACTTCGGTATCAGAAAGCCGCGAGATCAGCGCATTTGCTGCTTCGGCCGTCAGCGGGTCCGGCAAAGTCGGGGATTCCTGAACGGTCGTTGAACCGCCAAGGTTGAACTGGGCCTGTACGGGCAGAGCAGTGCAGATAAGGGCAAACAAGACGGCACATAGTTGTGCCAACCGAACGCGATACTTCATGAAATTCCCCGGATATGTTCCCGCTCTCAGGAAACTTAATAAATCAAAATCTCGAGCGCAGGCAGTATCTGTGGCCTACATTTGTTCTGTTGCCCGTCGCCAGATCAAAATCGTTTTCTGTGTTGCCGTCAAGCTTTCGTAACAAGTAACGAAATTGGCATTCAGCTTCTCCAATGCTGCCATTGACGCAGTTGCAGCGAAAGTTCACTTCGTCCGCATAGCGGACCTCTGTGCAAAGCGCAGCGAATGAACAGCATCCCAACTTTGTTGGATGAAGTAGTCGGGCAAATCTGGACAACGTGCTAAGATGTATCCAACCTTGATCAAAAATGCACATAATCTCCCAAATTGCCCCAGTTCCTGTCCAAAAACCGGGGCGTAACTCATAG
>JBALTK010000166.1:0-8986 GCA_036964385.1 Sulfitobacter sp. | reverse complement strand
TCTTCGTCGTAGATCATGTTTTCGATTACGGTGCCAAACTTCTCGGTTGTAGCGTAGATTTCCGGCTCGGCTTCGGCGCTCAGATTGATTGTCTTTGCATAACAACCACCCTCGAAGTTGAAGGTGCCCGTGTCGGACCAGCCATGCTCGTCATCGCCGATGAGTGTGCGAGATGGGTCAGCGGAAAGTGTCGTTTTACCCGTGCCGGACAAGCCAAAGAAGATGGCCGTATCGACAGGGTTGCCAATCGCGTGGTTCGCGGAACAGTGCATCGGCATGACGCCACTTTCGGGTAGCAAGTAGTTCAGGAGAGAGAACACAGATTTCTTGTTCTCGCCTGCATATTCGGTGCCGCCGATCAGGATCAGTTTGCGATCAAAGTTCATCGCGATGACTGTTTCAGAGCGGCAATCATGTTTTTTCGGATCAGCGGAGAAGCTGGGGCAGTTGATGACGGTGAAGTCAGCCAAATAGTCGTCCAACTGGTCACGGTCGGGGCGGCGCATCATGTGGCGGATGAACAGGTTGTGCCACGCAAGCTCGGTGACAAAGCGCACGTTGATCGCGTGCTTGGGATCGGCGCCGCCAACGAGGTCTTGGACAAAGTAATCGCCGCCCTCCATATGGGCCAGCATATCGGTGTAGAGCGCGTCAAAGCCCGCTTCGGACATCTCGGCGTTGTTTTCCCACCAGATCGTGTCCTTGACGCTTTCGGTCATCACGACATGTTTGTCTTTGGGGGAGCGGCCTGTGAACTTACCAGTGGTGCAGAGGAACGCGCCCCCTTTGCCCAGTGACCCTTCGTCACGCTTGAGCGCGGCTTCGATCAACGCGGGCTCCATCAGGTTATAATATACATTGCCGAGCCCTTTGATCCCTTGATCGTCGAGGCTGAAGTTCGGGTTTACCCGTCCAGTTTGCATGTACGTCTCCTTTGGAACTGCGCGCGTCTGGCACAGTATAATGGGGAGCCCGAACCCAAAAAGCGCACGGGCATAAGTGGAATAAGGGCCTCTTAGCATGATGATTTGCTGATTGAACAGGCACGTTTGCATAGTTAGCGCCACCACTTTGCTAAATGCGCCATCCGTCGCCTGAAAGGACCGTCGGGGCCACGTCGAGTGCGCTACTCGCATGGGGAGTATTTCTCCGAATTGCGTAGAAATGTGAGGTAATTTAGCCATTCCGAAACAAATTATGGCTGAAATGAGACTGTGTTACAGTCTGATTCGCACTTAGGTATTGATTCGACAGCAAAAGGAGTGATCAATGTTGGAAAAAATAAAAATACATTGAGCAGCATAAGGAAACAGGCAGTGTCAAAAATTGCATTGGTGGACGACGACAGGAACATCCTGACGTCGGTCTCTATGACTCTTGAAGCCGAGGGCTTCGAGGTTGAAACATATAATGACGGTCAGGCCGCATTGGACGCTTTTAACAAGCGTATGCCAGATATGGCAGTTCTGGATATCAAGATGCCGCGCATGGACGGGATGGACCTGCTCCAGCGTCTGCGCCAGAAAAGCGCGATGCCGGTAATCTTTCTCACGTCTAAAGACGACGAAATTGATGAAGTGCTTGGCTTGCGCATGGGCGCTGACGACTATGTGAAAAAACCGTTTTCTCAGCGGCTTTTGGTCGAGCGTATTCGCGCATTGCTGCGCCGTCAGGATGCGGTAGCCACTGATGAAGTAGGCGATACGGAAGAAACCAAAGTCATCGAACGAGGTGATTTGCGGATGGATCCACTGCGCCATGCCGTGAGCTGGAAGGGCAATGACGTGTCGCTTACAGTAACCGAATTCTTGCTTCTGCAAGCGCTCGCACAGCGTCCGGGTTTTGTGAAGTCGCGCGATCAGTTGATGGATGTTGCTTATGACGATCAGGTGTACGTCGACGACCGCACCATCGACAGCCACATCAAGCGTCTGCGTAAGAAAATGCGTACGGCAGATGATGAGTTCTCCGCGATTGAGACGCTCTACGGTATTGGTTACAGATATAACGAAGAGTAATCCGTCAGAATGGCGATTATTGAGAGGAACTTTGTGCGCGACCTGACCCCCGCAAGAAGCGATGGTGATGTTGTTCTGGGTGACGATTGGGTCACACCGGACAGTGCTGCACCCAATGAAATCAGGGCGCGCCGTGAACGGCGTGGCCTGTTCTCTTTGCGTGCATCGCCGCTCACACGGAAAATCATCACGTTTAATCTGATTGCATTGAACGTACTGGTCGCTGGTATCCTCTATCTCAACTCCTCTCGCGAGAGCCTTGCCGTGCAACGCGCGGCATCTCTTGTCTCGGAGGCAGAGTTGATTGCAGACGTTGTAGAAGCGCAGTTGCCAGAAGGGCAGGCCGTAGACCTGTCTGTTGGTGAAGGTGTCGATATCGAGAAGACGTTGACTGGTCTCGATCTGCGCAGCGGTATTCAGGTTTTTGTCTTCGATACCGATGGGGCGCTGATCTCCCAGCTTGAGGGCAACCGTGATGCAATGGTCGCGGGAAGCGGTAACGGCGCTGACAATAAAACAATTCTGACTGACGGGCTGACTTGGCTCTGGAATGCGCTTTCGTCGCCGTTTCATTCAGGTGCTGAGGTAATGTCAATCGAGGATCGGCTGAAACCGGTCATTGCCGAAACGCTAGCGAACGGTGCACAAATTAAGGAAGATCACGATGATAAGGGTGCAACCCTGTTGGCCGTGGCAACCCCGATTGAACAGGGCGGAACTGCCGTAGGTGTCGTCGCCATCGCGAGTGCGAGTGGCGAAATTGACCGCCTTGTGCGCGGTGAACGTGAACGTGTGCTGCAAATGTTCATCATCGCTACCCTTGTTTCTATTGGTCTGAGCCTTGTTTTGGCCTCTACCATTGCGAACCCATTGGCCGATCTTGCCGCCGCAGCCGAGTTGGGCCGCGATAAGGATGCGCGCAAGATGAACCCGGGTCGTATCCGCATTCCAGATTTGACCGCCCGCCCGGACGAGATCGGGCGTTTGTCTGGCGCGCTTCGGGGTATGGTATCTGCGCTTTATAACCGGATTGAGGGGAACGAGCAGTTTGCGGCTGACGTAGCGCATGAGATTAAAAACCCGCTGGCGTCACTGCGCTCGGCCGTAGGCACGCTACGGATGATCAAGCGTGAAGACCAACGCAACAAGCTGCTTGACGTGATCGACCATGACGTACGCCGTCTGGACCGTTTGGTGAGTGATATTTCCAATGCTTCAAGGCTCGACAGTGAATTGGTCAAAGAAGAGGAAGAGCCGTTCAACCTGATGAACATGCTTGGCAATCTGGGTCAGTATCTTGGTGAAGATGCCAAGAGCAAGGGTATCGACTTTATCGTGGACCTTCCCGAAGGACCGATCACGGTTCAGGGCCTCGAGGCGCGTTTGGCGCAAGTATTCGTGAACCTGATTACCAATGCGATTTCCTTCTGCGAAGATGGTGACGCGATCCGTGTCTGGGCCCGCAAGCGGGAAAATCGTGTATTGATCGTGATCGAGGACACTGGGCCGGGTATTCCAGATCAGGCGCTGTCCAAGATTTTCAAACGCTTTTACTCGCAGCGTCCTGATGAGCATTTCGGTAATAACTCTGGCCTTGGTCTTGCGATCTCCAAACAGATCGTAGAGGCGCATGGCGGCGTGATCTGGGCCGAGAACATCCGCCCCACCGAGGCTGATATTACGTCTGACCCACTGGGTGCACGTTTTGTCGTAGGTCTTCCGATTTAGTCTATGACCGACGGCGTCGTCACCTTGCACGCGACCTGTGTTGCTGTTGCAGGCCATGGCGTTCTGATTTTTGGCCCATCGGGCAGTGGTAAATCCGCATTGGCGCTTCAACTGATTGCGATGGGCGCTCTGTTGGTGTCCGATGACAGGACGATTGTGAACCGCGAGGGGGGCACCCTACTTGCAACCTCTCCATCAACGATTAAAGGGATGATTGAGGCGCGGAGCGTTGGAATTCTCTCCGTTCCACATCAGGAACGCGTGCCGGTGATGCTCGCAATCGATATGGCATGCCTTGAGGTAATGCGGCTGCCAGAGCGCCACAGTACCACAATACTGGACATAGTGGTGCCTTGCCTGCACAAGGTTGACGCACCCTATTTCCCTGCTGCTATTCATGCCTATGTTGTTGGCATGAGAAAAGAGACCACATGAGCGATCCTGTCCCGCCCCTCCGCCGTATTGTATTTGTAACTGGTCCTTCGGGAGCGGGCCGTTCCTCTGCGTTGAACGTGATGGAAGATGCAGGGTTTGAGGTGATCGACAATTTGCCCATGCGGCTGTTGCCGATGCTTTTTGACGAGCCGGATCAGACACGGCCTTTGGCGTTGGGGATTGATGCGCGCAACCGTGACTTTTCAACCAATACAGTCATTGATTTGCTGGGGCGTTTGGCTACGCGGGCGGGTGTCGTAGCGGAGCTCTTGTTTCTTGATTGTGGAACCGATGTGCTGCTGCGCCGCTTTTCCGAGACGCGGAGGCGCCACCCGATGGCACCCGCTGATCGCCCCGCTGAAGGTATTCAGGCGGAGCAGGACTTGCTTGCCCCTCTGCGCGCACGCGCTGATGTTCTGATCGACACAACGGACCTGAACGTGCATGAACTGCGCGCCGAGGTGGAGCATTGGTTTGCGCCAGGCGGCAAACGGCATTTGTCCGTCACAGTTCAGTCGTTTTCCTACAAACGCGGATTGCCGCGCTCGGTCGATATGGTCTATGACTGCCGCTTTCTCAAAAACCCGTATTGGGAACCCACATTGCGCGCTCTGAACGGCACGGATGCGCGTGTGGCTGCCCATGTGGCTACTGATCCGCGCTATGATGAGTTTGCGCAAAAGGTGCTGGACCTGAGCTTGTTGATACTTCCTGCCTGCCGAGAGGAAGGGAAGAGCCACTTTTCCATCGCCTTCGGCTGTACGGGCGGACAGCACCGCTCTGTTACCCTAGCAGAAAGCCATGCTTTGCGCCTTGCGGAAGCGGGCTGGCAAGTGTCAATTAGACATAGAGAACTAAGCGCACGGCAACGAACAGGGACGCAAGACACGTGATTGGAATTGTGATTGTAGCACATGGTGGATTGGCCAGCGAATACCTCGCGGCGATCGAGCATGTCGTGGGATCACAAACGGGTGTGCGCGCGATTGAAATTCGCGCGGATCATGACCGCACCGCCAAACAGATCGAGATTTGCGAAGCCGCCGATGCTGTCGATACAGGGCAGGGTGTTGTTGTCGTGACCGACCTTTTTGGCGGATCACCCTCGAACCTCAGCTTGCTGGCGTGTCAGCCTGCGGGGCGACGGATCATCTACGGAGCAAATCTGCCCATGTTGATCAAGCTTGCGAAAAGCCGGGATAAGGCTGTGCCAGACGCAGTGCGTGCGGCCTTGGAAGCTGGCAAGAAATACATTGATGCCCAGAACATCAGTACCGAATAACAGGGCTATACCATGACAAATATCACTCTCGAGATCGTTAATGAAAAAGGCCTGCATGCGCGGGCCTCTGCGAAGCTCGTCGAAGTTGTCGAAGGGTTCGATGCCAGTGCGGAAGTCACCAAAGATGGCATGAATGCATCGGGTGACAGTATCATGGGGCTTTTAATGTTGGCAGCAGCCAAGGGAAGCTTTATTGACGTTGAAACATCTGGCCCTGACGCTGATGCGCTTGCAAGTGCGCTGACGGCATTGGTGGCTGATAAATTCGGCGAAGGCATGTAGCAAAGCGCACATGCACAAAGTCTCAGTGAGGTTGTCCAAGTGACGGAGAAAACCCAATCTGTTGGTTCTCACGATACACCGGAAGTCGAGGATACACAGGTAAACTTTGCAAAATATGACCGGCGTAGCCTGTCGTATGCCTCGACTTTTGAGGACCCGTGGAAGTCCCGCATGATTTCTGTGATGGAATTTTTCACAGGTAAGCTTCGTATTTTGCAGATGATCCGTAAGTTCGAAAAACGCGGCGCACCTAGTGGGCAACAGTTCTGGCGTGCAGCATTGGACACCATGGGCATTGATCTGACCACGCCCCAATCACAGCTTGATCTCATTCCCAAAGAAGGCCCTGTGATCGTCGTGGCAAACCATCCGCATGGCATGGTCGACGGTATGATTTTTGCAGATCTTATTGGTCGTGTGCGTCCTGACTATCGTATTTTAACCCGTTCGCTGCTTACCTCAATTGATGAGGTCGCAGGCAGCTACATGATCCCCGTGCCATTTCCGCATGATCCTGATGCACAGCGTAAAGGCGTCCAGATGCGCGCTGATGCGATGAAGCACCTCAAGGAGGGCGGTGTGGTGGCGCTCTTCCCCTCTGGAGTGGTTGCAGCATCGGAGACATGGTGGGGCCCTGCCATTGAGGCCGAATGGAACGTCTTTACTGCCAAGATGATCCGTCGCTCTGGCGCGCAGGTCGTGCCGATGAAATTCCCTGGTCAAAACAGCCGCGCTTACCAGATCGCAAACCAGCTGTCGCCGATGTTGCGCCAAGGGCTGCTGGTGCACGAGATCGTGCATAGCTGCAACAAACCTCAAGCACCCATTGTAGGCGCACCGATCCCGCAGTCAGAGATTGATGCCCGCGCGGACGATCCGCGTGGTTTCATGGAGTGGCTGCGCGCACGGACTCTGGCGCTCGACGAATAGGCTTGTTCGCCGTGCTTGCAGGCATTGGTTTTTCCGTGGGAAAAGGCCGAGGTTGGCCCATTCTTTCTACCGCGTCGGAACAGGCACTTCTCCGCGGTAGTCATAGAACCCGCGTTCGGTTTTACGTCCCAGCCATCCCGCCTCGACGTATTTCGTGAGTAAGGGACAAGGGCGATATTTGGTATCGGCTAAACCGTCGTGCAATACGTTCATAATCGCAAGGCAGGTGTCGAGCCCGATAAAGTCGGCAAGCTCAAGCGGGCCCATCGGATGGTTGGCCCCAAGTTTCAGCGAACTGTCGATGGACTGCACGTTGCCCACCCCTTCATAGAGGGTATAGACGGCCTCGTTGATCATCGGCATCAGGATGCGGTTCACGATAAAGGCAGGGAAATCCTCGGCGGAAGCGGCAGTTTTATCCAGACGGTCAACGACTTCCTTGCACGCGGCAAACGTCTCTTCATCAGTGGCAATACCACGGATCAATTCGACCAGTTGCATGACTGGAACGGGGTTCATAAAGTGAAAACCCATGAATTTCTCGGGGCGGTCCGTCCGGCTAGCAAGGCGGGTGATCGAGATTGATGAGGTGTTGGACGTCAGGATCGTTTCAGGTTTGAGGTGTGGAAGGAGGTCTTCAAAGATCGCTTGCTTCACCGTTTCCCGCTCGGTAGCGGCCTCGATAATTAAGTCGGATGGCCCCAAATCCTTGAGCGCAGTTGTGGTTTTGATCCGCGCTAATGCGGCTTCCATATCTGCTTCGGCAATCTTGCCGCGTCCCACTTGACGGCTCATGTTGGCACGCAAAATCTCCATGGCTGCACTCAGTGCATCATCGCTGATGTCATTGAGCATGACGTCATATCCAGCCAGTGACATAACGTGGGCAATGCCGTTGCCCATTTGTCCTGCGCCAACGATACCGATTGTCTGGATCTGCATGGGATTTTCCTTTGTAAGTATTGCGCACAGCTTACGGCGGAGTGTTGCCCTGCCGCAAGGGCAGACGCTGGCTAAAACCTTATGCAAATCCTCCCTTTAAGCGAATCATAAGATCATGCCGCTCATAGTCGTCGTGGGTGAGAAAAAAGGGTGGGCATTATGACCTATGATACACTGGGGCTAGGGGCTCTGGACTATTTACCGTGTCGGTATGGCACTTCAAAACTGACATTTCGGGGACCACGGCGTGCGTTGGAGGCACCTTATGTGGCCTTTTTGGGGGGCACGGCCACGTTTGGGAAGTTCATCGAGCAACCTTTTCCATTGCTGGTCGAGCATCTGACTGGGGTCACGTCAGTCAACTTTGGGCAGGTAAATGCCGGGCTTGATGTTTTCTCAAAGGATAGCACCGTGCTGGAGGCGGCACGGGGGGCGCAAGTTACCGTAATTGAGGCGATGGGGCCGGTAAACATGAATAACCGTTTTTACAGCGTTCATCCGCGTCGCAACGACCGCTTTCTGCATGCTTCTCCAGATTTAAAGCAGCTCTATTATGACGTCGATTTTACGCAGTTCTCCTTCACGCAACACATGCTGCGGCACCTCTATTTGTGCGATGCTGGGCGTTTTGCACAGATACGTCACATGCTGGAAAAAACTTGGGTCAGGCGGATGCGGCGCTTGCTCACACAGTTGTCGCAAGAGGTCGTATTGGTGCGGATTGACGCATCAGGTGCCGAGGTGGGTTGGTCAATGGAGGCCGGTCCGGCGCCTTCGTTGATCACTGACGATATGGTGGATCGTTTGGGTCCCCTTCTGAGTGCAATTGTTGATGTTTCTTCGAAGAAACGTTCGAGTGGGTCAGAGGGAATGACATTTTCTATATTGGAAGAAGAAGCTGCGAAAGTGGTGCCGCACCCCCATATTCATCAAGAAGTAGCGCGCGCGCTTTACCCTGTGTTGGATAGGTTGATGTGATACAAAGAAGGCCCGCTGTGGTCAGCGGGCCTTCTCATGTTCTTTAGCAGCAATATTACCTAGCTGAGCTTAGAGCTTTTCGATCAGATCGGGCACAGCTTCAAAGAGGTCTGCAACCAGACCGAAGTCAGCAACCTGAAAGATTGGTGCTTCTTCATCTTTGTTGATCGCAACGATGATCTTGCTGTCTTTCATACCGGCGAGGTGCTGGATCGCACCGGAGATGCCGACGGCGACATAGAGATCCGGAGCTACGACTTTACCAGTTTGACCAACTTGCCAGTCGTTCGGTGCGTAACCGGAATCGACCGCAGCGCGGGATGCGCCAACAGCGGCACCCAATTTGTCTGCAAGGTCTTCGATCAGCTTGAACTGTTCTTCTGAACCAACG
>JBALTK010000165.1:0-9058 GCA_036964385.1 Sulfitobacter sp. | reverse complement strand
AAGCTGCTTTCGATTCCCAAAGGTTCCCGCGCTTAGTCGCCGATGTCCGCTTTGGGGAAGCTGCGGCGTGGCGACGAAACGATTGACGTGTTTCTTCTTTGGGCCGTTCATTACGGATGACACATTGAACGGATTTCGAAGCTTCGACCATGTTGCAGGCGATATTGTCGGTTCCTTTATCAAACGACCTCTAACGCACTAATATAGCGTTTATATCTTTGGCGCGGTTCGGTGAGTTCGCTGCCAGACATAGTCCAAAATTTTGGCCTCCACAAAAGACCATGTCTGGTGGCTGAAGTCGAAATCAACTAAACGTTTTTGAACACCGGGGAGCGACATATGCAAAAGATCACTTTGCCCGAGCGGCCTCACTGGCGGGATCAGGCCAAGGACGTCGGCTTTACTTTTGCCGATATGCATGGCGAACCCTACTGGGATGAAACCTCGGCTTATGCATTCTCGCTCGATCAGATTGAGAACGATTTGGAGGACCCTGCGACCGCGCTTCACGCCATGTGCCGCGAGGCCGTCGCCCACATCATCACCAGCGAAAGCTTGATGGAGCAGCTTGCGATTCCCGAAGCCCACCGCGACCTTGTCGCAGAGAGCTGGAGGCGCGACGATCCGGAAATATATGGACGGTTTGATTTTGCCTATGACGGCAACGGACCCGCCAAGTTGCTGGAATATAACGCCGATACGCCGACCTCACTTTACGAAAGCGCGGCCTTTCAGTGGCAGTGGCTGGAAGATCAACTTGCCGCAGGCGTGCTTCCCGAAGGGACGGACCAGTTTAACGGCATACACGAGGCACTGGTCGCGCGGTTTGGCGAAGTTTTCGAACAAAATAGCGACCTGCACTTCACCGCCGTTGCCGGTAACCCTGAAGATTACGGAACAGTCGAAGCCTTGGGCTGGGCTGCGCGGGAAGCTGGGCTGGGCGCGCATTACTGCGATCTCGATAAGATTGCGCTCAGCGATGATGGCCAGTTTCTGGACGATGAAGACCGACGTATCGCGGTTCTGTTCAAGCTCTATCCATGGGAAGACTTGTTGCGCGATGAATATGCCGACCACATCGCTGGATCAGGGTGTCTGTTTCTTGAGCCTGCGTGGAAAGCTTTGTTGTCCAACAAGGGACTTTTGCCAGTGTTGTGGAATATGTTCGAGGGCCACCCGAACCTGTTGCCTGCATTCTTTGAGGCGGATGTCGCGGATGCCATGGCGGGCCACGGTGCGCCTGATGAAGCAGTCGCCGCATCTTTTGGGCGTGCCGAAGCACAGCTTGGCGCTGGACATGTGCGCAAGCCGATCCTGTCGCGTGAAGGTGCGTCAGTCTCAATATTCAAATCCGGCACCGTGATCGAACAGTCGAAAAATTCTGATTATTCGGAGCATCCGCGTGTTATTCAGGCCTATGCACCTTTGCCTCAATTCGACGGCTTTCGACCGGTGATTGGTGCCTGGATTGTCGGGCAGGCTTGTGCGGGCATCGGTATGCGCGAAGACCGCTCCCGCATTACTCAGGATTTGTCCCGGTTCAAACCACACTATGTTACTGAATGACCCGTACGAATTAATGCCACGTCGGCAGAAAGAACGATTGCTATGATCAAACGCTCGAACCGTGTCGCCATCGCGATTGTAGGAGCAGCAGCCTTTACTCTTGCGGGTTGCCGCGAAGAACAGGTGGACGCAGCTGCTTACCCCAATCTCCAAAGCTGTCTGGATGACGCATCACGCGGCGGGATCTTCTCTGCTCAGGACTGTGAGACCTCTTTTGCACAGGCGCAGACCCTGCATGTAGAGGCGGCGCCCCGGTATGACGCCCTTGAAGTATGCGAAGAACAACACGGTGCAGGTGCCTGTGGTAGCGAAGCAACAGCCACGCAGGGTGGATCCGGGAGCATCTTCATGCCGCTTCTAGCCGGCTACCTGATGGGAAATATGCTGGGGGGGCGGGCCGGAATGTCAGCGGCCCAACCGCTCTATAAATCCTCGGACGGCCGCTTTACCAATGCGACGCGCTCCAGCACTTTTTCGAGCAATAGTGGTTCGGCAAAGCTCAACACCTCACAGTTCACCCGACCTGCCGCGACGGTGGGGAAAACACCCATGACACGCGCCACTGCAAGCTCGCGTGGCGGCTTTGGCTCGTCTGGAAAAGGACGAACGGGTTTTGGTGGATAGACAAAAGCGCAAGGACCGATCAATCGCGTTTGTGGTCGATTTGAGCGGTCGAAGCTTCAATTTTCAACGTCCGGCCTGAGCCGTTCTTGCTCATCGGCACAAGGGGGTGGGAAGCAGGGTTTCACTGCGGCATGCACCAATGTTCGCTATGCGCGGTGACCTCAACATGTGGACGAGGACGAAACCGTTTATGCGGTATTCGCGCGGGTTGTCGGTTTTGCCTACTTATTGAAGTGCGTTGATTTTGTGAGCAGACGATTTAATCCTTCCACATGCGCAACACGCCAAAGGGTTTCGTCTGGTACCATTTGCCAACAAACCAGTGCTACAGCGAACAAACTCGTTGCCCTCACTTTTAACCTCTTGAAGTTGGAAGATTAATTCAGCCACTGGGAATGGCTGGATCGTAGTGCAGCACTGCAGCGATACGAGCAGATGACGAACGGCGGCTTAGGGCCGAAGTCTACAATGCTGAGCGGCGCAATAAGGTCCGGTTTGGGATGACCGGAAAAATCATGGCCGAAATTGGCCCAAACCAACGGCGCCTGCTGACATCAAGGGTCTAAGAAGGTCACCCGCTGCCGGATGACCTCAATGCATTTCTTCTGCGTTATGCGGCGACGATCACTTCAGTAGCGCGGGCCAACAACCGTAGACGCGAAAAGAACTCACCTCGGTCGACGTAGCACCCGTGAAGGTGTCGAAACCCTGTGGATGGATCAAATGAATCCCGTCCATGCAGGACGCGGCGATTATCAAAGACGACCATTTCGCCCGCCTTCAGCTTTAGCGTCAGGCGATACTTTGGATCGCGTGTCTTGGCCATATAAGCACGGTAAGCACGATAATATGCCGGCATAATGTCGGCAGGCATGTCGAAAATTCCGGCCAAATGCGCGTTATAACGGATCTCAATCACTTCACCTTTGTGCCCAAGCGTGATGACAGGCCTGCGTACCCTGATGTCCGCGTGCGCGTCATGGAAGCGAAAGGGAATGGCTGCCTCGCACAAAAGCTTGAAGGCGTTTGGGTCTTCATCGCGCAGATCCTCCGCCATGGCGAAACCATCCGCAAACAGCGACCCGCCGCCCTCAGCCTCATTAGCAAGGCAATGCAGGAACTGGTAACCGGGAGGTACTTCTTGGTTGGGCAGATCCGTATGGAGGGGCAGGGCCACCGATGTGTAGGCAAGGTTATTCGGATCGGGTTTGTTGATGACCTCAAAAGTGGTGCCAAAGTTTGTGGCACGCAAAAAACCGATCCGCTCGGCGATCTCGACGCCAGCATTGGGGCGGTCCTGAAGGTGGTCAACAATTGTAAGGCCCAACTTTGCGGTGTCCTGCATCCAGTCATTCAGCGCCATATCATCCACAAGGATGGTAGATGCCGCGTGACGCGCGATGTTTGCCGCGCCGTGATCCGCGCGCCATAGCTGCGCAGGGATATCGCCTGCGTCGAAGCTCAGCTGGCCTGGACGATGCGCACTCAATAGCGCGACAGGCATCTGGCTGATATGGCCATCGGCGTACTCCAGCACTGCTGTTTCGCCGTCAGCCGTCGCTGTTGTCAGCAGCGGTGTCTCGTCAATTGCCAACAAATCAAGCAAGCGCTCATTTGTTTCTGGATGCAGCCCTGAAGGGCAATTATCCCGCAGCCAGATGGTTGGGAATGGCGTGGTGGTGCCGTCGGCCCACGTCACAACAAGCGTGTCGTGACGAGCCTCGAGGGTCGTTACAGTCATAGGGATACCTATTCATTCAATGTTTTGGGAAAGCTAAGCAACACGACTTAACGGAATGGGGGCGGCCACCACTCTTGGGTTTTGCCATAAGGCGTGCCAGCAGCGCGCTGTCCGGTCAAAAGGTGTAAAACATCAAACTTCATTAGTGAGGTGATAAGCCTCACTAATGCATCCGGCAAGCGGCGTTCGGGCCAGAGGCTCCGCTCTTCATAAGGGCGTTCCTTATACCTTGGTGTTTATGTCCTAACGCGTTGCGTCAGGTGTATGGATGCGCCCCCACGCAACTTTTCCCCAAGCGATCTCATGAACAAAATACGCAACAAAGCCGGCGAAACAGCCCACTACGGCAATGCCGCCACTCGCAACGACTGAGCCTGTGAACAGGTAACCGATCAACATCATAGAAATGAGCCCAGAAACTTGCCAAGTGACGGCTTTTGCAAGGAGCCTGATTTTGCTGTCCATCGGGGTTTCTCCAACAAGTTTACGGTCTCATTCGTTTAACTTCCTTTGGCAAACGTGGACATTAGGTGAATTTGCTGCGTTTAACCTATATTGATGACTTTAATCTACATGGTGGCTTTTAATGGACAAGCGTGACCGAGCGGACCTCTTTCGAAAACGCCTCACCGAGGCGATGATACACGCAGGCACAACCCGCAGTGCGCTGTCGCGCGCGGCGCAGGTCGATCGCTCTACCATCGGCCAACTTCTCAAAGACGACCAACCCCGCCTCCCAAACGCACAATTAGCCGCCGATGTGGCCGTGGCTTTAGGGGTCAGCACAGATTGGCTTCTCGGGCTCACAAACAGACCCGAAACTCCCGGCGATATTGTCGCGGCGGCACTTTCACTCAGTCCGGCCGAGCGCACCTCGGCGGACGCGCAGTTGCTCGCGTGGCACCATGAGGCCGCAGGCTATAAGGTGCGCCACGTCCCTGCGACATTGCCGGACATTTTAAAAACGAAGCGCATGTTGGAGTGGGAATACGGCATGTTCCCCGAACGCCTTTTGCCCGAAGCATTCGCCGCAATGCAGGATCAACTCGAATGGTTGTCCTCAGGTGTTTCCGACTACGAGATTGCCATTCCAATTCACGAAATCGAAGCCTGCGCAGCGGGAACCGCCTACTACAAAGGCGTAGATGAAAGCATACGTTACGAGCAACTCAACTTCATTGCTGATCAGTGCGATCAGATGTTCCCAAGGTTGCGCATCTTTCTGTTTGACGCGCATCATGTGTTCAGCGCGCCCGTCACAATATTCGGCCCCAACTTGGCGGTCGTATATGTGGGGCAATGCTATCTGGCTTTTCGCGAAATCGAACGGGTAAAATCCCTCTCGGGTCATTTCGACTGGCTGGTGCGCGAAGCAGTGGTGGACGCCCGCAATGTAGCGACGCATATACGCTCTATGATGACGTAGTGAGGCGCGAAGAGCGGCTTTACTCTATTGTTTCATGACACTTTTTAACTGGAAGTTTCGCGAACCGCCGATATGGGTCGAACCAAAGGCCGCAGCTGTTCTTGAACTCAATGCGCTGCCGTTCCAAATCATAGTGATATAGGTGAAGCATCCTGTTTTAAAAGAGTTTTGCAGCTTCTCCGACATGCTGGGGCAAGACAAAGAACCATTCTTTCGGATAAACCTGTGTACCAGTAGTCCCACCCTATGCCTTGGTACGTTCTACAATTCGAGGGTCGCTACTGTTTTGACTTGCGCCATCAAGAATGTGGGATGCGATACGCACATCTGCGACTCGTCTCCTAATAGTTTGGCTAGTAACGCCAATCGTGTGCAAAATCATCCGTTTGTCTGCCAGAGCGGGGTCTTTTGATAGGGAGCGCAGGACATAGATCGTGCCGGAGTGATCAAGTGGGCCAAGATCAACCTGCTGTACCATTTGAGCTGCCTTGTCATCATTCAGCGATTTTAAAACAGAGAACATCAGCGGATCGCTTTCAGTGCCATTTGAGGAGATGACCCTGAGCCTGTTTGATCGGGTTGAAACCGTTCAGCCGCTGCTGTGGTGTGCTTCAGCGTGACCAGAGCAGGGCCTACTTCCAGATCATCGCTGCCCCAAATATTGTCAAGGCTGTTCGTAAGATACTAATCAATAGGAACGTCGCGCCATGATGTTTTGGAGACCTTGGCAACATCGACAAGTAGGCTGAACCTGTCGATGTCATGCATCTCTTGAATGGTCTGCTTGCGTACGGCTTGCCTGATTGATCCGAGGCGCATCTCGTCGTGGTCGCTTGCGTCGGCATCAGGCACACGACCATGAGTATCGTAGAAGGTGTTCAAGTCTCTCAGTGCAACAGTGCCGCGCGCTTCGCTGTCGGTAGGTCTTGAGCCTTTTGGCTTCACATCCAGCGGGCCGAATGCATCCTCTTCGGTGAAGAGGTCATCAAGGGTAGGGCGGGCCATCACAAAAGTCCGTCGAGGAGACGTTTTGCCATCCTGTTTTCAGCTTGCGGAGCAGGGGAAAGACATCTGGTGGCTACGTCAGTAGATGAGTCAGCCGGTCTTTCATGAGTACGGTTTGTCGCAACCTTGCGCAGGACTTCTGGTCTTGTTTTCCCTCAGGACGATGTGAGCGTTGGGATGTTGGCAGAGGGTTGTTTACTGATATCCATGCCGTAAGCAGGCATCCTGATGTCCGGTGAGGGGATTGTGGTCGGGGCGCGATCCATCGCGGTGGGTGAGGTCAGGACGCTTTTGACTGCTCTTCCTGAGGCAGTGATATGCAGTCTTCACAAAGGGCAGGAAGCCGACTTTCTTTGCGAGAGCGAAGTCTCCATTCAGCTAAGGTAGAAGCGGCACTTCAACATGTAGATTCTGTGTTGAAATAGCGAACGTCACAATTACGCTGAAGTCTGGTTCGCTGGTAACACATAGCACTTTAGACTTGGCCCTCTCAACTAGCGGATATAACACTGCGTTCCGAACACATTTTAGGAGTCTGCAATGACCGCTGTCGCTGACCGTATCGCACGCAATATCGCCACAGAGATTGGAGCTCGCCCAGAGCAAGTCATCGCGACGGTGAAATTGCTCGATGGTGGTGACACGGTACCGTTCGTGGCCCGTTACCGCAAAGAGGTGACAGGCGGGTTGGACGACACGCAATTGCGCCGATTGGCCGAACGGTTAAGCTATTTGCGCGATTTAGAAAAACGGCGGGCAAGCATTGTTTCTGAGATCACAGGGCAGGGGAAGCTAACGGACGCGCTTGCTCGGGCAATTGCCCTGGCCGATACGAAGTCGGTTCTGGAAGACCTCTATTTGCCGTTCAAACCCAAACGGCGCACCAAAGCAATGATCGCGCGTGAGAATGGGCTGGAGCCTCTTTTGCGTTCTATCTTGGATGACCGAGCTGCTGACCCAATCGTGCTGGCTAAAGGGTATTTGTCGGACACTGTGGTGGCGGAAAAGGACGCGTTGAATGGTGCGCGCGATATTCTGTCGGAAGAGCTTGGAGAAAACGCGGGGCTTTTGGGCCGTTTACGTCAAGTGATGCAACAAGAGGCGCAAGTGACGGCTCGTGTTCAAAAGGGCAAAGAAGAAATTGGGGTGAAATTCTCGGACTATTTTGATCATACTGAAAGCTGGGCCACGATCCCTTCGCACCGCGCCTTGGCTATTTTGCGCGCTGCAAAAGAAGAGATCGTCACGATTGATATTGCACCGGAACCAGAGACTGGTGTGGATAAAATGGTGAACATTGTTGCCGCTGAGATTGGGATAAGGGGCCATGGGCTTGGTGATAAATGGCTGCAAGATACGGCGGCTTGGACGTGGCGGGTTAAACTGAGCCTGACCATGTTCGTGGACCTGATGACAGACTTGCGGCGCCGATCCCATACGACTGCGATTGAGGTGTTTGCACGTAACCTCAAGGATTTGCTTCTTGCGGCCCCCGCAGGTGCTCGCGTGACGCTTGGCCTTGATCCGGGGATACGGACAGGGTGCAAAATCGCTGTGGTCGATGAAACAGGCAAGCTGTTGGACACCGCCACAATATACCCGTTCCAGCCGCGATTAGACGTCAGAGGTTCACAGGAAGTGTTGCTACAGCTGATCAAAAAACACGATGTTGCTTTGGTCGCGATTGGCAATGGAACTGCCAGCCGCGAGTCCGAGAAACTCGTAGCTGATACGTTGAAGCTGCTGCCCAGTGGCGTTACCCGTCCAACTCCAGTAATCGTGTCCGAGGCTGGGGCGTCGGTTTACTCGGCGTCTGAATTGGCTTCGCTGGAATTCCCTGATGTCGACGTATCGATACGTGGCGCGGTGTCGATTGCACGACGCTTGCAAGATCCGCTGGCGGAACTGGTGAAGATTGAGCCGCAAGCGATTGGTGTTGGTCAGTATCAGCATGATGTGGATCAGCGACATTTGGCGTTGTCTCTCGCCGCTGTTGTCGAAGATGCTGTGAATGCAGTTGGCGTGAACCTCAACATGGCCTCCGCACCGCTCTTGTCGCATATAGCAGGGTTAGGTCCCTCGCTTGCGCAAAATATCGTAGAACATCGTGATGCAAACGGTGCGTTTGCAAGCCGCAAAGCATTGCTAAAGGTCGCAGGTTTGGGCCCAAAGGCATTTGAACAAAGCGCAGGTTTTTTGCGTATCACTGAAGGCACAGAACCGCTTGATGCGTCTTCGGTCCACCCGGAGGCCTACGGTGTGGCACGCAAAATTGTGGAAGCTTGCGGGCGCGATGTACGCGCAATCATGGAAGACAGCGCCGCCTTAGTTGGGCTGACCGCTGAGCAATTTGTTGACGACAACTTCGGCCTGCCGACGGTGCGCGACATCCTATTGGAGCTTGAAAAACCGGGCCGCGATCCACGTCCCGCGTTTAAAACGGCAACCTTTGCTGATGGCATCGACAGCATCACCGATCTTAAGGCGGGCATGTCTCTTGAGGGGACCGTGACCAATGTCGCGGCCTTTGGTGCATTTGTTGATGTAGGCGTGCATCAAGACGGGCTAGTACATGTCAGCCAACTTGCTGACCGTTTTGTCAAAGACCCACACGAGGTCGTGAAAGCGGGCGACGTCGTGCGTGTGCGCGTCACGGAAGTAGACGTGCCACGCAAGCGGATTGGACTGACCATGCG
>JBALTK010000164.1:0-9101 GCA_036964385.1 Sulfitobacter sp. | reverse complement strand
CGTTTGGCGCAGGCGCTTGAGGCCAAGTTGCAACCGTCCGAGCAACCCGAATTCAGAGTGTCTACCGCCTCCATTTTGTCAGGACCAGATGCCGCACTTGCCTTGGCGCGGTCCGATATTCAGGTGCCTGCGACGGTCTTGGAGACGAGAATAATCGCAGAGCAGATCCTTGGCGTGGGCAAATCGCGGCTTGCGTTGCGGTATTTGCGGCGGGCGATCAACAGGTGGCCCCACAAGGCGCTTTTGCGCGCGATGTTCTTGCGCGCCTGTGTCGCCAATGGCGATCTGGCCGCGGGACATGTGATGCTTGATGCGCTCACGGCGGTCAACCCCGAGGCCTCTGTTGACCTCAACCGGATCGAACTTTTGGTGCAAGGCGGTCATCTGCAGCAAGCTGTGGCAGTCCTTGAAAAGCGGCAGGCGCGCGGTTTGAAAGCGATCGCTTCGGTGCGTGCGGTTGAAATATATCTGGCGCTGGGCCGCTATGAGGACGCCTGCAAAATCGAAGCGGACGTGCGCAGATCACCGGCGACAGGTCGCCAGACAGCAAGCCATTTTGGCACAACGCTGGTCGGATCCCTGCTCAAGGACCAGGGGCTCTATCGCGAGGATGCAGCCCATTTGCGCAGCGCGGGCGTGGCCGAGGATGAAATCACCCGCCGCATGGCCCGAAAATTCTTTTATCCGGCAAAATTCGTTATTGATGACTGGATGGAAGGCGCTGACATCTCGGACCCTGCAAAAGCGGTGACAGGGAACATTCCGCGCAATGTGATGCAGTATTGGAACGCGCCATTGCCGCCCGCCGAGGTTCAAGCCGTAATGGAAAGCTGGCGGGTGCCGGGGTTTGAGCACACGGTCTACGACCGTCTGTCTGCCCTTGCATTTTTGCGCAAGAACTTCGGCGCAAAACACGTGCGCGCCTTCTCGTTGGCCAATTCTGCCGCTGAAGAGTGTGATTTTCTGCGGCTCTGCCTGCTGTATAAATTTGGTGGCATTTACGTTGATGCTGATGACCGTTTGAACAGTGATCTGAGCGCGCTGCTGGCCCAAGGCGATGGCATGATTGTGGTGCGCGAAATCATGGGTTCCATTGCCAATAACCTGATCTGCGCCCGCCCCGGTCATCCGGTTTTGAACAACGCGATTGTGCTGGCGGGGCGGTCGTTGTTGCAGCGCGAAAATGACAATACATGGTCTAAAACGGGGCCCGGATTGATGACCCGCGCAATAGCACTCTATCTGCACGAAACCGACGATGAAGAGAACCGCAAAGACCTCACAATCATCACGGACGAGATGACGCGCCGCCATGTGCAGCCGCATGTGCGGCTCTCATACAAGACAACTGGGCGCTATTGGAATGCGCGCGACGGGCGCGTATCAAATCAGATCGTTGCGGCACTTTCCCGGATAGGGTGAGCTTCCGCGCTTCGACCCTTGACTCCGATCACCACAAGATGATGTCGCCCGATTGAACGTATCTATATGATTTTTTCGACGATACCCTGCTGCGGTTGCCCTGCGGCGGGGGGCGTAATGCAACTATTGGTAAATTTTACTTTGCAAACCCCGGAGGCCTATGTCTACGCTGAGAACAATGCCATTTTTTGTGGTCAATTTCAGACGACAATTTCTCAGACGACCAAGACCAAGTTTTCTATTTCGATTATTTTTCAAGAAGGACATACTATGTCAGAACCGTTTATTGGCGAAATTCGTATGGTTGGGTTTAACTTTGCACCACGAGGGTGGGCAACGTGCGACGGCCAGCTGATACCAATATCACAAAATCAGTCGATGTTTTCGCTGCTGGGCACAATCTATGGCGGCGATGGTCGTACCACGTTTGGTCTGCCGGAATTGCGTGGACGCACACCGATGCACCACGGCACAGGGCCGGGTCGTGTCAGCCGCCGTATGGGCGAACAAGCTGGCCAAGAAACCGTTACGCTCACCACAAGTCAAATGCCGTCGCATACGCACACAGCGACAATGCGTGCCGAAGGCCGTCCAGGCAATGTGGCCACGCCCGCGGGCAACATCATTGCCGCGGGGTCCAATATCTTCCGCGCGAATGCGCCGGTTGAGGACGTGTCGATGGATGCGGGTTCGGTTCTGGTTGCACCTACCGGCAGCGGTCATCCGCATGACAATATGGCGCCGTTCCAAGTCGTGAACTTTGTCATCGCGATGCTTGGGCTTTACCCGTCGCGCAGCTGATCAACCCTTGAAGTAGGAGAAGACCATGAGCTTTCTGAACAAGGTATCACGGCGTACCGTTATGGCAGGGCAAGCGGCACTTGCCGGAGTGGCAGCCCTTCCGTCGATGGCATCAGCGCGTATTGCGGGCACAGACGCGGGCTTAGCACCCGTTGCCAAACCCGCAACACTTGCGCCGCGCTGGGACACGGCCACGGCAGAGGAACTGGCACCGTTTGTAGGCGAGCGTTTTCGCGTGAAAACCCAAGCACACGGCACGTTGGCGCTGAAACTGGTGGCGGTCACGGCCAGCACGTCGGGCATCGATCGCCCGACTGGGATACGCCGCCGCGAAGGGGTTGTTGCGACGTTCGACAGCCCCGACATCGCCCCTTTGGTTGCCGATGGCGAGGGGGTTCACCGTGTGCACCACCCGCGCATCGGCTCTGCTGATCTGTTCATGGCGGCAGCGCCACGGCAGAACGGTGGATCGTACATCGAAGTGGTGTTGAACTAAAACACAAGTTCCCGCGCTGGGCGTCGTTTATGTTCGGGGCGGGGATACCTTTGGGTTTGATCCAAAGTGTGGGGAGATAAAATGACAACTTTGTTGGCGCCGACGGTCTCGTTTCGTCCTGTTAGCGATGCGGATCAACCTTATCTGCTGAAGCTTTACGCAAGCACGCGCGCGCATGAATTTGCACATACTGATTGGTCGCAGGCCAACATCGACGATTTCATCATGCGGCAATTCAAGCTGCAATCAGACGCCTATGCCGCGTCATTTCCGGGCGCGTCCTTTGTGATCATCCAGCTGGATGGCGTGGATGTCGGGCGGCTTTATGTCGACCGGCAGGACCGGTGTTTGCAGATGATCGAATTCACGGTTGCGCCGGAATGGCGGGGCAGGGGCATTGGCACCGACATCCTGCGCGCGCTCATGAACGAGGCGCATGGCGGCAAAGTACCCGTACGGCTGAGCGTGCTCAAAGACAGCCCTGCGCTGGACCTATACCGCCGCCACGGCTTTTTGATCACCGCGGACAAGGGCGCCTATGTCGGGATGGAATGGATGCCTGATACTGGCCCGCGCGTGATCTGATGGCGATGCAATCCCCTCACGCGCCGCTTGATAAGTCAGGCGAAGACGATATCGTAATTGACCGCCGTGCGCCCCGCCTCAAACGCGGACATCAGCAGATGGTGTACGCCAAGGCCGGGGATATCGACGGGGTAGGCTTGGGTGGTCAACAACGGCTCGGCAGGCCCGCGCAGAGTCAACTGAAACGCGGTTGCGCGCAGCGGATTGCCGTCGATGTCCGTGACGGGCGCGCCTGTCTCAAGGCGGCTCACACCTGTGAGGATCATCGTGATCTGTGCACCGTCATCGTCGGTCACGACAAAGCCCTGACCGACCAGCGAGTCAAAAGCATCTGGAGTGAGTTCATTCATGGCACTGATTATGCAAAGGTCGTGATCAAAGCTCAAGGCGCAATGCGGTCTACGGCGGAATGGACATAGGCTTTCGCTCAGAGCTGGCATTTTTGGGATATGCCAAGGCGACCCGCGCACATTTATATTGCACTTGCAGGTGGTAACGCCCGAGTCGATGCAATTTAAAGTGGATAAGTCACTGACGCTTCGTTACGCTAACCCATAATTATATAGAAAACCTTTGAGGATCTGACATGCCAACATTTGAATTCAACGACGGGGCGAGCGCCTTCCAAAGTGGCGTTGACCCCTCCCTTAGCTTCACCGATGATGGCGTTAATTTTACGCTCAGCTCTGCCGCAGGCAATGCGGGCTTTGAAGGTCTTAACTACTTCCCTGGTTTCGGCGGCGGTCAGATATCGGTCTCCGACACATCCACGCCTGGTGCCGTGACGTTGACATTTAATGACGGGGCGGGAAATGCGCAGTTTGCGGGCCAGATGTCGGTCGAATTCTCGTTAGTGAGTACGGGCGGGAACGTCACGTTTGTAGCGACAAACACTGCGGATAATGTTGTCGTTGCGATGGCTGTTGGTACCGTGTCTACTGGTGCCACGACTGGAAACTTCACCTCTGTTATTTTCAACGGTGGCTTTTACGGCATCAGCAGCATGACCACCGCAGCACCCGCGCTGACCTGTTTCCTGACGGGCACGCAGATCGCCACGAAAGACGGCATGGTCAACGTCGAGGATGTCAAAGCGGGTGACATCATCTCCACCGTGGACGGCGAGACCGAAGTTCAGTGGCTGGGCGTGCAGCACGTCGATACCGCCGCGACCGTGCCCGCCAAGGTGAATCCGATCTGCTTTACGGCAGGCGCGCTGGCCGAAAACGTCCCCTCGCGCGATCTGTACCTGTCGCCCAACCACGCGGTTGAGGTTGGTGGCCGCCTGTTTGATGCGCATACGCTGCTTAATGGCCGCTCGATCTATCAGGTCGCAAACCCGGGCAAGGCGTTCACGTACTACCACATCGAGACTGGCACGCATGAGCTGCTGCTGGCGGAAAACACCCCCGCCGAGACCTTTGTCGATTTCGCCGACCGCGTGAATTTTAACAACGGTGCAGAGCGTATGGACGCGCCCATGATCCCCGAGATGGCCCTGCCGCGCGTATCAGCCAAGCGCATGGTGCCGACATCGGTTGTGGATGCACTTGAGGCGCGCGCAACTGCGCTGGGGCTTAATGACAAAAAGGTCCGCGTGGCCTAATCCGCGCGACCTGACCAAGGAACTTTCATGTCTGTTGAAACGCGTCTGTCCGATGACAAAATACTAGAGGCGGTCAACGCCAACCTTGAGCGAGTGAAGCGCCACCAGAACGCAGGTCGTTTTGTAGAAGCAGAAGCGATGATCGCCAAGCTGATCGAGGCGCATGGCGAAATTGCGCGCCTTGTGCACGTGCGCGGGCTCAACATGGCGATGCAAGGCGATGTGGATGCCGGACTGGCCGAACTCAAAGCCGCGATGAGCCTTGATGCCGAAGACGTGGGCATTATCGTTGACTATGGCACGCTGATTGCCAAACAAGGTCGAATTGATGACGCTGTTGACGTGTTTCAAGCGGGCGTTGACACGGCACCCAAGCACGCGCTGGCCCATGCCAATTTGGGCGCAGCACTGGTGATCGACAAGCAGTATCCGCGCGCGATTGAAGCGTTAAACACTGCGCTGGAGCTGGACGATACGCTCATCGACAGCCGCCTCAACCTTGCGCAGGCCTATATCCGGATGAGCGCATTTCAGCCCGCGATTGATGTTCTGTTTCGCGTGTTGGCCCAAGACCCGCAATCGCCCGGCGCGCATGTGAACCTTGCGCTTGCGTTGTTTCGCCGCGAGCGTCACGACGCCGCTGAACACCACGCCCGCCGCGCGCTGGAGCTGGTGCCCGAAGCGCCCGAGGCATGGCTGCATCTGGGGACAATCCTTGGTGCGGCAGGGCGCATGAACGAGGCGGTCGAGGCCTTGTTGCATGCGGCAGCATCGCAGGATTTTGGCTTGGCTGCCACAAGCCGCATCGTCTCGCTGCGCAAAACCACAGCAGACAGCCCCGAGCTTGCCCTGCTGGACAGCTTCGGCGTCAAGTTGGCGGCCAACCCCGAGGCCCCGTCCGAGACCAGATCAACCTATCACTTTGCCCATGGCAAAGCGGCGCAGGATCTGGCGGACTACGACACGGCGGCGCATCATTTCGCGCTTGCCAATGCCGCCACCGCCGAGGTGCATCCGTTTGACCGCGCAAAAGCCCATGATCAGAACAGCCGCGTGCGCGAACTGGTCACGCCTGCGCTGATGTCACGTCTCAAGGGCGCAGGGCTGCGCTCTAACGCGCCTGTGTTCATCTGCGGGCTGCCCCGGTCCGGCACCACATTGATGGAGCAGATGTTTTCGTGTCATCCGGACGTGCAAGCAGGGGGTGAAATGATCGCGACCCAAGTGGCGTTTTCTAAAAACCCTGTACTGCGCGCGATCTTGGAGAACGAACGCTCTTCCGATGATCTGAGCGAAGACAACATCACCCAATTCGCCGAGGACTACGTTGAGTTTTTGCACCGCGAAGGTCTTAAATCCGAGGTGGTGACGGATAAGATGCCCGCTAACTATTACTACATAGGTGTGCTTGCCATGGCGTTCCCGCGCGCGCGGTTTGTGCTGATGCGGCGGCATCCGCTGGATTGTCTGCTGTCCAACTACACGCAAAACTTTGGCCGCAACCAGACGTTCAGCTCGTCGTTCGAGAATCTGGGTCTTATCTATAACCTTTTTGACGGCCTCGCAACGCATTGGGAAAAGCTGCTGCCGGAGCAGGTGCGCGTGGTGCAATACGAGGATGTCGTGGCTGATGCCGAAGCTCAGATGCGATCGCTGCTGGAGTTTACCGGCTTGTCGTGGCGCGATGACGTGCTGGATCACACGGCCTCGTCGCGGGGGATCAACACCGCCTCTGTGGCCCAAGTGCGCGAGCCGATCTACACGAGATCAATAAAGCGCTGGCAGCGTTACGGTCCACACATTCAAGGCCTCGCTTTGGCTGTGCGTGATCATCTGACCGCGGAAGAATTGCGCGCTTGTGGTTTGACTCAGACCTGATTTCAGCGCGCCGTCAGGTCTAGAGGGGGCATTATCGGCATGGGACGTACCAGCGTATCAATCTATGGGTTTTGTCGCAAATACTTCGGCCCTTCCCCTTCGCCGCTGATTTTGCAACACGGTGACAAAACAGGGAAGCAAGGGGGGGCGTCAGTGGCCGTTGATTTCAAAGGAATGCATTTCCCCAAAAGCATAATCTTGTAAGTGGTATTTTTCTATGTGCGCTACGGCGTGTTGTATCGTGATTTTGAGGAGATCATGGCTGAACGCGGCATTGAAGTTGATTACGCGACGCTGAACCGTTGGGTCGTAAAGTTCTCGCCGCAGATCGCTGCAGGTGCCCAAGCCAGAAAGAGGCCGACAACCGTTTCATCAAACGAATTACCCGGCCCATGCTTGGTTTCAAGGCGTTGCATTCGGCCGCGTCCACGCTGGCCGGAATTGAAACAGCGCATATGATCCGCAAGGGTCAACTTGATCAAAACGGGGTCTCACCATTCAAGAAATTTGCCGCGCTCGCAGCATGACAGCATCCAATGATTGCTGACTTTCAGACCTCAAAATATTTGCGACAGGACCCCTCAGTTACATCGGGTGCCGCATCCAGTTCGGAACGCGGGATATTGTGTACGGCTGCGCTGGCTGGTGACCATGCATGCTCCGGCCATTCTGGCACTGGCTGTGGATCAAGTTATGATACGGCTGGGCTTCAAGGTTGCGATCAATCCAGCTGAGGCCGACTTCAATCGGTCAGCTGCCCAGATCGCGGCTGCTGGCTTGAGAAAAGACAAATGCGACACTGAGGAAGGGGACGTCTGGCATGATGTTACTCACTGTTCAATTCAATGGCAAATGGATCCAGGCTATCAATCAGATCCATTTGTCCAGGATAGCCAATCGAAACGTTGGTCAGCGAGGTTCGACCAACGCTGAATGCGACACGATGATGTGTGTGCCCGTACAGCCACCGCTCAGGCTGATATTTCAGCATCAGCGCATCGAGATCTGAGGCGTAGCAAGGCCCGATGGCGGGCGTGCCTTTCAGCGCTTTTAGATGCGGCGCATGGTGCGTGATCACGGTCGTCTCGCCCTCAAATTCTTCCGAAAGGCGTTCTTCCAGCCACTGACGATGATCCACATGAATTTGCGCGGTTTGCATCGGTGTGAGTTTCTTGTAGCCCGTCTTGGCGACCCGAATGTAATTATAGTCATTCATGTGGTTGGCGGCGTGCTGAAGGTTCGCGGGTCTTTCGCCATAGATCGCGAGATCTGTCCACAATGTGCAGCAAAGAAAACGGTGCCGCCCGAAGAATAATTCTGATCTTTGGATAAAAGCTGCACCATGTGCAGCGGCAACATCCCGCAACTTGTCTTCCCGATCAATATTCCCATCGTAGAAGTCATGATTTCCAGGCAGAACGAAGAGCTGAGCGTTTGGAAGCCGCTCCGCCACCCAAGGCAAGCAACGCGCCCATCTCTTGTGACCCTTGTTGCTCAGGTCGCCTGCCAGAACGCAGTGGGTGACGGCGTGGAGTTTCTCCGCAGGAATCTTCTCGAACGGGTCAATTCCGTCCTCAAGGTAGAAATCAAGATGTAGATCAGCGAGCGTTAAGAGCTTCATGGGTCTTGTCCGTAAGTTATTGTGCCATGCCTGTTGTGTGGTGCGTGTCGAACCGACGGTATTTGGCAAAGTGGGGGTGGTAGGAGACGCGGGTAACGATCCCGCCCGTCTACGCTTATCTGGCGCTCCGGGCTTATAAGGCCCAGCCGCACACCTGTGCTGCCTCCTAAAAGTGAAGGATCAGCGTATGAGGTGAGGCAGCAGGACGCTGCGGCGGTGGGTGTTTGGGAGGTTTGTCAAAGGAAGCATCCGATCAATGGGCATTATCCAAAGCTGACATCTCCGGACATTGCAGCGAACGGCAGCTCAGAGCCCACTGTGGCGAATGCTATAGTGAGTGCGAAGGTCTGCAATCAGCCTTAAGCGGGACGTTCGAGGGATGTTATTGAACTCTGGTCTGGGGTGCCTTTTTCGCTTTGCTTAGTGAAACAGTTTAGCTCCAGCAATCGTTGCTTCGTAATAATGACTTGCATGCTTGACGTCGTGAGGCTTGGCTGGAGCTCTGTTACAAAAGTTTCATTCAACCAATACAAAAGTGAATTAGTGCCGCCGTAGGAATAGCCCAACGCAGGGGGCTGTTATGCTACAATTAGATCAGGTCACGAAATCATTTGGTGCGAATACCGCCGTAGATGCGGCAAGCTTCACGGTTGAAAAGCCAATGATGATTGGCATTATCGGGCGCTCTGGCG
>JBALTK010000163.1:0-9128 GCA_036964385.1 Sulfitobacter sp. | reverse complement strand
ATTGAGAAAACAGGCGCAGATCATCTGCTGTTTGTCGTCAATCCGCGTGACAGTGATTGGGCCATTGGTGGCATCCGCATCACGGGCGATAGCTTTGAGCAGCGAGCCGATCTGCCTGCCGCATGGGCAGGGCTAACGGATGAAGCCTTGGAAGAGGCGAGCGGCGTTAAGGGGGCAAAGTTCTGCCACAACGGGCTGTTCATTGCGGTGACATCAACGCGCGAAGCAGCGCTTGAGATGGCCGATCTGGCGGTAAAAGCAGCGACCGCGTGAGTTAAGATGACCGCAGTTTCATCACTGCGGTCAATCTCTGTTGTTAAACTGGCTTAGACCTTTTTAGTGTCGTCCACGATGTTCATCGTCGCCACGCCGCTGTTGCCTAGTTCAACGGACGCAAACGGCCCGCCGTGGCACATATTGCCTGGGTCCTGATTGTCCATCGGTTCCGTCTCAGCCAGAATCTGCTCTGCGAATTGCTCTGCATTGTCTTTCGGGCGGTAGCCAAGAAAGCTGGCCTGCGCATTGTCTACCGGAGCGCGGTCGTTGTTGGACACGCCGTAGACGATTGAGAAACCCGTGACGGGGGTCTCGATGCTACGCTGCACCAATTGGATCAGATCATCGTAGGAAAGCCATGACCCAAGGGCCCGCGCATTGGTGACTTGGGCGCAGGACAGGATGCGCATGTGTACGCTTTCAAGGCCCCGCTTGTCCCAGTACATGCTGCCCAAATCTTCAGCAAAACACTTGGCCAATCCATAGAACGTATCAGGGCGGTGACGCACGTTTGTATCGATGAATTCGTTCTTGGGGTGCATGCCAACTGCGTGAATTGAACTGGCATAAACCACGCGCTTCAGCTTGTGCTGATAGGCGGCCTCCCAGATGTTATAGGCTCCGATAAAGTTTGGCCCCAGCAACTGGTCAAATGGTCCTTCATCCGCATAAGCACCCATGTGAACGACCATGTCCGCGCCCTCAAGAACACGCATCATATCGTCAAGGCTTGCCAGATCACCCTTGGCATAAGTCTCGCCTTCGTAAAGCGTTCCAATATCGCCTGCGATGTCTGTCGAGACCAGTTCGTCACACATTTTGGAAAGCGGTTCACGCAGGTAGGAGCCAAGGCGGCCCGCTGCGCCGGTAAGTACGAGTTTTTTCATGGTGGAATGCCTTTGATTTGGTGTGTTCTGTTTATTCTGGCGTAAGGGTAGCTAGTCCAGCGCGCCTTTTACAGCCGCGAGTGCCGCGTCGGACGCTTTTGCCAATAGTCCCGCATCAGAAGCGCAAGCGACAAAGGTGAACCCTTCGCGCAGTAACTCGGCTGCGAAATCTGTATCCATGACCAACGTTCCGACAGGCACACCTTTGGCAATGAGCGCCTGTGCTGCGGGTTTGATCAGGGCCCATACATCTTTGTGCATGGGCTGTCCCAACAGGCCAATGTCGGCGGCGATATCCGCAGGGCCAAAGAAGATGCCCGAGACTCCGTCAACCGTCCCGATCTCTACTGCTCGTCCCACCGCAGCGGCGGTTTCAAGTTGGAGAATGACAGTCGTCTCTTCCTCAACCCGCTTTATGTAGTCCTTCACCCGTCCAAATTTATTGGCGCGGGTGGAACCTGATACACCGCGTACACCGTGCGGAGGGTAGCGGGTCGCCGCAATGGCCTTCTGCGCTTCCTCGATCGTTTGGATCATTGGAAAGAGCAGGCCGGGCGCGCCGAGATCAAGCAGGCGTTTCACGATCACAGTATCGTTCCATTCGGGTCGTACGATAGCGGTGGTCGAAGTATTCGCGAAAGCCTGAAGCTGGCCCAGCACAGTCATGTAGTCGTTGGGCGAATGCTCCATATCAATCAGCGCCCAGTCGTATCCCGCAGGCGCTGTGACTTCGGCCACGAATGCGCTGGACAGTGTCACCCAAAGGCCGACCTGTTTGTCGCCGTTGGCCAGCGCGCGGGTGAACGTGTTGTTTGCCATTTTCATCAGAGGTCTTCTCCTTTGGCTACTGCCGCGTTTACCACTGCAATATCTGCGGCACTTAGATTGTAGTCCCGCATAGCAGTTTCTGCCGAGATATACCCGCGCGCGAGATCGCGCATGACTGCGTCCTTGCTTCGCTCGGCTGGGTCGCCGTAGCCTGCACCTCCAGGGAAGGCCATGACTACTTTGCGCCCATGGGCGACAAACTGTTTTCCCTTCCCGTTCATCTTTGTCCCGTCATCTTGCACGATTGTTGTGGGGGCACCCGCACCGCCGCCACGTCTGCCCAATGCTGGGTGATCGACACGGTCAAACATGGCTTGGATGTCGAATTCGTGACCCTCACGCGCACCGACTTCCATGAATTGCCCAAGGCCGCCGCGCTGCTTTCCTGCGCCACCTGAATCGGGGCGCAACTCTTTGCGCCAGATGATTACAGGGCCTGCGTGCTCGGTCGCTTCCACGGGCATGGTCATCACCCCAGAGGGGAAGGCGGTTGCGTTTAGCCCGTCAAACGCAGGTCGCGCGCCGGAACCGCCGGAGTTGAATGTAAGCACTTCCGAACGGCGTGCATTTGGGGGGGCAGGGGTATCGCTGCGTGGACGCAAAGACACCTGAAAATTGCACAAGCATCCCGCACCTTCAGCAGGCACCAGACCGGGCACAATCTGGTCGAACGCGTTGAAAACTGCGTCGGGAACGAAATGCCCAACAATATGGCGCAAGGCCACAGGCGCAGGATGCACCGCGTTCACGATAGTATCCACAGGCGCTACAATCTCGAAGGGAGCCAACGACGCCGCGTTATTTGGAATTTCAGGGGCAATGGCGACTTTGAGGGCGTAGCAAGCGTAAGCCTTGGCATAAACCAGTGGACAATTGATGCCCTTCTTATCCAGCCCTGAGGTGCCAGTGAAATCGGAAACGATGCGATCCTCATGCACCGTCACTTTGACCTTCAAGGTAATCGGCGTGGCAAAACCGTCCACTGTCAGAACCCCATCCGCAGACGTGCGCGGCAAGGCTGCAATCCGCTCGATCGTCGCTCGGCGGGAGTTGTCGAGGATGAAGGCGGCGATGCCATTCAGATCATCGAGCGCGAACTCCTCCATCATATCAATCAGGCGGCGATGACCGATCTCGTTACAGGTTGCCAGCGCGTACATGTCCCCGATGAGTTGATCAGGCTCACGCACGTTACCGCGCACAATGCGCACAAGGGTCTGATCGACAGTTCCGCGTTCTGCGAATTTCATGATGGGCAGGTATAGCCCTTCTTCATAAACGCTCGCTGCATCTGCGCCAAAGCCGCGCCCGCCGATGTCGACGATATGAGCAGTACAGGCGAAGAACCCAACCAGCATGCCGTGGTGAAACGAAGGCGTGACCATGGTGATGTCATGCAAGTGGCCGGTGCCCTCCCACGGATCATTGGTAATATAGACGTCACCCTCAAAGATATTTTCGCGCCCGATGCGGCGGATGAAATGGGCCACAGCATCCGCCATTGCGTTCACATGGCCGGGGGTGCCCGTAACCGCTTGGGCCAGCATCTGGCCTTGGACATCATAGACACCGGCAGAAAGGTCGCCAGCCTCACGCACCGAAGTTGAGAAAGCAGTGCGCACCAGCGCTTGCGCTTGCTCTTCGACGACAGAGATCAGACGGTTCCACATGACTTGGTAGGCAACATTAGAATGGGTCATGACTTATCCTTTCACGCGCAGGTCGATGCAGCCGTCAGGCTGACGAGTGGCGGTACGGCTGGTGGGAATTATGATCGTCGTCTCGTCTTCGGTAATGATCGCGGGGCCTTCAACAGTTGTGCCCACCGCCATATCATCGCGCAGCACGACATTGGCTGCGACAAACTTGGCGAGTGCGGGATCAAACAACTGTCGTGACCCATGATGCGCCGAGGCAGGACCGCCTGTTCCCTCTTGCACACGCGCCACCTCTTCAGGGGGCGTCGTCGCATTGACTGACCAGACTGTGATCTCAATATCCATGCCCTCAACAGCACGGCCAAACAGCTTGACGTAATCCTCGATGAACCGCGCTTCAAAGGTCGCTGCTTCGGGGTTAAGCGCTTGCTCTTGCGTAAGCGTGATCGGGATTTCCCAGCCTTGACCCGAATAGCGCATGTAAACTTTGAACTCTGACAAGATCGGCGCAGTGGCATCGCAGTTGCGCACAAATCCTGTCGCCTCTTCCTGAAGGTCAGCGAGCAGTGCTTTGATTTTGTCAGGATCAAACCCCGCCAGTGTCATATAGACAGAGCGGTTTGCCTCAAAGCTGAACGGCGCGCGCAGGAACCCGATAGCGGAACCGACACCTGCGCCTTGTGGCACCAGCAGTCTGTCGACGCCGAGTTTCTCACAAAGGCGACCCGCATGAAGAGGGGCGGCACCGCCAAACGCAATCATGGTAAATTCGCTGAGGTCCTCCCCGTTTTCAACAGCATGCACACGTGCGGCATTCGCCATATTTTCATCCACCACTTCAGCCAGACCAAAGGCCGATGTGGCCGCATCCATCTCAAGCACATCGCCCAGAACATCCGTGAGTGCCTTTTTCGAGGACGCGGCGTCCAGCTTCATCGAACCGCCTGCGAAATTATCGGGATCAAGTTTTCCCAGCACCAGATCAGCATCTGTCACGGCAGGTTTTGCGCCACCACGTCCGTAACATGCCGGACCGGGTTCTGAGCCTGCGCTCTCTGGTCCCACACGAATTTGGCGCATTGCATCGACGTGGGCGAGTGACCCACCGCCTGCGCCAATCTCAACCATATCAATCACAGGGATCGAGATCGGCATGCCTGAGCCTTTCTTGAAGCGGTAGGTCCGCGCAACTTCGAACACGCGCGACGTCTTGGGTGTTTGGTTCTTGATTAGGCAAATCTTTGCAGTCGTGCCGCCCATGTCGAAAGATAGCACTTTACCCAATCCGTAACGCGCAGCGATGTTGGCGGCAAATACGGCGCCGCCCGCAGGGCCACTCTCGACTAGACGCACAGGAAACTCCGCTGCATTCTCGATCGAGATGATACCACCGCCCGAGTGCATGAGGAAGATATTGCAATCGACCCCTTCATCCCGCAGCCGCCCCTCAAGGCGTCCAAGGTAGGACTTCATCAACGGCTTGATATACGCATTCGCGACGACGGTATTAAACCGCTCGTATTCGCGCATCTGCGGCGAGACTTCGCAAGACAGGGAAACCATTGCATCTGGCATCATCTCGGCGAGGACCTCACCCACTAGCTTTTCGTGGGCATCATTAAGATAGGAGTGGATCAGCCCTACCGCGATGCTCTCGTACCCCGCCGCTTTGATCTGCGCCACGACAGGCTCGATATCGGCGCGGGTTAGCGGCAGGAGTTCGTTCCCGCTCGCGTCCATCCGCCCTGCCACGGTGTAGCGCATCTGACGCGGCAGTAGCGGCTCAGGTAATGTGAGGTTCAGATCATATTGTTCAAATCTGCTCTCGGTGCGCATTTCGATCACATCGCGAAAGCCTTCGGTTGTGATCAGGGCGGTCTTTGCACCGCGCCGTTCAATGAGCGCGTTGGTGGCAAGCGTAGTGCCGTGAATGATCTGGCCAATCTCAGAAGGAGCTATGCCAGCCTTTGTGCAGACTTGATGCATCCCGTCGATAATCGCATTTTCGGGCGCGATGTATGTAGTGAGAACTTTGGTCGAAAAAGAAGCCGTCCCGACCTCAAGAACAACGTCCGTAAATGTGCCGCCGATATCAACGCCAAGGCGTACGGAGTGTTGTGTCATGGTGATCCCTCATCTGGAGTTTTTGGCAACCTAGGACGCGCTGTGGGGCAGGTGCAAATCATTTATAGTTTGGACAAGGTGCGCACTGAGTTCGGGGTGCGCGGTATACCTCAGTTGGGGTTGTTTTTGCATTGTGAGATAGCCATGCTCTTCCTGAAGTTTGCCCAACGAGAGTTCACTGTCATGCGCAGCAGTAAAACAATCCACGTTGTCTCGTGCCATGCCGAAGGGGAAGTAGGGGATGTTATTGTTGGCGGCGTGGCCCCACCTCCGGGTGAGACGTTGTGGGAGCAACGCAACTGGATCGCCAAGGATCAAACCCTGCGCAACTTTGTCTTGAACGAGCCGCGGGGCGGGGTGTTCCGTCATGTGAACCTTCTGGTGCCATCCAAACATCCCGATGCCCAGATGGGGTGGATCATAATGGAGCCCGAAGACACGCCGCCCATGTCCGGTTCCAATTCGATCTGTGTGGCTACGGTCCTTCTCGACAGTGGTATTATCCCAATGACCGAACCTGTGACCCATATGGTTCTTGAGGCGCCAGGCGGCATCGTGCGTGTGCGTGCCGAATGTCGCAACGGCAAGGCGCAGAGTATCACAGTGCAAAACCTAGCCTCGTTTGCAGGGGAGATAGGAGTAATGCTCGACGTGCCCAATTTGGGAGCAATCAAAGTGGATACGGCTTACGGCGGCGACAGCTTCGTTGTGGTGGATGCGCAGGCGTTGGGCTTCACCCTTGAAGAAGGGGAGGCGGGGCAGTTGGCCGAGCTTGGCGTGCGGATCACCAATGCGGCTAATGCGCAGTTACGCTTTCACCACCCAGAGAACCCAGAGTGGACGCATTTTTCATTTTGCCTCTTTGCGGGTCCGATTGAGCGGGAGGGCAGTCATCTGTCTACCTCGGCCGCCGTCTCCATTCAGCCTGGAAAGATCGACCGCTCCCCTACAGGAACTGCCGTCTCTGCCCGCATGGCCCTGCTACACGCAGCGGGCCAGATGCAGGTGGGGGAGACCTTCACTGCGCGCTCTATCATAGGTTCAGAATTTCATGGGCGCATCGTAGATACGACTGTCGTAGGCAATACATCTGCGATCATCCCAGAGATTACAGGACGCGCATGGATAACTGGGACGCACCAACACATGCTTGATCCAGAAGATCCTTGGCCGGAGGGGTATCGTCTTTCCGATACATGGCCATCGCACAGCAAGGAAAAGTAACGCGACGACTGTTAAGTGAAATAGAATTGCAGTCCCGAAACACCAGCATTAGCGTGCGCCCTGAGAACGCCGATACACCCCACTATATACATGTCTGCGGAAATCCCGCACGAGATGGCCCCAACAGCATACGACAAGGAATTTTATATGGCCCTTACGATTGATCCCGCACGCTTCACCAACCTCGCTGTTGAAGAGCGTGAAGACGGCATTTGGATCGTCACCCTGAACCGCCCGAGCAAGCGCAATGCCCTCGATAGCCATACAGTAGAAGAACTGGTCGAGTTCTTCTCTAATGCGCCACGCGCAGGCGTGCGGGCCGTTGTACTTGCAGGGGCAGGGGATCACTTCTGTGCTGGGCTTGACCTGATTGAGCACCACGACGAGGACCGCAGCCCTGCCGACTTTATGCACCTCTGCCTGCGCTGGCATGAAGCCTTTAACAAAATGGAATACGGCGGCGTCCCAGTGATCGCAGCGCTGCAGGGTGCCGTTGTCGGTGGCGGGTTAGAGCTGGCCAGCTCTGCCCATGTTCGCGTGATGGATCAAACTGCCTACTTTGCCCTTCCCGAGGGGCAGCGCGGATTGTTCACAGGCGGAGGGGCGACGATCCGCGTGACTGATCTGGTTGGTAAGGCACGTATGATCGACATGATGCTGACGGGCCGCGTCTATCAAGGGCAGGAGGCCGTCGATCTAGGCCTGTGTCAGTATATAGTAGAAGGCTCCAGCTTTGACGCGGCGATGGATTTGGCGCGGAAGGCGGCGCAAAACCTGCCGCTCTCGAACTTCGCGATTTGTTCTGCCGTGAGCCATATGCAAAATATGTCCGCGATGGACGCTGCCTATGCCGAGTCTGTGGTAGCAGGGGTTGTTAACACCCAGCCCGATGCGCGTGCCCGCCTTGCGGCCTTCGCCGACAAGTCCGCTGCGCGGGTTCGCCGCAACGATTAAACATCGCAGACTGCGCGTGGTGACCTACGTCTATCGGGAATGCAAAACCTTCTGAGGTATTTCCGATGGCAAACACTGCGCGCAACAATCTTAAGATTTACGATGATGTGGCCTCCGAATGGTGGTCTGACGACATCCGCTGGGTTCGCACACTCAAGAACATGGTGCCAGGGAGACTAGGCTATTTCGACAAGCTGATCGATTGGCAGGGAAAAGCCGTCCTCGACTTGGGGTGTGCTGGCGGATTTATGGCCGAGGCGCTGGATGACCGCGGTGCACAAGTTACAGGCATTGATCCAGCGGCCGACGCGATAAAAGCAGCACGTACCCACGCGGCTGACCGCAACATTACATATGACATCGGGGTGGGGGAGGCGCTTCCCTATGTAGGCGGGCAGTTTGACGCCGTTGTCTGTGTAGATGTGCTCGAACACGTGAACGACCTGAATAAGGTATTGGCCGAAGTCTCACGTGTCTTGAAGCCAGGCGGGATGTTCCTGTTTGATACAATCAACCGGAACATCATCGCGCGCTTGGCGACAATCACATTTGCCGAAGACAAACTCGGTGTTCTGCCCAAAGGGACTCATGACCCCGACATGTTCATAAAGCCTTACGAGCTTGTAGCAGGATTGGAGGCTGCGGACTTAAAGGTTGGTAATCTTACCGGACTGGGGCCACGGGGCCTTAATAGGCGTGGAGACCCAACTTTTGGCCAGCTCCCGTTCAAAACCGTCCTCTATATGGGAATCGCCATGAAGCCGGCGGGTTAGAGATTCTGCCTGATTCACGCCCGAGTCGGGAAGGTTGGGACTGATTTCTTGAATTGAGGTGCTCAATTGCTGATCAACCAGTCGGATTTGAGCAGAAGAAGTGGACGATTAGCAAAATAATCCTTGGCAGTAAAAGAGCATAGGGTCATAAAAATAAGGGTGTTCAGTGTAGACGGCGCGAATGATTTGGGAAAACTCGACCTTTCGGTCAGTTTATTCAGAAATCTGCTTGCGGCCATGTGGAACTAACACTAGAACCCCTTTTACCGGAGGCGCAGACGAGCGTCACACGGGGCAGCGGACGGATCGAAGCGGAGACGCTGAGTTACGGAAGCGAAGTAAGAATTCAGAGATGTGAATGGCGGGGCGCGCTGGTTTAGATTAGCGCATCTTGTTAGTTTTTG
>JBALTK010000162.1:0-9172 GCA_036964385.1 Sulfitobacter sp. | reverse complement strand
GTGGCCAAACGCGATGTGCCTGTGGTTCAGGCCTGTGGCTTAATCTTTGCCGCCGTCTATATCGGATTGAATCTGATTGCCGACATAGTCTCGATCGTGACCAACCCACGCCTGAGGCATCCCAAATGAAAAAATCTCCGAATTTTTTCATTTCGTGCGACCAGGCGTCTTTGCAAAGCAAAGCCGCCGGAAGGCACTCGCTTCAGATTAAGCGCCTTTTAACTCCGCCCCAAATCGGAGCAAATACATGATCCGCATCCCCCCCGCAGCCCTTCTTGGCCTGTTCTTCACGTCCATCTTCTTCTTCTGCGCCATCTTCGCGCCGTGGATCGCCCCCTACGGCATGGCCGAAGTTGTCGGCGATGTGTGGGAGCCCTCCTCTTCTGAATTTCTGCTTGGCACTGACAGCATCGGCCGTGACCTGCTAAGCCGGATGATCTGGGGCGGACGCACCACAATCTTCATCGCCACCGCCGCAACAATCCTCAGCTTTGTCACAGGTGCCACACTTGGCTTTTTTGCAGCTGTGTCAGGTGGCTGGGTAGATCAAGCGTTGAGCCGGTTCATTGACCTGATCATGTCGATCCCTTCGCTGATCTTTGCACTCGTCGTTCTGTCAGTTCTGCCCACAACAATCCTCACGCTTATCGTGCTTATGGGTCTGCTCGACAGCACACGGGTGTTCCGCCTTGCGCGCGCTGTGGCCGTTGACATCACCGTCATGGACTACGTCGAAGCGGCGCGCCTGCGTGGCGAGAAAATCGGTTGGATCATCTTTCGCGAAACCCTACCTAATGCGCTCTCTCCATTGGTAGCAGAGATGGGCCTTCGCTTTATCTTTATGGTCCTGTTTGTCTCGACCCTGTCGTTCCTTGGTCTCGGCGTACAGCCACCTCAGGCGGATTGGGGCGGCATCGTGAAAGAGAACAAGGAAGGCATCAACTACGGCATCCAAGCAGCGCTCTATCCCGCATACGCCATCGCTACTTTGTGCATCTCGATCAATCTGATCGCCGACTGGGTTCTGAGCCGTACAACGTCACTGAAAGGGGGCCGCGGATGAGCGAGCCACTGCTGAAAGTACGCGGCCTTAAAATTGGCGCTACGATTTATCCACCCGGTGAAAAATCCCGTCACATCGAGATCGTGCATGGCGTAGATTTCGATCTTGAGGCGGGAAAAGTGTTGGGCCTCATCGGCGAGTCAGGTGCGGGTAAATCCACAATCGGCCTTGCGGCCATGGCTTACGGGCGCGGTGGTGTCGAACTGACGGGTGGTGAAGTCTGGGTCAACGGGCGCGATGTGTTGCAGTCCAATATGCCGGACAAGCGACGCCTGCGTGGGGCAGAGGTGACATATGTCTCCCAATCCGCCGCTGCTTCGTTCAATCCTGCGAAACGCATTATGGAGCAAGTGACCGAAGCCGCGATTGGCCAAGGCAAGTTCTCCAAAACAGAGGCTGAAGAACGGGCTGTCTCATTGTTTGACAAACTCGGACTGCCTGACCCCGAAAACATCGGCTCGCGATATCCCCACCAAGTATCCGGCGGCCAGCTTCAGCGCTGCATGACTGCCCTCGCCCTATGCCCTCAGCCCGATCTGGTTGTATTTGACGAGCCGACAACTGCCCTTGATGTGACTACGCAAATTGATGTGCTTGTCGCGATCAAGAATGCGATCCGCGAAACAGGTGTTGCTGCCCTCTATATCACCCACGACCTTGCTGTTGTGGCGCAGGTCAGCGATCATATTATGGTGCTGCAACAAGGTGCGATGGTCGAATACGGCACCGCGGATCAAATCATCAACAACCCGAAAGAAGAATACACTCAAGCGCTCGTATCAGTCCGCTCGATCAAGCACGTCGAGAAAAAGCCGACGGACACGCCGCTCCTCAAAGTTGAGGGAATTACCGCGCGCTATAAAGGCACCAATTTTGACGTTCTCAAAAACATTAGTGTCGATATTTACCCCGGTCAAACTTTGGCCGTCGTCGGCGAGAGTGGCTCAGGAAAATCCACGCTTGCGCGTGTAATTACGGGACTGCTGCCCCCCTCTGCGGGTGAGATCACATTCGACGGTCGCACCCTCACGCCTGATCTGGCGACACGCCCCTTGGACGACCTGCGCGAATTGCAAATGATTTATCAAATGGCAGACACCGCCATGAACCCGCGTCAGACTGTCGGGACGATCATTGGACGCCCGCTTGAGTTCTACTTTGGCCTAAAGGGCAAAGCGAAACAGAAACGCATTCAAGAGTTGCTTGACGAAATCGAATTGGGCGACGGCTTCCAAGACCGCTATCCCGCCGAGCTTTCTGGCGGACAGAAGCAACGTGTTTGTATCGCGCGGGCGCTGGCGGCCAAGCCAAAGTTGATTATCTGCGACGAAGTGACAAGTGCGCTTGATCCACTGGTGGCGGACGGCATCCTCAAGCTTTTGCTAAAGCTCCAGAAAGTTGAAGATGTTTCCTACCTCTTCATCACACACGATCTGGCAACGGTAAAAGCCATCGCTGACAGTATTGCAGTGATGTTCCAAGGCGAGGTCGTGCGCTACGGCACGAAATCTAAAGTGCTTGCACCGCCGTTTGACGACTATACCGATCTGCTTCTTAGCTCTGTACCAGAGATGAAGATCGGTTGGCTGGAAGAGACGATTGCCAACCGCAAGATGGAGAGCGCGGGGAATTAGAGCATACCCTTAACGGGTATGCTGCGCGAATATCGGTTCGAGTTCGTCTCTGGTCTTGCTACCCGACAGGGTCTGGAGGCGGTTGCCCGCAGCATCAAACAACAACAAAGTGACGTGCGGAACGCTGTGGCGTTGCGCGAACATCGCCCCCTCGGTCTGAGTTAGATCCGCAATCAGATACACAGGTTTCTCTGTAGCTAACCGCTTGAGGGCCGCGCGCGTCTCTCGTTGCAGTGCGTTGCAGATGGGACATTGCGGATCATGGATTTGCACAATCGTAGGCTGGCCTTGACCTACTCTACTCAGATCGCGTTCCTCAACCGAGGTTTTGAACGAGCTTACAGCCCAAGCGCCGCCAGCACCCATGAGAACAGCACCGCCCACAGCGACACCAGCCCAACGCATAAGCGTGCGCCGTGAAAGGGTTGACGGAGTGCTGGTCGCGACGGCCTTCACTGCCTGAGCCTGTTTGCGTTTACTGCCTTTAGAGGTGCGTGCCATGCGAGGAATCCAATTTATGATTTTCTGCCAGAGCCATACACCAATCTCGTTGCAGAGCATCCTCACGTTTATGTGTGAGACGCCTTGCACCCGCAGACGTGCTGGTCTCATATAAGCGACTTCAGCAGCGCGGAGCGAACCCATGAAAAGCAAACTTCTACTCATCATTCTTGACGGCGTACCCTACCGCAACTGGCGCCGTCTTTTCGGCAACCTTGAAGGTTGGGTCGACAGTGGCGATGCACGCGTTTGGAAAATCCGCTCTGTGCTGCCCTCGACCTCGGCCTCTTGTTATGCGTCGATCCACACAGGAGTAGCTCCAGCCGAGCATGGCTGCACGGGCAATGGTAATGTATTTCGGCTCAGCCAACCTGACGTGTTCTCTCAGGTGCGCGCGAACGGTGGCGTGACGGGAGCAGTCGCACACAGCTTTTGGTCGGAGTTCTTTAACCGTCATCCGTTCGATTATGTCCGCGATATTGAGTATGACGAGCCTGACAGCGATACCATTAACCATGGTCGCTTCCATACGATGACTGGTTACGGCCTCACCAACCAGATGACCCCGTCAGATGTAGATTTGTTTGCCACGCTCACCAACCTATGCCTGCGCTTCGGGCTCGATTACGGGATGCTACACACCTGTACCCTCGACAGCATGGGCCACCGTTTCTTCCATGAGTGTCAGGAGATGGATCATGCCTGTCATGTCATGGACGAGATGCTGGGACCCTTCATCCCCAAATGGCGCGCAGCAGGCTATGAGGTGATCGTCACGGCCGATCATGGACAGGACGCCCGTGGACACCATGGCGGACGCGATCCGCTCCAGCAGGAGGCTGCGCTCTATTACTTCGGCGATGCGGAGGGACCAGAGGAAGACGTGGTTATCGACCAACTCCAGCTTGCGCCTACGATCCTCACCCGCTTGGGCGCACCGATACCAGATACGATGAAGGCAAAGAGTTTCCTGCGCTGATCCTCAGTAAGGCCAAGTGCCTTTAACAAGTGCGGCCACTGCATCTGACACACGGTCAAAGAAGGCCGCACCGCGTACGCTCATCTTGCGTGCGCGCAGGCACCCGTGGACAAGCCCCACTTCATTGAACCAGACCGCCCTGCCCCCCGCAGAAACGATCGCATCGCGATAGCTTTCGCCATCACTCGCCAGCGGGTCACATTGCGCCGTCACGATCACGGTAGGCGGCAGGCCAGAGAAATCGGTATCTTGCAGCGGGGCGTAGCGCGCGTCACCCACAGGCGGCGATGCACCGCCCGTGCGGATGGTCTGATAGAACAGCATGTCACGGGTCGTCAGCTCTGGCGCATTCGCATGCTCGACATAGCTGCCTTTGGTCGGATCGCCACCCAACCCGGGATAGATCAGGATCTGCCCCGCAATTCGCTCTCTTGTCTGGTGAGTAACTGCGGCGGCAAGGTTACCGCCCGCGCTGTCTCCCGCCATAAATACGGGACCCTCAAACGTTTCAGAGATCGCCTCGAAAGCAGCTTTTGCATCATTGTAACAGCTGGGAAAAATATTCTCCGGGGCAAGGCCGTAAGCAACGGAGATCACACGCACGCCCGTCCGTGCACACAACTCGGCGCAAACGTCATCGTGGCTGTGTAGACCGCCAACAACAAAGCCGCCGCCGTGGTAATATATTAGTGTAGCGTTGGGAGTGGCTGTTTCGTAGCGGCGACAAGGTACGCCGCCGTGGCTCTCGTCCCAGACTTTCACGTCCTCTGGACGGCCTGCATGAAACGCCGCGCACATAGCATCATAAACATCGCGCTGCTCGGCTACAGTCAGGTCAACCGCATTCGGGGGGTAGAACGCCGCCCCCCGCGCGATATAGGCCCGCACCTCGTCATCGAGGAGCAGGCCATAGTCAGGCTCGTTCAAGCTTCTTCCCAGTGATTGACGAAGCCACCAAGGACTTCGGCCACAGCGGCATTGTCCGCACCGTTCATGGCGATCATCGCAACAAGACCCTGCTTCTTATCATCGACGACATGATCAACACGCGCCGCAACACCTGCTTTTTCAAGCGTCTCGTTAAAGATGCGTGTGATGGCCATGCGACGCAGGTCGGGCTTGAAGATTTTGCCCACAGCTGTCTTTGGCAGCTCATCCATAATGGTCAGATGCTTTGGCTGTGCGGCACGCTCGGGTACATGCTCCTTCGCAAAGGCGAGAAGCTCTTCGGAGGTAACATTTGCTCCAGCAACCAATTCGACAAATGCGCAGGGCACTTCGCCTGCGTGCAAGTCAGGTTGGCCAATCGCACCCGCAAAGGCGACAGCTTTGTGACGCAGCAGCGCTTCTTCGATCTCGGCAGGGTCGATGTTGTGACCGCCGCGAATGATCAGATCCTTGGCACGACCTGTGATCCAGATGTAGCCGTCCTCATCCTTGCGCCCCAGATCGCCAGTGCGCAGGAATTTGGTGTCGTAGTAGAGGTCTTTGTTCTTTTCGGCTTCGGTGTAGGTATTGCCAGGGAAAACACCCGGATTGGAGACGCAAATCTCACCGATTTCGTCCACGTCCGCATCGATCGGACCGTCAGGCGTCCCTTTGATGATGCGCACTTTGGAATACGGGAATTCGACCCCGATGGAACCGACTTTGCGCACACCATCCGTCGGGTTACCCGACACAAGGACAGTCGCTTCGGTAAGGCCATAACCTTCGACAATCGTGATACCTGTCGCCTCTTCAAACCGCTTGAACAGTTCCATCGGCAGAGGTGCGGAGCCCGAGAACGCGGTTTTCACTGTGGATAGGTCCGCGTCGCCAATCGGCCGCTGCATCTTGGCCGAGATCGCTGTCGGCACGGTGATGATAAAGGTGACTTTCCAGCGCTCGCAGAGCTTCCAGAAGTTGTCGAACACGCCGTCGCCGCGGTAGCCCTGAGGAGTTGGAAGAACGATATGGGCGCCTGAATGGATACAGCCCATAAACACCGCATGCACCGCCATCACGTGGAAGAACGGCAGCGGACACATCGCCACATCATTTTCAGTATAGAGCAGACGCGCACCCGTCCAACCGTTGTAGATCAGGCCGGAGTACTTGTGCTGTGCGACCTTGGGCATGCCTGTGGTGCCGCCCGTGTGGAAGTAGCAGCACACGCGGTCTTCTTGCGGGTCTTCAAACTGCAACGTTGTAGGTTGCTTGGCAATTTCCTCATTGAAGTTTTTGTAGACCGCTTGGTTTTGCTCTTTCCGCTTGGGGCGGATGAGCGGCACGATGACCTTTTTCAGACCTGTGAGATAACGGTGAAGGTCTACCTCAAGCACGGTTTTGACATTCGGTGCCAAAGACACAGCCTTGGCCGTTTTATCCGCCACATCCGTTTTGGGGAACGGACGCAGGGTCACCACAACTGTCGCGTTCGTTTCGCGCAGGATGGCACCAATCTGTTCGGCATCCAGCAACGGGTTGATCGGGTTTACGATCCCCGCGATTGCACCACCAATAAGAGTAATCGCCGTCTCGTTTGTGTTGGGCAAAACGTAAGCCACAACATCCTTTGGACCGATACCAAGGCTACGGAACAGGTTCGCCGCCTGAACGGATCTATCGTGGAACATCTGCCATGTCAGCGTTTCGGCAAAATCTGTCGGACCTGACAATAGCTGGTAGCTGATGGCGTTGTTGTTTGGAAACTTTGATGTCGTGCTCGACAGCATTCCATAAAGCGTCTTGTGCAGATCGCGGTCTTCCCACGCGCTCTCCGCCTCAATAATCGAACGGTCTGGTATTCCGTTGTATCCCATGTGTCTTCCTCCCCTGTGCTGCCACTTTTGCGGCATGCGTAAATTATTGACTGACGATGACGCGCCCGCTGCAAAATTTCAAGCAAAGCATTGCTCGGAACGCAGCGTTATGGGCGCACTTGCCCAAACGTCAATTGTATAAGGGGGATATGGGGATGTTCTGGATAATGCGGAAGGTCTGCACCCCGATTAATCACACGGGGTGCAGAATTCAGTTTAGGCCGCAGGAATGCGCAGCACTTGACCAGGATAGATCTTGTCAGGGTGCGACAGCATCGGCTTGTTCGCTTCAAATATTTTCTCGTAATGCGCGCCATTGCCGAGTGTCTTTGCGGAGATCGCCCAGAGCGTGTCACCTTTCTCGACGGTGTGGAACGTAGGTTCGCCCTCGCCACCGGTCACATCATCCTCGACTGCGGCTACGCCTTCAACGTTACCCACAGCCAGAATGACCTTCTCACGCATCTCCTGAGAGGCCGCTTTGCCAGTAACCGTGACTTTGTCACCATCAACTTTGATGTCCAGACCTTCGGCATCAAGTCCCAGTTCTTTCAGTTCGTCTTGCAATGCTGCGCCCGACACTTCGGCATCATCACCGCCGCCGAACACTTTTTTGCCAGCACCTTTTACGAAATTCCACAGACCCATTTGAATACTCCCTGAATGGATTGATTTGTGCCCAGAGTGTTTCACCCTGCGGCACGGGAGCGCAAGGGGGAATTACTCGGCTGCGATTCCGTCCGTGAACTGGAGCCGCGCGAGACGTGCATAGAGCCCGCCTTTGGCCACCAGATCGTCGTGGGTGCCTGTGTCCACAATCCGCCCTGCTTCCAGCACAACAATCCGGTCCGCTTTCTTCACAGTCGCAAGACGGTGAGCAACGATCAAGGTGGTGCGCCCTGCGCTCAATTCCTCAACAGCGGCCTGCACTGCACGTTCGCTTTCGGCGTCCAGCGCGCTGGTGGCTTCATCGAGCAACAAGACAGGTGCAGCACGCAGAATGGCGCGCGCGATGGCGATCCGTTGCTTTTGCCCCCCCGACAGCATGACACCACGCTCCCCAAGATAGCTGTCATAGCCTTCAGGCAACTTGGTAATGAACTCTTCGGCGGCAGCAGCACGCGCCGCACTCTCGATCTCTGCATCCGTCGCGTCAGGACGGCCAAAGCGGATGTTCTCCCGTGCGGATGCGGCAAAGATCACTGGATCCTGCGGGACCAATGCAATCTGGCGGCGGAAGGCGTCACGTTTGAGGTCACGCAGGTCGACACCGTCGAATGTAATCCGACCCGACTGCGGATCATAAAAGCGCAAGATCATCTGAATGATCGTCGTCTTGCCCGCCCCCGAAGGTCCGACAAAGGCAACCGTTTCACCAGGTTTGATCTCAAGCGTGATACCGTCCAACGCAGCTGTTTCAGGCCGCGCGGGATAGCGAAAATTCACATCCTCAAAGCGGATATGCCCCTGCACTGGTTCGGCCAGAATTTGCTCTGTGGCCGGATCGTTAACGGGATCTTCGGTCTCCAGCAGATCAACCAAACGCTCCGTAGCACCAGCAGCACGTTGCAGTTCGGACCAAATTTCTGACAGCGCGGCAACTGCGCCCGCGACCATAACCGCATAAATCAGGAACTGGATCAGCGCCCCAACAGTCATCACCTCAGCACGCACGTCCCGCGCCCCGATCCACAAAACGCCAACGACGCCTGAAAAGACGAGAAAGATCACGATCGTTGTAAGGTACGCACGGGTTCGGATACGACGGCGCGCCGCGTCAAACGAATGCTCGGTCATGTCGCCAAACTGTTTGCGACTTGCGGATTCGTGGGTAAATGCTTGCACCGTTTGCACGGCAGTCAAACTCTCGGAAGCATTGCCGGAAGAGGCCGCTATCCAATCCTGATTCTCGCGGCTGATCACGCGCAAACGGCGGCCCAAGAACAGGATCGGCAGAACGACTGCGGGGACGATCAACAACACCAAACCTGCGAGCTTGGCCGAGGTGAGCAACATCAGGATCAGCCCGCCGATGAAGGTCAGGAAATTGCGCAGCGCGATTGAGATGGATGAGCCGATAACACTTAGAATCAAAGTGGTGTCTGTCGTAATCCGGCTTAGAACCTCACCCGTCATAATCCGCTCATAAAACACAGGACTCATAGAAATCACGCGGTCAAAGGTCGCCTTG
>JBALTK010000161.1:0-9198 GCA_036964385.1 Sulfitobacter sp. | reverse complement strand
CTGAATCGAAATTGCCGCTGCGCATCGCATCCATGCCCCATCCAAGAGGGCGTGGGCGTTCGGCATTTGCGGGAAGTGCCATGGCACAGAGGAGCAACATGGCCGTCAGATAGCGTGTCATGGCTTGCATTTCCTATCTCGCTCACAGTACAGCCTTTGACCATAGACTATCTGGTGTGGTGTTCAATTCACGAACGCGCGTACGGGCGGTCTTCTTCCTGTCGCCATGGTGGCGGCGTCACCGGATGGCCTTTTGGTCTCCAGCACATAAAGGAGCGTGCACATGTTTTCAGGTTCTATGCCTGCCCTCGTCACGCCGTTTCGCAACGGCGAGCTGGATATTGAAACGCTGAAGAAACTCGTGGAATGGCATGTGGGTGAAGGCTCCAACGGCCTTGTTCCTGTAGGGACGACCGGCGAATCGCCCACTCTCACGCACCGCGAGCATGAACTGGTCGTAGAAGAAGTTGTCAAAGCTGCGGCAGGCCGTATTCCGGTTATCGCAGGCGCGGGTAGCAACAACACCCTTGAGAGCATCCGCCTTGCGCAGCATGCCGAGAAGGTTGGCGCGGACGGTATCCTGCTGGTTACGCCCTATTACAACAAGCCGACGCAGCGTGGTTTAATCGCGCATTTCACTGCTGTGCATGATTGCTGTGCGCTGCCGATTTTTATCTACAACATTCCGGGTCGTTCGGTCGTGGATATGACGCCTGACACAATGGGCGAGCTGGCAAAGCTGCCGCGGATTGTTGGCGTGAAAGATGCCACAGGCGATCTGGCGCGGGTCTGTGACCAGCGTATGACTTGCGGCCCTGATTTTATCCAACTGTCTGGCGAAGATGCGACGGCGCACGGGTTTAATGCCCAAGGCGGCGTTGGCTGTATCTCTGTGACGGCGAACGTAGCACCGAAGCTGTCTGCGCAGCTTCAAGCGGCGTGTACGGCAGGCGACTATGCTGCTGCGCTGGCGGTTCAGGACAAACTGATGCCGCTGCACAAGGCGATCTTTACCGAGCCAGGTTTGGTCGGTGTAAAATATGCCATGTCACGCCTTGATCTGTGCTCCGAAGAAGTGCGTTTGCCGCTAACGGGTCTGAGCGACGAGACACGCGCATTGGTTGACGCGGGTCTGCGTCACGCTGGGCTGTTGAACTAGCCTTTTCATCGCAGGTTCCGTGTGTAGGGTGTTCTTAAACCCCCAAACGCCGGAGCCTGCGCCATGAATATCCTTCCTGTTATTGCCGATAGTAAAGACGAGATGCTCGCGATTTTTCGCGACCTTCACGCGCATCCCGAGATTGGGTTTACTGAAGAACGGACCAGCGCACTGGTTGCGGAAAAGCTGCGCGAATATGGTGTGGATGAAGTGCATACAGGGTTGGGCAAGACGGGCGTCGTGGCATTGATCCATGGCAAGCGGGTAGGTAACCGCCGCATTGGTTTGCGGGCGGATATGGATGCGCTGCCGATCCATGAGATTTCGGGTGTTGAATATTCCTCGCAAAATGACGGCGTGATGCACGCCTGTGGCCATGACGGTCATACGACCATGCTGCTGGGTGCGGCCAAGCATTTGGCGGCTACGCGGGATTTTGACGGCACGGCGGTACTGGTGTTCCAACCTGCTGAAGAGGGGCTGGGTGGTGCGCGGCAGATGATTGCGGATGGTTTGTTCGAGCAGTTTCCGTGTGACGAGATTTATGGGATGCACAACTGGCCGAACGGGGAGTTGGGGCAGGTCGGTATCTGCAAAGGAACAGCTATGGCAGGGGCTGCGTTCTTTGACATTACGGTTACGGGGAAAGGCAGTCATGCCGCGATGCCCGCCAACAGCAAAGATGCGCTGATCATCGCGGCCAGCATCGCAACCGAGCTTCAGACTATCCTGAGCCGTAACATCTCGCCCATGGAGGCCTGTGTGCTGTCGGTGACGCAAATTCACGCGGGCGCGGCCTATAACGTGGTGCCAGAGGTCGCGACACTGGGTGGCACAATCCGCTATTTCAAAGATGAGATTTACGATCTGGCGGCGTCTCGGATGCAGGCCATATGTGACGGGTTCGCCATGGCGCATGATGTGAAGGTCAAGCTGGAGCTACGCAATGTATTTGATGTGCTAGTCAACGACAGTGACCTGTCGGACGCCTATATGGATGCGGCGGCGGATATCGTCGGGGTTGCGAATATTATCGAGCGCACGGAGCCTGTTACTGGCTCGGAGGACTTTGCCGATATGCTCAAGATCGTACCAGGTGCCTATTGCATTGTGGGCCATGCAGGAACGGTGGCGCTGCACAATCCTGCGTTCAAGCTTGACCCTGAAATCTTGCCTATCGGTGCGTCGGTTATGGCGCGGATGGTGGAAAAGCGTCTGCCGCTTTAGATATCCCAAACCATGTAAGGGACGGTCATGGTGGGGCATGTGCGTGAGGGCACCGTGCCTTCCACTCTGAAACCAAAATTCTAGTAATGCTTGACCGAAACCGGATCAGCGTGGGCCTGTAATCGCGTGATCCCTTGGGTATGGGCGATAGTCTCAAGCGTACGGATTAGACGTCTACCGATGCCGCGGCCCTGATGCTCTGGTGCGATGAAAAACGAACGGACCTCGCCTGCGCCGCGCTCTAGCACTTCGAGGGCGATACAGCCGATAATCGCATCCTCATCTTCGGCGGCCCAGAAGCGGCAAGATTGCAATCGCTCTGGCGTGATGTGGAGGCTGTCTGCAAATTTGGCCACTTCCTCTTTGCTGTGACCGTTGGATTCCATGGCGCGGTACGCCAAACTGGTCATAGCGTTGGCATCTGCATCTGCGGCAGCGCGTACTTTTACGTCAGCGAGGATCATCGTTTTCCGTAGTAGAGGCCGACAACGTGTTCAGCTTCCGCAAAGAACAGCCAGCGTGCTGTGAGTACGCCGCCAATGTGGGACACTACGGCAAAGAGCGCCATGAAGTGGCTAAACGGGATAAGCAGGAACAGGATCGGCAGCACGGCCATCAGGGCGATTGCGATGATCCGCAGTTTTTGGGCGTGCTTACGGCCAATCTCGTACGCGAACTCACGCAGGAGATAGTTGGTGCCTGTATGGGGTGGCTCGAACGCGCGGACGGTGCCGATGGTGCCAAGACCCGTGGCTGTTGCCATGTTTGTGCCGCTGTCCGCAAATGCGGTGTCCCCGCGCAACCATGTGGCAACCTGGATCGCGCCCGCTAGGGCCAACAGTATGATCGCCGCAGTTGTCTGGCCGGCCATCAGCGCGCCGCCTGCGATGCAGATAGAGAGAAAATTGGCGGGGGTGAGGGGGCTGTTCCAACGGGGGATTGTCTTGAGCTGGCCATAGATCATGGAGGTGGTGAAGACGGTGCCAAGTGAGGCTGCTGCGCCCAGCAGGCCGAGGAGTGTCCAGCGCTGGCCGAAGAAGACCAGCCCCGCGCCATAGATTGCCATGAGGGTCAGAGCCGCAACGGCGCACCATGCTTCGCGCGACAACCAACTGCTGCGCCATTGGCTGAACGCTTTGAGCGCGCGTTCGGGGTGGCCGAGGTGGAAGGTCGACGAGATCAAACCGCCCACCGCCAGCAAATAGGCAATGGTGAAGAAGATGAAAGCGTTGAACCCCGTGGTTGCGGGCATGCCGAGGCCGAGAAAGATCAGGAGGCCAAAGCCCAAACCCGAGAAGGTGGAGAAGAAGATGACGGAGGGTGCGGGATGCATCAGAGTTTCTCCAGCGTTTTATCGAGCCAGTTCAGGAAGCCTTTGGCCTCGGTCGCTACGGGCTCTAGGTATGGGGCGAGGATGTCTATCTGCTCATCGTCTTGGGCCAAGCGATCCTTGAGGCGGGGGGGCAGGTATTGGTTGACGGGTTTGGTGCCTTGCTCTGGCATCAGGTCCATACCTCCACGCTCTGCCACCAGTTTGCTCACGTCCGAGTCTGGATCACCAAGATCGCCGAAGTGGCGAGCGTTGGACGGGCAGGTGCGTACGCAGGATGGCTCACGGTCCACTTCGGGCAGGTTTTCGTTATAGATGCGATCCACACAGAGGGTGCATTTCTTCATCACGCCCTCGGCGGCGTCCATTTCGCGCGCGCCGTAGGGGCAGGCCCATGCGCACAGGCCACAGCCGATGCAGTCGCTCTCGTTCACCAGAACGATGCCGTCTTCTACGCGTTTGTAACTTGCTCCTGTGGGGCAGACGGTGACACAGGGCGCGTCCTCGCAATGCAAGCATGATTTGGGGAAGTGGATGAGCTGTGCGTCACCTTGGGCGGGCTGGACTTCGTAGCTGTGCACGCGGTTGAGGAAGGTGCCTGAAGGGTCCGCGCCATAGGGGTCTTGGTCAGATAGGGGAGCGCCGTAGTTTTCGGTGTTCCAGCCTTTGCAAGAGATCACACAGGCGTGGCAACCGACGCAGGTATCCAGATCAATGACGAGGCCGAGTTTCTTCTGGGTCAGGGTGGGAAGTTGGGTCATTGTCCGACCTTCCATTTGAGTTCTGACGGCCCTTTGCCGACGGGGGAATTGATCGCAGGCATGGCGGGTTGGGATTGGGCATCCGCAGGTGCGCTGACCTTTTTGATCGCAACTTTGAGGTCGAACCATGCCGCCTGTCCGGTGATAGGATCGGAGTTCGCCCAGCGAAGCCCGTCACCTTTGGGCGGCAGTAGCTCGTGGATGAGGTGGTTGAGTAAGAAGCCTTTGGTGGCTTCAGGTGCTTTTTCATCCAGCGCCCACGCGCCTTTGCGTTTGCCGATGGCGTTCCATGTCCAGATCGTGTTGGCGTTGAGCGCGGCCATTTCCATGACGGGTACAGTGATCGCGCCATGGGGGGATGTGATCTCGGCCCAGTCGCCATCGTTGAGGTCGTGTTCACGCATCAGGTTGGAGGGCAGGTACATCGGGTTGCGGCCGTGGAGTTGGCGCAGCCACGCGTTCTGGCTTCCCCAGCTGTGGTACATCGCCATCGGGCGTTGGGTCAGGGCAGTTATGGTGAAGCCTTCGTTGCCTTGCTGGTCAGTCTCGTACCAGATCGGTAGGGGCGACATCTTCTCTTTGATGCGGGCGCGCAGGTGGTCTGGCGGCTGGCGCTCGCCGTGGCCTTCGGCGGCGAGTTGGAATTTACGCATAGGTTCGGAGTAGAGACTAAACAGGTAGGGTTGCGGGCTGTCGTAAAGGCCCATCTTGACCGCCCAGTCCTGATAGTCGGCGTTCCACGGTTTGTAATAGTTGGCACCGTCGGGGATGTGTTCAACGAAGAAGCCGCCGTTTTCGATGTAATTCTCAAGCTGGTTTTCATTTACGTCACCGCGTCCACCTTGCAGACCATTCGGGCCGACGCGCCAGCCAGCAAGCGGACCCACACCGGGGCGGCGTTCATGGTTGACGATGTAGTCGGCGTAATCTGCATATTTCTGTGAGCCGTCCTCATTCGTAAAGGCGGGCAGGCCGAGGCGCGCGCCCAGATCGCAAAGGGCGGATTGGAAGCCTTTTACGTTGCGGTCAGGCTCTACCACGGGCCAACGGATAGCGTCGGCCACAGCGTCCGCCTCGCAGATCGGTCGGTCGAGCAGGGAGATGCAGTCGTGGCGTTCAAGGTAGGTTGTGTCAGGCAAGATAAGGTCGGCGTAGGCGACCATTTCGGAGCTATAGGCATCAGAATAGATAATGCGCGGGATGACGTATTCGCCGCTCTCGTCCTTGTCCGTCAGCATGTCCTGCACGCCTGTGGTGTTCATGGAGGAGTTCCACGACATGTTTGCCATGTACATAAACAGCGTGTCGATTTTGTAGGGGTCACCCGCGTAGGCGTTGGAGATCACCATATGCATGAGGCCGTGCGACGACATGGGGTTTTCCCATGTGAAGGCTTTATCGATGCGGGCGGGGCCGCCGTCTTCTTTGAGCGCTAGATCATCGGGGCCGTGCACGAAGCCGAGGTGTGGGCCGTCGAGCGGTGCGTTTGGCGTGACTTTGCAGTGCGGCTTGGGGTGGGCTGTCGCGGGCTTGGGGTAGGGTGGTTTGAAGCGAAAACCACCCGGGACTTCGACGGTGCCGAGGATAATTTGCAGCGTGTGCAGCGCGCGGCAGGTTTGGAAGCCGTTGGCGTGGGCAGAGATACCGCGCATGGCGTGGAAAGACACGGGACGGCCTGTCATCGTCTTGTGATGCTCGCCGCGGAAATCGGTCCATTCATGTGCCAATTCGAACGCCTCGTCGAAGGCGACGCGCGCCAGTTCGGCGGCAAGTGTGCGGATGCGTTTGGCTGAGATACCGCAGCGCTCGGCTACGGCCTCAGGGGCGTATTGTTCGTCCAAATACATGTCTGCCATTTGGTGAAAGACAGGGCGGTGCGTGACGCCTTTGGCGCGGTGGGTGGCGGCGAGATCAGGCTTTACGCCTTTTTGATCATAGGGGGTGAGCTTGCCCGTGTTGCGGTCGATCACCAGCTCTTTGCCGTTGTCGTCGCGCAGTTTCAGGCCGAACTCTGGGGACTTCTCATCGCCGTTGATGAGCACGGCGGCGTCTGTGTATTGCGCGAGGTAGTGCAGGTCTATTTTGCCCGCTTTCATAAGGCAGTGGATCATCGACAGGATAAACAGGCCGTCGGTCCCGGGTGTGATGCCGACCCAATCATCGGCCACAGCGTTATAGCCTGTGCGGATCGGGTTAACACCGATGATGCGCGCGCCGCGTTTCTTGATCTTGCCGATGCCCATTTTGATGGGGTTTGAATCGTGGTCTTCGGCGACGCCGAACAGCATGAACAGCTTGGTATGATCCCAATCGGGTTGACCAAATTCCCAGAACGCGCCGCCCATAGTGTAGATGCCAGCCGCGGCCATGTTGACGGAACAGAAGCCGCCGTGAGCGGCATAGTTTGGGGTGCCAAAGCTTTGGGCGAACATGGAGGTAAAGGATTGGGACTGATCGCGGCCTGTGAAGAAGGCCAGCTTTTCTGGATTCGTCTCACGGATCGGGCGGAGCCAGCTTTCGGCGATGGTGTATGCTTCTTCCCAGCTGATATCCTCGAACTTACCCTCGCCACGTTCGCCCACGCGTTTCATAGGGGAGCGCAGCCGCGATGGCGCGTTGTGCTGCATGATGCCAGCGGAGCCTTTGGCGCAAAGCACGCCCTTGTTCACGGGGTGATCGCGATTGCCCTCGATATAGGCGACTTTCAGATCGCCGAGCGGGTCTTTCTTCATGTGCACATTGATGCCACAGCGGCAGGCGCACATGTAACAAGTGGTTTTGCGGATCTCGTCAGAGACTTTTGGGCTTAAGTCCAGCACGGGCTGTTTATGGGTCATGGTGATCCTCTCAGGTGGTGCGCTGCATTATGTCTGGTCGAGCAGGCCGTGGGCCTCGCGAGCAATATGGAGTTCTTCTTCGGCTGGAACGATGTAGGAAGGAACGTCACCCATCCATCGCAAATTCTCAAGGACAGTGCTCTGCACGAGGTGCGAGTTTTCTCCGATGCCGCCCGTAAAGGCGATGGCGTCCAGTCCGCCGAGTGCCGCAATCATGGAGCCTGCCTGACGGGTAATCCAATAGCAAAAATGCTCTATGGCAAATCGGGCTTCTGGGGTTTCGCTGCTCTCCAATGTACGCATGTCAGCGCTGAGGCCGGACAGGCCCAAAAGGCCAGATTGGTGATGCAGTAGATGATCGGCTTCTTCCAGCCCGCGCATCCGCACCAACGCCAACACCGCGCCAGCGTCAATCTCCCCCGCGCGGGTGCCCATGGTCAGACCGCCGAGTGGAGAATAGCCCATGGTAGTCGCGATGGATTGACCGTCCTTGATTGCGCAAAGCGAGGCGCCATTGCCGAGATGCAGGGCAAGTAAACGGCGGGGCAGGGTGCCACTGTGTTCTGGCAATTTGCGGGTCAGGGCAGCATAGCTGGTGCCGTGAAATCCGTAGCGGCGCAGTCCCGTCAGATCAGGCTGGTTTGGTAGAGCAAAACGGTGCGCAACGGTCGGGATCGTGGCATGAAAAGCGGTGTCAAAGCTCGCGCATTGTGGCAAATCGGGCGCCACCTTTTGAACCGCGTCAATAGCGGCAAGGTGATGGGGGTTGTGCAAAGGGGCCAGCGGGATGCAGTCAACGATCTGTTGGCGGATTTGTGGCGTGACCAGTTGGGCGGTCGTCAGGTCGGTGCCACCATGCACCACGCGGTGCGCCACACAGCGCAGATCGGTCAGGGCGATGCCTTGCTGTTCCAGTGCTTCGATGATCGCCGCAAGGGCGCTTGCGTTGTCGGGCAGATCAACGCTCTGCGAGGTGCCCGCGACTTTTAGCGCGCCTGCGCCGCCGATGCCTGTCGCCTCGATCCTCAGAGTTTCGGACAGCGCCCCGTCAAAGAGCGCTGTCTTGATTGATGATGAACCTGCGTTCATCACCAAGATGGGTTTTAGGGTCAAGCGCTCAGACCGCTTGGTCACGCATGTCGGCAGCGTCGATGCCTGCAACCTGAACTGGCTGCTTCATCGCGTCACGGCGGAAGGGGTCGCCCAATTCTTGGTTGATCATCGCTTCGATCAGCGTGGTTTTACCGTGGTTCATCTGGTCATCGAGCGCTTTGGCAAGTGCTGCCGTCAATTCGTCTTGTGTACGGGCGACGACGCCTTCAAGGCCGCATGCTTTTGCGATGCCAGCGTAGGAAACCTGCTCGTCCAGCTCGGTGCCGACGAAGTTGTCGTCGAACCAGAGCGTGCTGTTCCGCTTTTCTGCGCCCCACTGGTAGTTGCGAAATACGATTTGCGTCACTGGAGGCCAATCGCCGCGACCAATTGCGGTGAGTTCGTTGACTGCAATGCCGAATGCGCCGTCACCTGCGAAACCTACGACAGGCACGTCTGGCTGGCCGATCTTCGCACCAACGATTGCGGGCAGGCCGTAACCACAGGGGCCGAACAGACCGGGCGCAAGGTATTTCCGGCCTTCGTTGAAAGATGGGTAGGCGTTGCCGATGGCGCAGTTGTTGCCGATGTCGGACGAGATGATGGCCTCAACTGGCAGGGCGGATTGGATCGCGCGCCATGCCATACGAGGGCTCATCCAGTCGGGCTTGGCCGCGCGTGCGCGTACGTTCCAGTCTGTGCCCGGATCGTCGGCCTCATCGGTCATGGAGGTCAACTCTTGTGCCCATGCGGATTTGGTTTGCGCGATCAGAGATGTGCGTTCTTTACGGC
>JBALTK010000160.1:0-9242 GCA_036964385.1 Sulfitobacter sp. | reverse complement strand
GGCTGAAGTGATGATGTGCCTTGCGCCGATCTGGACGGAAAAGCATGAAACCGCGAAGCGCTTGGCACAACGCATGAAGGTCGTGCTGGACGTGACGCGCTCGAAAGGGTTTCGGTCGGGGGGAAACCCTGTAACCTTGGTTAAAGAGGCGCAGGTCCTGCCAAGGGTGAAGATAAAGGTAAAGCATCACAAAGCGATGATGTGGCAAGATGTGCCCGCCTTTTATTCGGATCTTGTAAGCCGTAACGCTATGGCGGCAAACGCGTTGCGGTTTACCTGCCTTACAGGGTCGCGCACCGCCGAGGTCTTGAAGATGCGGTGGGAAGAACTCGACTTTGATACTGGCATTTGGACCTGCCCTGCGGAGCGCATAAAAGGATACGAAGAACACCGCGTCCCTCTGACTGCTCAAATGCTTGAGATCATCGAACCTTTGAAAACGCTGAAATCAGATTTTGTGTTTGAAGGGCAAAAGCGCAATCATCCCTTATCAAATATGGCGATGCTGATGTTGCTGCGCCGTATGGGGGTCGAAGGCGTCACCGTACACGGCTTTCGATCGACGTTCAGGGATTGGGTGTCCGAGACTGGAAATGGGCATTGGGAGGTTGCTGAACGGAGCCTGTCCCACAAGGTTGGCTCAAAGGTTGAGAGGGCCTATGCACGGTCTGATTTGCTTGAGAAAAGGCGGGCCTTGATGGCGCAGTGGTCTCATTTTGTCGTAAGTGCAAAGGTCTTTCTGGAGCGATCATGAAAATAGTGTCTATTGATGGTGCTCAACTTACTCCCTAGAGCTTTATCGGATGGCATTGAGTGAAGACAGTCAAGAAAAGCGCCTTAGGGCGATCGAAGTTGCGACCCATGATGTCGTCGCTAGGCAACTGAATTTATTTGCCTCTAGCAAAGGTAAAGGGGGCCATCTGATCCAAAATATTCAGAATTCTCAAATTTGGTAATGCAATCCCCCGTATCGTGATGGTGTGGCAGGTTTCATGAAAAATGACTCGGGTTGGGGTTAGGTTTGGTTCGCCAGGGTGCCACGCGCCCGCGCCTCAGATCAGGTAACGGTCCCGGGAAATCATCGCGGCGTGGGTCCGGTTTCGGGCATTCAATTTGCGGCTAAGCGTCTTGACATGCAGCTTGACGGTGACTTCTTGCAGTTCCATTTCACGGGCGATTTCCTTATTGGAATTCCCCTGGGAAATGCCTCGAACCACTTGCAGTTCGCGTTTGGTCAACGGTCCGGCCGAATCATCGTCGGTCTGCCGAAGAAACCCGAACGGTGCGTAAATTTCGCCTTCGGCCATGAACCGCGCAGCGGTCAGCAAGGACTTGGCTGCAAGTGTCTTTGGCAGGAAACCCTGTGCGCCGGCCTGCAGTGCGGCTTCGGCGACTTCGCGGGGCGCGGTACCTGACAAAATTGCGACCGGACGCTTTTCGTTGGCGACCAGCATCTTGCTCAGTCCGTCCAGGCCATTCATTCCGGGCATCGAATAGTCCAGTAGAACTAGGTCAAAGGTGCCGGTGTCTTTAACCATGTCGATCGCTTCGTCCAGGGTCGCGCCGGTCTTTACCTCGTCGACATCCTCACCACTCAAAAAAGCTGCTATAGTATCACGTACCAACACGTGGTCGTCCGCTACCAAAATGCGCATAGTTATTTCCTCGAAATCCAGTTTTCTACTTATTTTAACGCTAACCTACTTCCGAAAGGGTCATTGCCAGATCATTCGGGCAAATTTTGACCATCCAAAGTATATCGCATCTCTCACTCAGCAACATATCGGTATATCTGGCTAACAACATCCACGCAAAAGCATCCTCTCCACGCCCACCTGACTACAGAAAATATACGAAAGGATAGCATGAACACCCCTTTGCCCGTGTGACCTATCAAAAAAGGAGTGTCACCTTGCACAGGTCGGCACACCGCCCAGTTAATCAGGAGCACCATTTTGTTTGTTTTGAACATTGGCGTCAAAGCCCTTGCGACAGTCGCCATTGTCTTGTGCGCTGCCGCCGCTCATGCCACCAATCTGCCCGCAGCCGAAGGAGAGGTAGTCCTTATAGTATCGGGCGATCTTGCGTTAACCAATGATGGTGATGCTGCAGTATTTGACATGGCGATGCTGAAAGCGATTGGCACGAATGAATTCGAGACGACGACGATCTGGACTGACGGCCCTCAGACCTTCAAAGGCACCACGCTAATGACTCTGATGCAGGCTCTGGGCGTCGAAAACGGAACCATCCGCGCCACCGCGATCAACGATTACTCCGTTGAGATCCCGGTGACAGACGCCGTGAAAAATGGTGCCCTTATAGCTTTCGAGCGCAACGGTGATAAAATTTCCGTGCGGGAAACGGTACGCTATGGATCGTTTACCCCTATCATATAAATAGGGCTTTCAATCGGAAGTCTATTACTCGCGCAGCGTTTGGCAACTTAATCGAATTGAAATTCAGCCCTGATCCTCTATTGATCTGAGCCAAATTTTCAGCGGAAGGGTTCGCATTGAAACTCAAAACGAACAAGTATATGAGACGAGGCCTTATAGACCTCGTCACGATTATTTTCATAACGGCAATCGCACTTCTTTCGATCACCATCAGGTAGCAGCTGGCTGAACTGGCCACCGCGTCATCTGACAATGTTCAATTGGTTCTGTCGCAGACCGAAGTGGAACTGCTGGTGCTGGGTAACTCCATCGCGGATGCACAAAGGTCGGACAATCCTGATCTGACCGACGTTCGGCAAAGATTCGATATCTTTTACAGCCGAATTCATACGCTCAGGGAAAGTCCGATTTTCACGCAACTGCGTTCGGTCCCAACCATTTCAGCCGATATCAATTACCTGATCAAGTTCCTCGATGACACCGTGCGGATCATCGACGGTGACGCTGCCGCTCTGCTGGCCGCCCTGCCCAAGCTATCAACGGATTTCTCCGACGCACGCTTGCGTGTATGTGATGCTGCGCTGCAGGGCATTACTTTTTCTCCAAGGTTAGTGATAATAGGCGAGATAGCGTCGCACGGACCTTGATCTACGTCGCACTGCTAACGAGTGCACTGGTTTTGACCCAAATTTTGCTGGTCTACGCGGTCACTCGTTCGGTGCATAAAAGCAAGGAAAACCCGCGCCACTCCCGCGAGAGTCGGGAACGACTTGAAATAGTAATCTCCACATCGCTCGACGCGGTCATCGTGATTAATGAAGATGGCAAAGTGCTGGAATACAACGGCGCAACCGAAAGAACTTTCGGGTATTCGTATTCCGAAGTGGCGCCCCCGCGAGGGTCGTTAACAAGGGTATCGTGCAGTTGGAGGGCAAACGGAAGAACGGAGAGCAGTTCCCGATCGACCTTTCCATCGCTGCTGCGACCCGTCCCGAAGGAGTCATTTACGTCGGTTTCATCCGCGATATTCCCGACCGTGTGGCAGCCAAAAAAAGCTCCTGTCTGCCCGCGATGAGGCGATTGCAGGTGAAAAGTCCAAGGCCAACATGCTGGATCGAAATCATCAGCGGTATCTGCGCGTCATTCGGAATTCCGGCAACCTCCTTCTGGGGCATATCAACGATGTTCTCGACATCTCTCGTCTTGATGCCGATAAAATGAGCATGAGCATGGAGCGCTTTGACCTTGGCGCCGCTCTGCAAAAAACGATTGATGCCCAACCGCTGCATGCGAAGGATCACGGTAATACAATCGAGCTTTCCTTGCTCGATGCGTGCCTGCACGATGTCTATTCTGATCCGACCCGCGTTTGTCAGATCGTGACGAACCTTCTGATCAATGCGATCAAATTCACCCGCAATGGCAATATAACCATAGAGGCGGAATGCCATGGTGGTCTGGGCGATGTGGAGCTGCGGGTAACCGACAGCGGCATTGGAATTTCCGAAGAAAACATGAACCGGATTTTTGGCGATTTTGTCACAATCGACAGCTCCTACTCAAGAAACAACGGCGGGACGGGTCTGGGGCTCGGCATTTCTCGGCGTTTGATAACGGCGCTGGGTGGCGAAATCGGAGCAGAAATCAGCAGACGGACGTGGCTCCCCTTTCCCCGGGAGGACTGATCCCAAGGCTTTTGTAACAGGGATGCCAAGGGTGATTTAACTGTTCAGGACGGCGATGCGGACCTGAACCTCGGCGACCGGTCGGTCAAAGGCTCCTACTATCAGCCGCAGGCCCGGCAGTTTCACGCAATGCATCTTTGTCTTAACGCGGCTCCGGCGGTGGTATCCGTTCCAATTGCGCCAAAGTGCCCGACCTAGATATTTTTACGCTCGCAGGGCATCGTTCCTGGCGATAGCACTGGCCGTGGCTGGCTGCCGTGGCGGGACGTTTCTGCCTGGCGGGCTGACGACGGATGTACCGCGATAGCCCCTCTCATTCATGTCAACATCCACTGCCCCGTTGCCTGGCAGGGCATCGCAAATGCCCGAGAAGGCTTCAGGACCGGCTCTGTTGCACAAAACGGCTGGTGACCGAGGGTCGCCTTTCGCCGGACGGACAGATCCCACGGCTTGTATGGCGGGGGTGTCGAGAGCGGTGTAGCCGTTCGGAACGGCAATTCGGGATGTTCACGGCGAGGGTCTTCTGGCTGCGAGACAGGGTGCTGAAGTCGGGTACGGACCAGTCAAGACCGACTGGCCGCCAGAGGCTTTGGGCAAAGCCTGTGGTTTGCCGCACGGCCATACCGAACAGCCTACGGCTCCGCCCGTTCAGGGCTGAAACGCGCCACTGGCGAGTCTCTTGATCCTCCTCACCGCTGTAGGTCTGATGGCCGGCACGCTTGCCCCCCGGCGCGGCCTCCCAGCCCATCCCGTGGGCAAACCAACCTTACGAGACAATGCTGCGCGCTGCAGGCCGTCCAGTTCGAGGTCCTGTCGGTAGGCGATGTCGGCTTGCTCATACGGGCCAGCGACATCACTGGTGTCACAACATGAATTTCGGCTGGATTTTTGCAACAGACGTTTCCAGCTTGGGGAATCGATCTGCGTTGCGACTCGGTCATCTGCGGGTTCGACAGGCGATCCGAATTGCTGATCTGGTGACATGAGCATCCTTTGAGACGCGGGTGCAACGGATGGACTTGGCTGCAAGCCGTCCAGTTCGTTGCACTATCCGATTGGACATCCGCTTAGACTTTCCGAACGTGGTTTGGCTTGGTGGTGCGGGATACTGTGAGAACAACAGAAAAAGAGAAAGAAACCACAATGTCCTCACTTGCTCTTACCGCCCGCGGAAACCGGATCATCGTTCTGGCGACGCTTTACCAGAACCCGACGCAGCCTCGCACACGTCTTTCACACGATCGCGTGCAGGCCATTCGTGCAAGCCTCGGCAACGTAGAATAAGCTTTGATTGGACAGGCCATGCAAGATAACGCCCATGCGGTCCGCCATTCCATGGTGCGGATGTCGGATTATCCTGTGCGCGCGAAGCGCCAGATGGTGCGGCCGCGCAAAGTCAGACGGTTTGACGATATCGATTTGGTGGCCCAATCGGCTTTTACCAAATGGAAATGCGAGGCGGAAATGAAGCGCGCAGCACAAGAAGCAAAAGCCTGTCGTGAAAACGTACTTTGGCAATGTGCTCCGGTTTTGGGATCGCAGTCTGGATCCTTGATGGTGCGAATTTTAGCAGCCATACTGTTTCAGGTTCTACTCGTATTTCTTTTGTACTAATTACCTTAAGATATCTCTCCAAAACTTACCTCCCTCTCTCTCAAAGAATTGCCTCTTCGGAGGCAATTTTTTTGCGCGTATTCTTTTTCAGTGCCACTCGTTTAATTGCTGGGGTTGTTTTCTATTACCACTCACGTGGAGGAGCCAAGATCCAGGAACGATCAATTCACCTTCGGCTAAATATAAGACTATGTTTCAGAGAAACAAAGAAGTCCTCCAAATAGATTTGAAGGGTTTTATTTTCTTATTTTCGGTCGTTCAGTCCAGGTCGGGTTTGTGCAAAAAAAAGCCGGTATTTTACCTTAACCATCCAGACATACCCCTATTAAAAAGCAGTAAGGCATAGTCCTCAAGGGCTGGATGATCCGAATTGGATTCGAAATCATCCGAATCCAGTTTGTGTCGGTTAGACGGGACTTGGGAACTGTTTGTATTTCTTCCCCTCTCCAAAGGTGGATTATCCAACCAGTCGGAGTAAGGCATATCCTCGAAAGGATATGCGACTGTCTAAAATCGGCCCATTTGAGCGTCCGACTATTCTTCTACACGAATGCCCGAAACCGCCCCGACCTGTCATTAAAGTGGGGCGGCGGTGACCTATCACCACGGAAAGCGTCGCGGTTTGAACTTTGCTGCCACCACCACGCAGCCGCGAAAGGAACTGTAATGACACGCATACCTATGATGCCGCTTTTTTCTCTGGTCTCGGCTGTTTCGCTCTTTGCGTTCACCGTCCAGGCACAAGCTCAAGGACTGTCCAGCGAGATGTCCTTCAAGGTCGTGGAGATGACCGAAGACGGAACTGAATCTCTTGTCGAGCGCGACACCGTACGCCCGGGCGAGATGATCGAATACGCAATCACACACCACAACGGCATGGACGCTGACTTGCTTGGGCTGGCCGTTGCTGTGCCAGTGCCCGCTGGTGTCACTTATGTCCCGGGTAACGAGACTTCTTCGCTGCCCGCGAATTTCGAGGTGCAGGCCGAGATGGAACCGGAAATTCCCGGTCTCGAATGGTCTGCCCTTCCCGCGTTCCGCACCGTGATCGACGCCACAGGCGCGAAGCGGCGCGAACCCCTTCCAGCGGAGGCCATCGAGGCCGTGCGTTGGAATCTCGACGCCGCTCTTTCGAGCGGTGAGGCGGCTCTCAACTCCTATCGCGTTGTCGTCAACTAAGTATCGGGCCCAGGTGCAGTCCCCCAAATCCTGGGCCGTATGATCCCCAAACCCAACTGAAATGGAGACCCTCGTGAAACATCAACACTCTTTTTGGGTGACGACCAGCGCGATCGCAATTGCCTCGCTCGTTGGTGCATCGGCGATGGCCGCAGGGCCGGAAGCCGGTTCTGTAATCGGCAACCAAGCAACCGCGACCTACACCAACGCGGCCGGCGACACGATCACCGTCACTTCGAACAAAGTAGAAACTGTCGTCCAGCAAGTTGCCGGTCTGACACTAACGTCTGATAATACCGAAGAAATCGCACCCGGCGGCAAGGCATTCCTGCCGCACATCATCACCAACGATGGTAACGGTCCGGACACCTATACCCTGACTGCCATCGAAGGCGCAGGCGATTTCGACTTCAACAGCGTTGTGATTTACGCCGACGCCAACATGGATGGTGTCGCTGACAACGCAACGCCGATCACCGAGACACCTACCCTCGCTCCTGGCGAGACTTTTGGCATCGTCATCGTTGCAACCGCTCCGTCGACCGCTGCGGGTGGTGACTCTGAGGCGGTCACTGTGACCGCTACCAGCCAGCTGGACGGAAACATTGCTGCGATCAATACCGACACGATGACGGTATCGACCGGCGCGATCATGGAACTGGTCAAATCGATGGTTGTCGACAAGAGCGCGGGCGATCCCAATATCGTCGACGCAGGCGATACTGTCAGCGTGACACTGACCTACACCAACACCGGTCTGGCCCCGTCCACCGGTTATATCGTTACCGACGCTTTGGACACGGACCTGCCCTATGTAGCGGCGTCCGCACAGTGGACAGACGTCACGGTTGCAGGCGGTCTTGATGAAACCAACGGCGGAGCCATCGATGCCACCAACGGCGTGGGCGAAACCATTGAATGGCAGGCGGACACTGTGTCAAACGAGGTCGGTTTCCTGATTTCCAACGTCGATCCGGGCCGTACCGGTGCCGTGACCTTTGATGTGGTGGTCGGTCCCGACGCCGTTGCCGGCATCATCGAGAACGTCGCACAGCAGTCCGACTCGACCGGCACGTTGCCGCCGTCCAACACGGCATCGATTATCATTGACGAGCAGTTCGCCCATGTGATCGACGACAGCTTTACCCAGTCGGATGCAACAGTTCTGCGGTCTTCGACAGATGATAACGGTGCCAATGACGTGGTGCTGGAGTCGACAGACGTGTCGCAGGGTGGCAAAATTGCCTTTGAATTCGTGATTGGTAACGCTTCCAACCAGTCGGATGCCTATACGCTGAACGTAGCCAACGGTGATTTCCCGCCTGGCACCACATTCAGCATTGTGGGCGCAGATGGTGCCACGCCGATCATCGGGGAAATCCCGCTTGCGGCAGGCGACGGCACCAAGGTGTTCGTGATCGCAACGTTGCCGTCAGATGTGACTCCGACCGCCGCTGGCGCGACCAACTACACCGCAACTGTGTCGGCCACATCCTCGGAAAGCGGTCAGGTCAACACGTCGACTGCCGAATTCAACGGTGCCGTTCTTGGCGCAGCCGTTGATCTCGAAAACGCCGTTGCTGGTTCCGAAGGCGATGGCCCGAACCCCGACAATGGCGGCAGCGCGTGGGTGACAACGGCGACCGATCCGGGCGAGCCCGTTTCGTTCCCGATGACCATTGAAAACCAGGGTCCAACCTCGGACAACTACAATCTGGAATTGGCGAACCCGCTGCCCGATGGCTGGACGGTTGAATTCCAGCTTGCGGATGGCACGATCGTGACCAATACTGGTACGATCCCGGCCGGTGCGACCGAAACGATCACCGTAGTGATCACTCCGGCGGATGACGCGGCCCCCGCGACAACCCCGTTCGAAGTGGTTCTGACCTCGCCGATCAGCGGCCAGGGAGACTCGATTATCGACGCGGTCACCGTGAACGAGATCATCGACCTGTCGATCACTGCCGATCAGACCGCACAAGCCGCACCGGGCGGTGTTGTGGACATCCTCCACACGCTGACCAACGATGGTAACGTCGCGATCACCGAAGGCGCGATCACCGAGGCCGGCCTGTCCGAATTCTCTGGTGCGATCTACTACGATGCGAACGGCAATGGCGAGTTGGATGCCACCGATCCGATCATCGACAACATCAACGACATTCCCGGTGGGATTGCAGTTGGTGAGACGGTGAACCTGATCTACCGCGTTCAGACCAGCGAAGTTCCGGGCATGACCGAGGCGGGCACCATCACCGTCGCGACCAGCCTGAACGGCGGCACAAAGACCGACCAAGATCTGACCGACAACGCGGTTGAAGATCAGATTGTCGTGGTCTCGGGTGATGTGGTTCTTGTCAAG
>JBALTK010000159.1:0-9275 GCA_036964385.1 Sulfitobacter sp. | reverse complement strand
TTGCGAATATCAGCCACAACACGTTCGCCTAACCGCGTCACCAGCGCGTAGCGCAGCGCGGACCCTACAGCCAACAAGCCAGCAATTCCCAACGCGGCTAGGAAATACTGATCCAACAACGCCTCTTCACCGACATTGAATGTGTCCACGACACGGCGCACCGCCAGCGGCAATGCGAGTGAGATCATAGCCGTCGCCACCAAGGCAGCCAACGCACCCACCATAAGCAGGCGGTAAGGCCGCAGAAACGGGAGCAATGCACCCAAAGCGCTAATCTTGCGCGAGCGTGCGCGCTCTTCCGTGGCTGAGGGAGGGGTGGTTGGAGTATCCGACATGCGCTGTCCTTTAACAAATCCTGCAGCGCTTAGTGGCGCGCTGATCAGGCAGGGTCAAGCGTTGCGCTGTCGCAGAGCAGATATCAAAGGAAAAAATGGAGCGGGCGGAGGGAATCGAACCCTCATCTTCAGTTTGGAAAACTGAGGTCTTAACCATTACACAACGCCCGCGCGCTTGCTTTGGGTATTCTATCAACGCGATAGCGTCAAGATGGCGTAATGCGGATTTATCATCTCTTCGCGCGGATAATGAATTCCCTAACCCGCCCTGCGCCCCAGCATCCCAGGGACATGCGTGGTAAAGTCGATTTGCCGTCCCAACTGCCAGCCCAATACCTGATTGCTCGACAGACAAGGCAATCCTGTATTTGCCTCGATTTTCTCGATGACGTCTAAGGTGCGCAAATTCGTACAGGATAAAAATACTGCCTGCGTACCGCCCTGCGCGATCAGGTCAGAAGCCGCATTAAGGATCGAATGCGGAGCGATCCGCACGACGCTGGCTTCATTTGCTTCTTCAAAGCTTCCAAACACCGGTGTAGCGATACCAGCATGCTCAAGAGCGCCGCGCAGACGGTCCGATACATCCGCCGTATAGGGCGACAGGAATGCCAGCTTTGTGATGTTCATCACGCGGCACGCTGCAATCAACGCGCTCAACGGATCTGCCACATGCCCTGTTTTGGTTCCTTCACCAATCAGCTTTGCCACCTGATCCGATCCAATCTGCGCGGAGGCAGAGGTGCAGCCATATCCCACAGCGGCATAAGGCAGTGCTTGAGGGAGAAGCTCCGCAGCACCTGTCAGATGCGTAGACATGGCGCGCAAGCTCTCAGGCGTAACCTCGGGCGCACTTGGTACGCGGCTTACATATAGTGGCACTTGGTCGGGCAGCATCCGACGCAAATCCCCCTCAATGGTCTCATCGGTTTGCAAAACGATCATGCCGAGCGGTGCAGGTCCGTCGTCCGCCCGAGTGTAGTCATAGCGTGTCACAGCTGCACCATGTCGCGCCCTGCGCGCGGGGACAGGAATCGCGGCGCACCGTCCGTGATGACGATATCTTCCTCATGGACCAATATCTTGCCCGCCCCGACCTCGACCCCCGGCTCGAGCGTGATCACCATCCCCTCCTCCAAGACAGTATGATCGTCAGGAATAAGCGAAAGCCCCTCGGTCAGCTGCATCCCCAAGCCATGGCCCAGCCGCCCCGCATCAGAGCCGCCTGCACCGCCCGTCACGATCGCGTCCATCGCATGAAAGAGCTGCGCCGCCGTTGTTCCTGTGCGCACGATATCTACTGCATCATCCACTGCACCAATCAGGCGGGCATAAGCAGTTCCTGTTTGCTCGCTTGGTTCCCCAACACTGAAATTCCGGTCAAAATCACAAAAGTACCCATCCCAAACAAGGCCTGTATCCAGCATCAACACATCACCAGCTTCAAGCGGTGCATCACTTGCAGGAGAAATGACGTCACCATATCCACTTTTCGCCGATGCCCCTGCGAGATAAGGCACCCAATCGGCCCCCTCCTCCAGACACAACCGCTGAAAGTCACGAAACACACGCGACAACGGCACGCCCTGCCCTGCGATTTCTGGAACACGAGCAAATGCTCGACCTGCAATGGCACAGGCATGCTCAATTTTTGAGATTTCCGCCACTGACTTCACTGCCCGCAGCTGCGCCACGATCCCCGCATCATCCCGCACGGATGCATTTAGCCCCGCCTGTACCCGCGTCCAGTCAGACAACGGCATGCGCAGGTGGCTCTCTGGTCCCATCGGCGTGCCGATGGAGTGCTTTGCAACACTGTTCAGCGTATCTGTGAGCAAGCTTACACCGTCATCTGTCACGTCAGGTGCGCGCCATGTACGGATGTCGTCAATCCACGTCTGCCCCATGAGGGCTGCACCAATCGACGGGATCACCGCAATCGGCTTCCCCTCGGCTGGCACCACTAAAAACCACGGGCGTGAGGGGCTTTCCCAAAAACGTGTGAGGTATCCGCTGAAGTAACGCACGTCCGCTTCGGTGGTGAGGACCAGCGCATCAAGGTCAGCCGCATGCATCATCTCTTGTGCACGGCGGGTGCGGTTTTCGAACTCTGCTTGCGCAAAACCGCGCTGCATCAGGCAGGGCCTTCGCTTAACACGCACAGCACCCGCGACTGTGCCGTAATGCCAAGCGCATCGCGCTGTTCTTCATCCAGCGCGATCAATGCGGCAATGCCCGCAGCGCCCGAGGGTGACGATCCAAAGCCCGCAACCATCGCTAGTCCCGCTCCTGCATGGCCCTCGGCCTCACTAATCAGCGCAAAATCATCGGCGTCCCGCGCCAACCCTTTAAGCGCAATGAGCGAAGGCATCTTGCAATCAAGTCGCCCCATGTCCGAGACGGGGCCACTGCTTTCAACAGCTTTCCCCGCCACGACCGAGCCGTGTAGTGCGGCAGCTGCGTCAGGTTCCACAACTACAATACGCGGCCCGTCGCCCCAAGTCTGCCGCGCAAGGGCCGCGCAAGCACAGGCAAGACCGCCTACGCCAGCTTGCAAAAAGATGTGTGTTGGCATCTCGGGCAGTTGCTCAATCGCCTCGGCCATCAGAACAGTATAGCCTTCCATCAAGCGGTGCGGCCGCTCTGTATAACCGTGCCATGATCCGTCCGAGAGTAAGTCCCAGCTATTATCAACTGCTGCCTTCTCCGCCGCTCTAAGGCTGTCCTCGTAGGTTTCTCCCTCACGGATGACCCGCGCGCCTTGCTCTTCAAGCCTTGAAGCAAAACTCTCTGGTACGGTCTGCGCGATGTAGACGACAGAGGCGGCACCGAACGCCTTGGCCCCAGCTGCCACTGACATACCATGATTGCCGGCACTGGCAGTGACATATGTACGCTCGCTCACATCGCCCGACTGAGCGTCAAATGCTATTACATATGCCGCGCCCAGCGCCTTGAAGCTCCCCAGCCCCATGCGACCACGCTCATCCTTGATCCAGACGTCCTGCACAGCCGCGTGCGTAGCGATGGCCTCCGCACTCTCCAATGGAGTTACCTTTGCCAAAGGGCAGCGCGCAACCAAGGCCTGCGCACGCGGTGCATCATCAGAGGGCATCGGGATGTCATCAAGACCGACGAGCGGCGCGGGGCGGGTGATATGCAATATTTCCATACCTCAGAGGAGAGACAGAAGCAGGCTGTCCGTCAAGAAGATTCGCGGCACTTGAAGTGCGCGGAGCGGCGCGCGCGGACAAGTTGGCGCCGCTTGCATCATGTTAGGCTTCCGACCTGACATGAGAGGATCGCCCATGACCGCCCCCATCCGAACCCGTAGTGGCGGGCGCGCCGCGCGCCGTGCACTGCGCAGCGCGCCAAACTTCACCATGCTATCCGGCATCCATAACAAAATTCCTACTTGCGAGATTTTGAGCGGAAATCAGGTGGAGCAGATTGATGCTGCATCAATGGATATCCTAGAAAACGTTGGTGTGATTTTCCGTGATGAGATCGCACTTGCCGACTGGAAGCGTGTTGGCGCTAAGGTCGTGGGTGAGCGTGTATACCTCGACCGCGGCCTCGTGCGTAATTTGATTAAAACGATCCCGGAGCAGTTCACCTATCATGCCCGTGATCCTGAGAAGAACATCCCCTTTGGCGGCAACCGCGCACTCTTTGTACCGATGACGGGTGCGCCATATCTGCGAGACCTTGAAGATGTGCGCCGAAATCCAATGCTCGAAGATTTGGCGATGTTTCACAAGCTGAGCCACATGCTCCCCGCCATGCACAGCTCCGCCCACCACATCGTTGAACCGTACGACCATGCCATCAGCCAGCGGCATCTGCGCATCACCTATTCGTCAATGAAATACTCCGACAAAACCTTCATGGGCATGACCACCAGCCCGAAAAATGCCGAGGACGTAATCGATATGTGCCGTATCCTTTTTGGTGCGGAATTCATTAAAGATCACGCGGTAGTAACAGGCAACTGCAACGGCAACTCGCCATTGGTCTGGGACGAGACGATGCTGGGTGCGATGCGCGCGTTCAGCCGCGCCAACCAGCCTGTGCTCTGCTCTCCGTTCGTGCTGGGCGGGGCAAATACGCCTGCTTCAGTTGCGGCATCCGTAGCCCAACTAAACGCCGAAGCACTCAGCGCACTCGCCTATACCCAAGTCATCCGCCGTGGCACGCCTGCGATCTATGGTCACTACCTCAGCACCGTTTCCATGAAGTCCGGCGCGCCTATGGCTGGAACGCCAGAGATCAGTTTGATGAACTTTATGATCGGGCAAATGGCGCGGCATTACGGTGTCCCGTGGCGCAGCTCCGCCAGCTTAGGCGGAGCCAAGACATTTGACGCCCAAGCGGGGTACGAGAGTGCAACGACATTGTCCTCCGTCATGCATGCAGGAGCGAATTACATCTGGCATGCCGCCGGCTGGAACGAAGCGGGCATGCATTGCTCTGTCGCCAAGTTCATCGTGGATGCGGAGCAGTGCGCGATGGCGCACCGTATGGCAGGTGGCGTGAATTTCGGTGATTTCGAGGAGGCTTTAGCGGCAGTGCCAGACGTTGGGCCTGGTGGGCATTACTTGGGTCACCAGCATACGCAAGACAACTTCCAAAGCGCATTTTTCATGCCTGAGATGTTTGACAATAACGCTGTCGAGCAATGGGTCGCGGAAGGCTCGGTCGAGATAACGGCGCGTGCATTAGCGCAGGCTAAGAAACTGTTGTCAGAATATCAGGAACCGAAGCTAGAGGTCTCGGTAGATGAAGCGTTGCAGGCCTACATCGCCAAACGCGAGCGCGAAATTCCGGCAGCTGACGAGCTAAATCAGAGTTTCTAGTCGCCCAAGCAGGGTGTTCCAGCTGCCGCCCAGACCTGTAAATCCTGTACCAACTCTTCGGAAGAGCCCGGCGCAGGGATGCGCCTTGCACCGGGCTTGAACCCATAGCTCACAAAGGCGCTGGTGCGCACGTGATCAACCAGCTCTGCCATGTCAAAACCGTCGTTCATTTCGGGGTCACGCAACTGCTGGCAGACTTCGATACTGGACTTGCCACGCCACGCTAGTTCGACAGGCGGCAAGCGCCACGCATCGTCGATCTGAGGTGCGGCATGGGGAACATCGTTGGCCCCCTCCGCACTGATATGGCACACTCGGCACGGAATGCTCTCCGCGCCGATACGGCTCTCTCCAGCGACGATGTTCATGCCGTGCTCGCGATCTTTGGCATAGCCAAGGTCATCCCATGCGGGCCGTCCGCTCTCTCCCACATGGCAATTCGTGCAACGAGGATGCGAGGCCACGGCAAAGATGCGCTCCCACGCGGCGGTACCACCCTCCTGCGCTTGCGCGCCTGCAGGCAGGATCATCGCGAGGGCGAGAGCGAGACGTTTCACACGAAATCAACCGAGTGAAAGAATGGCATCTCACGCAGGCGCGTGCCCGTCGCGGCAAAGATCGCGTTCGCCAAGGCGGGTGCGGCGGGCGGCACAGGTGGCTCACCTACGCCCCGAACGGTTGGATTGTTCTCAAGCCCGCGCACTTCGATCACAGGGCATTGATGCATCCGCATACCTTCAGCGAGGTGAAAGTTATCTTGCTCCGCACGGCCGTCGGAATAGGTGATCTCCGAGTTCATAGCATGGCCCAAGCCCCAGATCACGCCACCTGCCACGACGTTCTCGAATGTGACTGGGTCAACGACACGGCCCACTTCGGCAGCAATCCAAACACGGTCAATCTTGATCCCGTCATCCGTATCTGTGACCTGAACAACCTCAGCCGTTGGTACACCGAACGATGTAACCAACGCTACACCGCGCCCCTGACGTGGCTCCAGCGGACTGCCCCAGTTGGACATCTCTGCCACGGCCTCAAGAACCGCACGCGCATCAGGGTCATTGACCAGACGCAGACGTTCCTCCATCGGGTCGGCACCTGCGGCATGGATCAACTCGTCCAGAAAGCTCTCGGCAAAGAACCCCGCAGTCGACGCTCCGACAGAGCGCCATGAGGAGGTTGGTGCAAGTTCTGGCACCGCATAAGCACGCACACGCAAATCCGGCACGGCATAGCGCATGTTCCACGCACCCGCGGCAAGCTGCACATCTGGACCAGGTATAGGCGCAGCGAGGCGGGAGGACTGAGAGCGGGACGAAGAGACGGTCGCGATGTCGAGATCAAGGACCGTTACCTTACCATCTGCATGGGCACCGCGTCCGCGTGCCATACCAATCTGGCGATTGTAATCCTGTGCAAAATCTTCCTCACGGCTGAAGGTGAGTTTAACAGGCGCTCCCATAACTTCGCGGGCCACATCCACAACGACATCAACATTGTCGAACTCAAGACGGTGGCCAAAGCTGCCGCCCGCATATTGGTTGTGCAAAAACACCTGTTCAGTCTTCATGCCCAAACGCTTTGCAATGCGCTGTTCTGCAAAACCGGGCATTTGGTGCGCGACCCATATATCCACGCGATCAGCCGTGACCAAGGCCATCGCGCTGAGCGGCTCAAGCGGCTGGTGCGCGACATAGGGCGCACGGTATTCGGCCTCAAAGACAGCAGCGCCTTCGAGAGCAGCATCCACATCGCCGTCATGACGCCATTCTTTGTCCAGCCGCTCAGGCTTGAACGACGCCGCGACTTCGGCCCAATGCGTGTCCTGCTCGGCGGGGTAAGGCGCACGCGCCCAATCATATTCGATCTCATCCAAGGCACGGAACGCACGCCATGTATTGTCGGCAATTACGGCCACACCGTAAGGCAAGCCGATGATCTGAGACACGCCGCGCATCCCCTGCGCCGCCGTCGCATCGAACCCTTCCATCAAGGCGCCCTTGCGCGGGTTCATCCGCACAGAGGCATGTACCATTCCCTCGAGTTTAAGATCGATACCATAGGTCTGGGTGCCGGTGGACTTGGCCACCACATCCATCCGCTCGACCGGCTTGCCGATCAGTCGCCACTCCGATGGATCGCGTAATTCGAAACCCGTCACTGGCTCCATTTCGGCGGCACGGGCAGCGAGGCTTGTGTATTCGATCCGCGTCCCATCCGGCAGAATGACTGTCGCGGCTTCGGTTTTGAGTCCAGCAATGTCAAAGCCAGTTTCGGCGGCGGCCGCAGCTTTCAGCGTCTCGCGCGCGACGGCACCCGCCATGCGCAATTTGTCAAAGCTGTCAGGCACAGACGTAGAGCCACCCGTCACCTGCGCGCCCAACACTTTCATTACTGCACCCATGGTGCTGCGCATCGCTTCAGCGGCAAAGCTGTCGTCGTTAGAGCGGAATGGCACGGATTCACCAGCGAGGGCAGTGTTGTAGTAGGCTCCAGCAGGCACTCCCGGCGTTGTCGTGATCTGGTCCAGTTCGACATCCAATTCCTCGGCGATCAGCATCGCTTGCATGGACGCTGCCCCCTGCCCTAAATCGGTGTGCGGCGTGACCAGCGTAATGCCATCGGCATTGATTTTGACCCAAGGGTTGAACACGGCATCCCCTGCAGTTGCATCCGCGCTCAGCGGATTGGCAGGATCGCGTTTTACCAGATAAGTGCCAAAGGCAACGCCACCAAGAATGGCAGCAGACCCGACAAGGAATGAACGGCGCGCGATAGTTTTCAGTCGACCCATGCTCAGGCTCCTTGCAGCTTGACGGCGGCGGTTTTGATGGCCGCGCGGATGCGCGGATAGGTTCCGCAGCGGCACAAGTTGCCACTCATCGCTTCATCAATCTGCTCGTCGCTTGGCTCAGCATTCAGATCAAGAAAGCTAGCAGCTTGCATGATCTGACCAGACTGGCAGTAACCACATTGTGCCACTTGATGCTCGACCCATGCCTGCTGCACCGCGTGCATCGCATCTGGAGAGCCAAGACCTTCGATTGTTGTGATATCCCCGTCCAAATCCCCCGCCGCAAGCTGGCAAGAGCGCACTGCGACACCGTCAACATGCACAGTGCAGGCACCACATTGTGCGATGCCACAACCGTATTTTACGCCCGTGATACCCAACTCGTCGCGCAATACCCAAAGTAGAGGCATGTCATCCTCGACTTCAACCTCATGGGATTTTCCGTTCACATTCAGCTTCATCGTATCTGCCTCTCAAAAGGTCGTCATTTTCTTTGCATGCGCTCGATCATCTTGAGCACGGCACGGCGCGGCGCGGCAAGAACGGGCTCAGCCGATTCAGCATAAATGCCAGCGGCTTTTCGTTGATTGCAATGAGTTCACTGCGTGACATAGCGTCATATCCGCATTTCGCCACCGACGCGGGCATTTTACCACCTTCAACCGCCAGAATAGTACCGTGCAGATCAGTACGTCGGCAAATGCGGTTGTGACATATCCGGGAGCAAGCGCGGTGACGGCCCGCTTTGAGGCCGCCATTCGTGATGAGGCACCAGTAATCAGAGCAGTTTCAGACATGAGACCTCCCAGCAAAACCATGAGCTTGGTCTATCAGATACACGCGTCGTCACAACAGCGCAGCGGGACGCTCGTGAGATGACTTTACGAAACGCAAGAACCTTTGCTCGTCGGTAACGTGTGCAGGTTGGGGTTCTTGAAAGAGCGGCGTCGGCCGCCCTTTCCAATCTCAAAGCCGATGGCGATAGTGGCCTGCCCGTTTCCAGTCGAAGTGTTCCGACGAAAACGGGCTTGGGTATTTAAAACTCGACGACAGCGCGAATGGATTTCCCTTGGTGCATCAACTCGAAACCTTCGTTGATCTGGTCCAGCGTCAGTTTGTGGGTAATCATCGGGTCGATCTCGATTTTGCCGCTCATGTACCAATCGACGATCTTGGGCACGTCTGTACGCCCCTTTGCTCCGCCAAACGCGGTGCCACGCCATACACGACCTGTCACAAGCTGGAAGGGACGGGTGGAAATCTCAGCACCTGCAGGGGCCACACCGATAA
>JBALTK010000158.1:0-9317 GCA_036964385.1 Sulfitobacter sp. | reverse complement strand
CCATTCTCGGCTGTGTATTCAAAAATCCGCGCGCATAGCTCGACTTCTGTTTTGCCATCGCGCAGCAGTTTGCCCATCTCCTTGGTCATCATCTCAGCCAAAGCATCTGAGTTCTCACGTAGTTTTTCAGCGATTGCAGTCAGGTAGGGAGCACGCTCTGCATGGTTCTTCTGACGCCACTCTGTGAACGCGTCATGACAGCTTTGCACCTTTGCAAAAGCGGCGTCGCGGGTCATCACGTCATAGTCTGCAATTTTGGCATCAGTTGCTGGGTTGATTGTTGAGATCTGTGTCATCGGGGGCCTCGTTTGTAACTAGGGTTCGCTGTTCAACGTCCCTGCCCCACTGTTGTTCCATGTGACGTTAGCTCAATCACGGCCCTGTTACATGATCGGCCGTTTCGCAGCCGTCAGATCGTCAATCATGGCCACTTCGGCCAAACTGTCGAGGTTTGAGATACGCAGCGTCCCATCCGACCAATTCGCAAGTTGGCGCGCTCGCAGCGTCGACAGCGTTTTGTTCGTGTGCACCAACGACAGTCCCAAAGCATCCGCAAGGTCTTGCTGGATATAGGGCATTTTCATCGAACCGTTGTTCACCATGCCTAAGTAATCTGCGCGGATAAAGATGCGCGTCAGCGCCCATGCAATTGCCTCAAGCGCAGTGCGTTGCCCCACTGACGCCAAGGCATCGCCCATGAAATGCTCTTCAACCGCCGCAAGCCATGTAAGCGAGAACGCGCGGTCGGGGCGTTCTTTGAAGAACGACCAAAATTCGGTGCGGTCGAAAACGCATAGGGTCATTTTTGTTGTCGCTTCGACGGAATGGCCCATCTCGCCCATGATGCCCGCCTGCAGCCCGATGAAATCACCAGGGAAGATCATGCTGACCACCTGACGTTTCCCATTGGCGAGGAGTTTATATCGTAGGCCCATCCCATGCAGTGCGGTGAAAAGCTGCGGGCTGTTGGACCCTTCCATCAAGATAGGTGTGCCCGCGTCAACCACCAGCTCACCCACCTTGAAACGCTGCATGAATTTAACCTCATCCGCAGACATCGCGTCAAAGATATCGCGACGCCGCAGCGCGCAGTTTTCACATTTCGTTGCCAATTTATGCACCGCCGTATGTCATACATTAATGCCAAGAGGCATATCTCACTCTATTGTGGTCCTATGAAGAAAACCACTGCCGAAACTGCGCGCTGCTTTGTGATCGTCGAGCCTGACCCAATCGTCAGCCTTGATCTATCGGGGATTCTGGGAACTGCTTTCAAAGATGCCGCCCTGATGATCTGTCGCGATTTTGCAGAAGCGGAACAGCATATCACCGACGCCGTCTCTTCAGTTTGTGTTCTGCTCAACAGTAATATGGCAGCTTCTGGCATACTGCCCCTCCTGCGTGACCTTGTGGCACGAGGTGGCGAAGTGATGTTTATCGGAGACGCCTATGACGTGGATTTTCCCGCATATTTCGTGCAAAAGCCGTTCACTTCGGAAATGATCCTCACATCGCTCACGGGCCGCATGCAAGGCAACTAAGGCTGGCGGCGTGTATCCGCTAACAGGCACAAATATCAAAAATCCGTGGAACCAACCGCTTTCTCTCTCCGTTGTTTAGGCAGACCGCACAGCTGTACCGCTGCGCACCCACCTACAGCAGGAGACTAGCATGCTCTACTATGCACTCATTTTCTTCATCGTGGCGATTGTCGCGGCTGTATTTGGCTTTGGCGGCATCGCTTCCGCATCGGCGGGGATCGCACAAATTCTGTTCTTTGTCTTTGTGGTGCTCCTGATCGGGATCCTCGTTCTCAGAGCCATCCGCAGCTAACCCAAAATATTACGAAAGGAACTACACATGACACATGCACTCGACGTTGTCGCAGAACCAAAAGAAATCACATCCGGCGTTCGCAACCCAAAAACCGTTGCCGAAGGCCTGACAAACGTACTGGCAGACACATATCGCCTCACCTTCAAGACGCACGCCTTTCACTGGAACGTCGAAGGGCCGCTGTTTTTCTCGATCCACAACCTGACCGAAGGCCAATACGAAAACATGTTTGGCGCAGCCGACGAGTTGGCAGAGCGCGTACGGGCGATTGGCCAAATGGCACCGATGACTATGAACCAGATCATCGAGAATTCCATCATTGAAGATGACGAAACTTCGCCGAGCGCCGGAGATATGTGCAAAATTCTTGCTGCCGATCATGAGCGTGTCGCCCACCGCTTGCATGCCCTGATCAAAGTGGCTGGAGAACAGAACGACCCAGTGACCGAAGACTTGGCCACTGCGCGCGCTGCCTTCCATGAACAAGCAGCGTGGATGCTCAAAGCGATGACCGCACAATAATAAACGAAAGAAGCCTGCAAGTTAATCTTGCGGGCTTCTTCTTTTCCAACTTCGCGTAACTTATGACTTAAGCGTATCTGTTGAAGCAAAGAACATTGCTTGGCTGACCGCTGACTTTACTTCCAACTCATGGAAGGGCTTGGAGATCAGGAAAGCAGGCTCTGCCTTATCGCCAGTCAAAAGCCGCTCTGGGAATGCCGTGATAAAGATCACTGGTACGTCCATCATCTCAAGCAGATCATTAACCGCATCAATGCCAGACGAGTTATCGGCCAACTGAATATCGGCAAGAATCAGATCGGCATTATGCGCGTTGCCCAGCTTGATTGCCTCGGTATGCGTGCGGGCGATCCCTGTGACTTCGTGCCCCAGATCACTCACAATCGCAGCGAGATCTGCAGCGATGATCGGCTCGTCTTCGATGATCATCACGCGGCCTTTAAAGCTGTCGGCGAGTTCGACGTTCGCCGTGGCGATGAGATCTTTAACTTCCTGCACTTGGATTCCCATGACCACGGCAATGTGCTCATAGCTGAGATCTTCGATCGTGCGCAGCAACAGCGCTTCGCGGGAATTCGCCGTCAGGTTTGCCAACAACCCGAGGGCGCGACTCTTCATCTTGTCATCTTCATCGTCGTTAAATTGCTGTCCTGACGTGCTCCAGATCGCATGGAAACATTTGAACAGATTTACCTTTACGGGATGGTCATTCTCGAAAGGTGACCTATCCTTGAGAAGTATTTCCAAGGTAGCGACTGTGTATTTGTCACCGCGCGTTTGGGAGCCGGTAAGAGCTCTTGAATACCGCCGAAGATATGGCAGCTCCGCTGCAACGAGGTCGGAAAAATTCGCATTCGCGGGCGTGTTATTCATTGTTGAGACCTTTTTTATAATATTACAGGAACCAAACGGCGCTGAGACAGTTTAGTTCCATGCGTAGGCAAACTTTTTATCGAGGCATTTAACAGCATGAGTGACAGTAACGATCCCAAAAGCGCAGAAATCAACGATTTGATCAATAAAAACCTTAAACAGGTTTTTGCCGATCTCGAAGATGATGGAATGCCGGGACAGATCATCGACCTTTTATCCGTCCTGCGTGCACAGGACATGGAAAAGAAAGAAGAAAAATGAGTATTCCTGACCCCAAGGACGAACTCATCACGCATCTGCCTGCACTCAGGGCTTTTGCGCTCAGCCTGACGCGCAACCGCGCAACTGCGGATGATATGCTTCAGGATACCGTGCTTAAGGCATGGACTAACCTCGATAAGTTTCAAGCTGGCACCAACATGCGTGCATGGCTGTTTACGATCCTACGCAACAATTTTTACAGCAGCACACGCAAAACAAATCGCGAAGTCGCGGACATCGACAACGTCTTTTCTGACAAGCTTTCGGTCAAGCCCGAGCATGATGGCCGTCTGCAAATGATGGACTTCAAACAAGCCTTTGCCAAACTGCCCGATGAGCAGCGCGAAGCTTTGATTTTGGTGGGTGCATCCGGCTTTTCCTATGATGAGGCGGCTGAAATGTGCGGTGTGGCAACTGGCACGATCAAGAGCCGCGTAAACCGCGCGCGCGCCAAGCTGACAGAGCTTCTTGCCTTGGACAAAGACGACGTTATGGAGCTGACGGATAATGCGACAATGGCGGTAGTCGGGAACCCCGGCCTACCTTCGTGAGCGCCCAGAAATGGCACAACGGTCTGAGGTTTCAGATCGTTGTGTTGCTGACCATTGCTTTGCTACCGCTTGGTGCTGTTGCGATTTACCAAACCAACCGCGTTGAGGATCAGGCGGAACAGTCCGCCGAGCTTGCGTTGCTCGCCCTCACGGCACGCGCGGCGCGTACCGAAGAGTTAATGCTTGAGCGTGCCTCGGGTGTGACGCGCTTCTTTGCGACCGTCGCGCCGGATTTCATCGTGCACCCCAACCGCTGCGCAGAAGAACTGACAAGCTTTGTCACGGAATATCCAGTCTACAGCTTTATCGGCATCTTTCCCATATCGGGCATCTCCGACTGTAGCTCTGCCGCCGCACCCGTGGACCTATCTGGCTGGGACGACTTCCAGACCTCCCTCCAGACGCAAGAGCGCGCAATCATCGTGGGCAATCAACCACTGCTTGGCGACACGCCCGTCTTCGTGGTCTCCGAACCATATTACACCAAGGGCGTATTTAGCGGGTTTGTCTCTCTCGCTGTTCCACGCGAACGCCTCCCCGAACCGACCGACAGCATCGAAAGCCTCGGACTTGTTGATCTGCTCACATTCAACGCGCAGGGCGATATCCTGACTGCACGCAGTGGACTGGAGGCTGCGCGCGCTGAATTGCCAAAAGACCGCGCCTTGCAGCTTTTGAACACGACTAAAGGCGTCGCGTTTTCCGGACCCAATGCCCGCGAAGAACAGCGGACGTACACAGTCACCCCTATTCAAGGCACTCCTGTCACGGTGATGGGCATCTGGCGTACGGACGAAACCGTTGCAGACAAGCTTGACGCGTTTATCAAACCAGCGGTGTTTCCTATCTTGATGTGGTTCGCCAGCATGGCGGTGGCGATGCTCTCGATCTACACGCTCGTGCTGCGCCCGATCACGCGAATGCGTCGGAATATGGATGCTTTTTCGAAAGACCGGAGTATCGACAAGGAAAAATCACAAGGCGCGATGCCCTACGAGTTGCAAGCCCTGACCGACAACTTTGACAGCCTCACAGACGCGATCATGCGCGAGGAAGCGCGACTGGAAGATACACTGCGCGAGAAGAACGTCCTCATCAAAGAGGTACACCACCGCGTCAAAAATAACCTACAGCTCATCGCGTCCATCATGAACATGCACATCCGCACCGCTAAACACCGTGAGACAAAATCAGTCCTGTCGCGGGTGCAGGAACGTGTGCTGAGCCTCGCCACCATTCACCGCGACCTCTATCAATCGCATGACGGAGGCCGCGTGAATGCGGGCAATCTGGTGAAGGAGATCGTCGCAAAGTCTGTCGAGATGGGCATATCCGGTGAAATTGAGGCCGACGTTCAGACCGACATTGATCCTGTCATGCTCTATCCTGATCAGGCCGTTCCCCTGTCGCTACTGGTGGCCGAAGCGTTGACAAATGTGATGAAATATCTCGGTACAAACGGCAGTTTGAAACCACAGGTCATCACAACGCTGAAACAAGACGGCACGCGCTGTACCCTTACGGTCATGAATTCAATCGGCGCCCATGAGGATCAAGAGAGCACAGGCCTCGGTGCGCAACTTATCAACGCGTTTGCAATCCAGCTTGGCGGGACGCCAAAGGTTGAGCAAACGGACACGCATTACACCTTCACCCTTGAGTTCCACGTAGAGGAATTCGAGCCGGAGGTGCGGGACTTCTGAAACAATCCACTCGACACTGAAACGAAGAAGGGCGCACAGATTACTCTGCGCGCCCTTCTTTTGAATGTGGAGTTCTTAGACGGTTGTTCGCGCCGAACGTGGGCCTGCGAAGAACCAGATAACAAAGCCGATGATGGGCAGTACGAGAACCAGCAACGTCCAGATCACCTTCGCACCTGTCGTAGCGCCCGAGCTGAAGATCGAGATGATGGCCCAGATGTTGAGAGCCAATACCAGTATGCCGCCTAAACCTGCATATTCCATTTTAAATTCCTTTGTTCATGTTCCATATTGGTGAGACAACGCAGCATGCGACCTTTTGTTCCACGCCCTTACAAATCTTTGTTAGGAAGCTCGTGGCGCACCTGACCAAAGGCCAGCAGAGCAAAGATCACCGTTCCGCCCAAAACGTTGCCCGCCAGAACCGGCAGGAAGAAGCCAATGATCGCGTCACCGATCGGCAGCAGGCCCTGCACCATCAGGAACGCCATCTCGACCGAGCCCGCGACAACATGCGTAAAATCCCCCGCCGCGATCATCCATGTGAACACCAGGATCACGAAAAAGCCGAAGCCTTCGGATTCCGGCAACATCCACACGATTGCCGCCACCAGCACACCGGCTGGAATGGCACGTTGGAAAGCCTCGAATGGCGCATAGCCTGTTGCATGACGCGAAAGCTCCTCAATCGCGGGCAACAGATCGGCAGGGATTGCCGAAGTATGCGCAAAGGCAAGGGCCGCAATAAACGCGCCCACCACGTTTGCAGTCAGAACAATCCCCCACAAGGTCGCAACCTTGCCCAGCATGCGTCGGCAGGGGTCTTGCATAAATGGCAAGACAGTTGTGATCGTATTCTCGGTAAAAAGCTGCATCCGCCCCAGAATAACCACCAAAAACCCGAGGCTATAACCGAGGTTCTCAACAAGGAAGCTCCACTCTGCATCAGGCAGGTAAGTACGAAAGACAGCCTCCCCCAGCACCGACAGCGAAATCATTATGCCTGCAGCAACGCCGGACCACAGCAAAGATGCCTTGGGCCGCTTGAGTTCTTCCATACCGTCCCGCCGGATCACTTCGAATATCAGCTTCGGTGACAGGTTCTCGGCGTGCTTGATAGCCTCAGCTTCGTTTTCGGATTGATCCGACATATTAGTTCTCCAATTACATCGCTTCAAACGCGCAGATGCTGGTTACGTTCCTTTGCACATCCAAACGATACATTTAATATGGAACAAAACGACCCCGGAGAGGTTCTCATTGCGTTACGCAACCACACGGTTCAGATACGCGACACGCAATGAAAGAAAGAGCTAATTAAAGTATGGAACAGCTTGAAGAGTTACCCGCAGGCATCTGGGACACAATCAAATCATCCTTTTCAATGGAAATCTACGACGGCAAATCAATTGCAGATTTGCTGACGCTGGAAACGATTGTGGGTTTAGCAGGCAATATCTTTGCCGCGCTCGTGATCATAACGCTTGGTTTCATCATCTCGGGTTTCATCCGCCGCAAGATAAAACGCCTTGCCGAAAAACACAGTAGCCTCGACGACACGCTGTTTGATTTTCTTGGAAATATAGTCCGTTACGGCATTCTTGCTTTCACATGTTTGTTCGTTCTTAACACCTTTGGCATCCAGACCACATCGATCATTGCAGTAATTGGTGCTGCGGGTCTGGCCATCGGTTTGGCGCTACAAGGGACGCTGTCGAATGTCGCCGCTGGTGTGATGATCATCATTTTCCGCCCGCTCAAGATCGGTGATTTTGTCGCCGTCAACGATGTAATGGGCACCGTCAAAGAGATCACCCTCAACTTTATCGAGATTGCAGACATGTCGAACGTTCGCGTGGTTGTCCCCAACTCCGAAGTTTGGGGCAACACAATCAAGAACTACTCGAGCTATGATACACGCCGCGCCGAATGGACATTCGGAGTAGGTTACGGCGCGAACCTCGCCAAGGCCGAAGAAGTGATCATGGAAACCGTGATGGCTGATCCGCGCTCCAAAGATGAGCCAAAACCGTTTTTGCAGGTCAATAACCTCGGGTCGAGCAGCGTTGATTTTCTAATGCGCGTCTGGTGCAGTTCTTCTGATTATTTCCAATATCAGGCCGATATGAAGCGTAAGGTAAAAGAGGCGCTGGATGCCGCAGACATCAACATCCCGTTCCCAACCCGCACGGTCGTGGTTGAGCGTCCAGACGCAGAGGATGATGCAGGCGCTACGGGTTAAATTTCATCACGCCCCTCCCCCGCAATCATGAGGGGGGCGTGACCTTGTCTGCTATATGCGGTCACGGATGGGAACAGCGAGCTTGTTACGCGGTACGCACCTTTTCAACCGTCACCGATCGTTGGGAAGGTAAAGACCTCAACGTGTGGCGCGGCCCAGAACAGGCTGTCTCCTCCTTACGTGATCCTTTGCCTATCCGCAGAGTAAGAGCGGCGTTGGCCCAAGCACTCACTCTGATCGAAAATGACGTGAGCGCAATGATTGCCGGATTGGTGAGCCCGACAGCGGCAAGCGCCACACCACTCACCTGTCCCAAAAAATACACATCGGCCAGCCCAACGGCGATAACCGTGAAGATGCCAACGCTTATCGCCATCGACACTAAGACAAGCCTTTCGACACCGGACCTTTCGTCGGGTTCCGTGCGTTTCGCCGAGCCACGGGATCGTTCTTTGTTTAAATAATGTCAGGCGGTGAGAAAGCCTAGGAGGCGCTGTTCGGAGACGAACAAGCCCTGCTTTTTTACTGGTGTGATCGACAGGGGCGGCTGGCCAGATAAGTCGATCACGTCAGGATGGATATAACTGTTGCGCGCTACGGTCGGGGTGTTGTGCAATCGCTTTGACGCCGCCTCTGCAATATCTTTGATCGTCGCATTACCGCCTTCCGCTGCCTCGAACGCGGCGAGCGTACCTGCCCACGTGCGGAAGGTCTTTGCAGTCACACCCTCCTCACCCGACGCGTCCGCGAGGTAGGTATTCAACTGTTGCGACGATAAGCTTTGAGGCGCACCGCCCTCATCTACCCACGACAGCAGGGTCGCCCCAGAGACATCATTGATTTTGTGGAGCAGCTTTTGCAGCTTCTTGTCGGTGATCCGTTTGCGAACCTTCTTGCCGCCCTTGGCTGTGAATTTTAGCTCAAGCGCGCCTTGCTTCATCAATAGATGCCTGCGCTTAAGCGTGAGCGCACCATAGCTCCCGTTTTCGCGTGAGTATTCCTGTTGTCCCACCCGCAATGAAGTGCGGTCTATGATCATCACAGCGGCAGCCAGCGCAAACTCCGCGTCTCCTGGATCGGCGGACAGGTCACGTTCAACACGCCTGCGGATTCTGGGCAGCACCGCGCCAAAGTTGGCAAGCTGATCGTATTTTGTGCTTGCCTGAGCGGCTGACCATTCGGGGTGATACCGGTACTGTTTGCGGCTTCGCTGATCACGGCCTGTCGCCTGAAGGTGGCCATTCGTCTGCGCGCAGATCCACACATCATCATAAGCTGGCGGCACGGCCAGCGCCTCGATCCGCGCCCGCTCTTGCCCGCGCGCAATCG
>JBALTK010000157.1:0-9351 GCA_036964385.1 Sulfitobacter sp. | reverse complement strand
ATCGAGCCACGCACGCCCCTTGCCCGCAACCGCCCACAATGGCGAAATCCGGTAAGGCGCATCCTCAGCCGCAGGTAGCTCAACACTCGGGACAACAGCCCCCAACGCCTCGACAACACGCCCTGCAGCCGCAGCACCCTCGGCCAAACACGCAGCCGTCGAGAACGCTCCATTACACGCCCCCGCCGCCTCTAACGTCGGCACAGCATCAGGTGTCGGCACAAACGCCGCCAAACCCTCAACCCACTGCGGACGCCCGTTCATGTGGCACGTCAAATGGACAGTCGGGTTCCAGCCCCCTGACATCGCCAGACAATCCACAGAAAGCTCGGTGATCTTGCGGCCTTGGCGCAGCTTCACACTGCTCAACGCCTTGCGCCCACTCGAACCACAGACCTGCGCTCCCAGATAAACGGGGTAAGGTACGTCCCCCACCTGCGCATCAGCACGGCTGTCGATCAGCGCCGCAACATTAACACCTGCGGCATGCAAATCCCGCGCCGTGCGGTGCGCATCATCATTATTGCCAAATACCGCGACGCTCCGCCCCGCAGTCACGCCCCAACGGTTCACATAGGCCCGTACCGCGCCTGCCATCATAATGCCCGGTCGGTCATTGTTCTGAAACGCAATGGGCCGTTCCAATGCGCCCGCGCACAGCACGGTGCGCTGTGCCGTAATCCGCCAAAAGCACTCAATCGGTGCGCCACTACGCGGCAAATGGTGCGCCACCCGCTCCAACGCGCCAAACACGCCGCCGTCATAGGCACCTGTTACCGTCGTCCGCGTCATCAACCGAACATTGGGCATCGCCGCCAGCTTCTCAACCTGAGCCGCCGCCCACTGCGCCGCAGGCACGTCGCCCACATCTTCAACTTCGGCCAGCAAACGCCCGCCCATGCACGCATCCTCATCACACAGGATAACGTCCAGCCCGGCCTCTGCCGCCACCGTCGCCGCCATCAACCCGCTCGGACCACTGCCCACAACCAACAGATCACAAAACGCAAACGCCTTGTCATAGGTGTCTGGGTTATGCTTCCCGCTCAGCGCACCCAATCCCGCCGCACGGCGGATAACCGGCTCATACACCTTCTCCCAAAATGCCTTGGGCCACATGAACGTCTTGTAGTAAAACCCCGCGCCCAGAAACGGCGCCGCCAGATCGTTCACCGCCATCGCGTCAAAGTGCAGCGAAGGCCACGCCGACTGCGAAAACACCTCCAACCCGTCATAAACCTCTTGCACAGTCGCCCGCACATTCGGCTCCGCATACGCACCCTTACCGACCGTGATCAGCGCATTCGGCTCCTCTGACCCTGCCGTCAGAACCCCACGCGGACGGTGATACTTGAACGAGCGTGCCATCAACCGCACCCCAGCCGCCAACAGCGCCGAAGCCACCGTATCGCCAACCCGCGCATCATGCTCGACCCCGTCAAAGCGAAACCGCACAACATCGCCCAAACCCTGCTCGGATACCCTCATGCGCCTACACCCTTCGCAAAATCCGCCGCCAACTCAACGCCGTGAACCGCGTGGGTCACAGTATCCCGCGTCACAACCAGCCACGAACCGCACCCTGAATCATGCTGCCACAAATCCCGCGTCCGCCCCGCAGGGTTCTCACGCAGATGCACATAGTCGTCCCACGCCGCAGGACCTGCATCTACCGCAGGCCGCACCAGCGCCGCACCTTTGTAATAAAACTCGCGCCGATCCCGCGCGCCGCACAACGGACAGTCAATTCTCATCCCGACACCTCTGGAAAATCAATACTCACGACGAACACTCTAATGAAGGTTATGCTGCGCACCGGTACCCTCCTCATCCATCAATCCACGCCCAGTGCGGAAACGGTCCAGCCTGAACTTCGCCGCTGGCGCATGGTGGTTCCCTGTCGCCATCAGATGGGCAAAGGAATTCCCCGATCCTGGCACCGCTTTGAACCCGCCGTAGCACCAGCCGCAATTCACGAACAAACCCTCGGTCTCGGTCTTATCAATGATCGGTGATCCATCAGGGGTCATATCCATGATCCCGCCCCATGAACGCAGTACCTTGGCCTTCCCGATCATCGGCATCAGGGTCATCCCCGCCTCCATCACATGCTCGACCATCGGCAGGTTCCCCCGCGACGCATAAGAGCTGTAGAAATCCAGATCGCCCCCAAAGACGAGGCCACCCTTGTCCGACTGGCTGATATAGAAATGACCCATCCCGAAACTGATCACATTGTCGATCACAGGCTTAAGCCCCTCGGTCACAAACGCCTGCAACACGTGGCTTTCAATCGGCAAACGCATTCCCGCCATCGCCGCCACTTGGCTAGAGCGGCCCGCGACCACGATGCCTACTTTCTTGGCACGGATCGCCCCCCGCGTGGTCTGTACACCGCGCACGACACCGTTCTCGATATCAATCCCCGTGACTTCACACTGCTGGATCAGATCAACGCCCAACTCCGAGGCGCCCCGCGCATAGCCCCACGCCACCGCATCATGGCGCGCCGTACCCGCACGCTTTTGCAACAAACCACCATAGATCGGGAACCGCGTGTTCTCAAAATCCAGATAGGGCGCGATCTTGCGCACCCCGTCTACATCCAACAGCTCCGCATCATCACCCTGACCCACAATCGAATTGCCCCGCCGCGCATAGGCATCGCGCTGACCGTCCGAATGGCACAGCATCAGCTGCCCGCGCTGGGACAACATCACGTTGTAATTGAGGTCCTGCTCCAGCCCCTCCCAAAGCTTGAGAGAATGCGAATAGAACTGCGAGTTGCCATCGAGAAAATAGTTGGCCCGCACGATCGTGGTATTACGCCCCACATTCCCGCCGCCCAGATACCCCTTTTCGATCACGGCGATATTCGTCATCCCGTGCTCTTTGGCGAGGTAATAGGCCGTGGACAGTCCGTGCCCACCGCCGCCAATGATTATCGCGTCATATTCCGCCTTCGGCTCTGCATCGCGCCAATGGGGGTGCCAGCCCTTGTTGCCGCTCAACCCCTCGCGCAGAATACGCCATCCCGAAAACCGCATCACATCACCCCAAGTGTACTTTCCCGAACACTCTGGCAAACCTGCCCCACCCTCGCAATCGCCAAATCAACGCGGAGCGTAGATCGCCTTGGTCACCCGCGTCACCTCTTGCATCGCAGCGACATAAGAGCTCGGCCCATAGCTGATCCGCGCTACGCCAGCGGCTTCCAGCACGTCCAACGCCGCCAGCCCGTCATGCATCATCACATTCACAGGCAACGGCACGTCGGCGCAAACCTGCGTAATCAATGCACCATCGCCCAGCTTCGGCACAAAGAACCCAGAGGCACCCGCCGCTGCATAAGCCTGCCCCCTTGCGATAGCCTCATCAATCACCCCCGCATGCGCCCCCGCCCCCGACTGCAAAAACAAATCCGTACGTGCATTGATAAAGAAATCCGGTCCGACAGCATCGCGTATCGCCGTAATCCGCGCCGCTTGCTCGGCCACAGGCCAAATCCCTGTACCGCCCACATAGCGATCCTCGAAATTCATCCCAACAGCGCCGGTTGCGGCCAGCGCTTTTGCGTTCGCCGCCACTTCCGCAGGGCTGTCGCCATAGGCCCCCTCAAAATCTACCGTCACAGGTAGGTCGTTTGCCACGACAATCCGCGCAACCAACGCCAACAACTCCGCCATCGGCAAATCCTGCCCGTCCCCATATCCCAAAGCCGCCGCCACACCCCAACTGCCCGTGGCAATCGCAGGCGCACCACCCGCCGCAATCGCCGCCGCTGATCCCGCGTCCCAACAGTTGTACAACTCAACTGGCGCGCCCTTGACGTGCAGCGTCGCAAAATCCTGTGCCTTACCCATTATATCTCTCCCTTAGCGGCAAAGCCCCGCTCCAATTCAATCAACTTTTGTTTGCGCCACAACCCGCCGCCGTATCCCGTCAGGCTCCCGTCCGCCCCCAGCACACGGTGACACGGGATCACAATCGCAATCGGGTTCGCTCCGTTTGCCCGCGCCACCGCCCGTGTGGCATCAGGCCGCCCCATATCCCGCGCAAGCTGGCTATAGCTGCGCGTCTGCCCTGCTGGTATCTCGCGAAGCGCGCGCCAGACTTCTTGCGTAAAGGGTGTCCCAAGCGGGCGCAGAGGCGTCTCAAACAACGCCGACTGCCCAGACATAAAATCTGCCATCTCCCGCTCAATCTGATCCGTTGACGCAAACCGCCCGAACCCCAGCGACCCTTTCGCATCCCTGCGCAACGCCGCAAGTTCGGCTGGCAGTGCTTTGCGCTCGGTAAACTCCAATAGATGCAGCGCGCCTTCCGAGGATACAGCAACCATCGCCCCCATGGGCGTCTCGATCCAATCCGCCCTCAGCATCGCGCTCTTCACAAACGCCCCTGGTGCCAGCCCCGTCCACTCCGCAAATGCCGCCCGAAACGCCGAGCCTGAGGCATATCCCGCCTCCATCTGTGCCTCGATCACCGAAGCACCACCAACCAGTTCCGCCCCGCCAGCACGCAATCGCCCCAGCCGCGCCATCTCTAGGAAGGTCATGCCAAAATGCCGCTTGAACGCGCGCCGCACCGTACTGAGGTCATAACCCATGGCCGCAACATCCCCCTCCGCCCAGCGCCGCGCAGGATCAGCCTCCAGTGCCGCGAGCAACGCTTTGACCGCAGGCTCACCCTCCGCAGCAGGGGCCATCGGATGGCACCGCTTGCACGCGCGGTACCCTGCTTCGATCGCAGCACCCATCGTATCATAGAACGTGCAATTCTCGCGCTTGGGTTTGCGCGCAGGGCATGTCAGCCGACAAAACACCCCCGTTGAGGAGACGCCTACCCACGCACGTCCATCCCACGCCGCATCACGGCCCAGCAGAGCCGTGTAGAGAACTTCATCATCTGGTAAATCAAACATCATAGGGCCCAGCTTAGCTCAGCGCCCGTGGCCTGTCCGCCGTCAATCAGGCGTCTATTCAACAAAACTCCGCGCAGCTTTGCACCCGTCCTATGGATGTGGGCGCGACAATAAATGCCGCGCCCACAGTCAACGCATCTTTGAACCTACAGGCCCTTGGCGTGATAGCTCGCCGCGACTTTACCAATGGCCACAAGGTAGGCCGCTGTGCGCAAATCAGTCACATCATCACGGTCATGCCAAACCTTCGCCATTGAGTCGTAGGCCGCGCGCATCGTGTCATCCAGACCCGACCGGACCAACTCCAACTCGTCCGCCCCGCGCAGATACTGTTCCTTAAAGTTAGGCGAGAGCGTCCAGTTGATCGAGGTATCGCGGCTGATCCGCTCCAACTCATCCACGATTAACTGGTGACGGTTCTCTTCCTGACGGCGTTGCATACGGCCAAATCGGATGTGGGACAGGTTCTTCACCCACTCGAAATAGCTCACGGTCACACCGCCCGCATTGGCATACATATCGGGAATGATCACTGTGCCTTTGTCGCGCAAAACCTCATCAGCGCCCGCAGTCACGGGGCCATTCGCCGCCTCGATGATCAATGGCGCCTTGATCCGATCCGCATTGCCGAGGTTGATCACCGCTTCCAGCGCCGCGGGAATCAGAATGTCACATTCGCGTTCCAACAAGCTATCGCCGTGCTCAATGAACTCACCGCCCTCAAAGCCCTCAGGTGATCCGTGCTCGGTGATGTATTGCTTGAGCTCTTCAATGTTGATGCCATCCTCGTTCCAGATCGCACCATTATATTCGATCACGCCAATCACAGGCGCGCCATCTTCCTCGCTCAGGAACTTGGCCGCGTGATACCCCACGTTGCCCAAGCCCTGCACAATCACCCGTTTGCCTTTGAGGGTTCCCGTCAAACCCGCCTTCTCGACACCTTTGGCGTCACGGAAGAACGCCCGCAGCCCGTATTGCACACCGCGACCCGTGGCCTCGGTGCGGCCCTGAATACCGCCCGCATTGATCGGCTTGCCCGTCACACAGGCAGCACTGTTAATGTCGGTCGTGTTCATCCGCTTATACTGGTCCGCGATCCACGCCATCTCGCGCTCGCCCGTCCCCATGTCGGGGGCTGGCACGTTTTGCGCAGGATTGATCATGTCGCGCTTGATCAACTCATAGGCAAAGCGGCGGGTGATCAACTCCATCTCCTGATCGGTGTATTCCTTGGGATCAATGCACAGCCCGCCTTTGGAGCCGCCAAAGGGGGCCTCAACCAGCGCACATTTGAATGTCATCAACGCCGCCAGCGCCTCCACCTCGTTCTGGTTCACCCCCAGAGAAAAGCGGATCCCCCCCTTCACAGGTTCCATATGCTCAGAATGGACCGAACGGTATCCGGTGAACGTATGAATGTCCCCGCGCAGCCGCACGCCAAAGCGCACAGTATAAGTAGCGTTACAAACACGGATCTTCTCAACAAGGCCCGGCTTGAGATCCATCAGTTCGACCGCACGGTTGAACATCATCTCTACACTGTCGCGAAAGCTCGGCTCGTTTTGTGGTTGGTTCATGGAGTTAGACTGCCTTTTTATACGTCGCAGATTGGAATTAACTGACGCACAGGGAATCCCCCCTGCACTTATCTGCACCCTAGGCCTGCAATTTTTAAAGTGCCACTTTTTTAATCGGTTTGAAAACAATTCTGAACTCTTTGTGTTCTTGACCTTCCCGCCTTCATTTGGCCCATTGCACCGACCACAGGCATCTAGGAGCAAAGATATGGGCAAAAGCGTTAACCGCGTGAAACAAGCCGCTGTGGATGCCGGCCTTGATATCGACGTCATCACACTGTCCAGCAGCGCGCGCACAGCCGCAGACGCGGCCAGCAGTCTGGGATGTGATGTAGGGCAGATCGCAAAGTCGCTTCTGTTCGAGGGCACGCAAAGCGGCGCGCTAAAACTCATCCTCGTCAGTGGCGCCCATGACCTAAACCTTACAGACGCCGAAAACCTGTTTGGCGAACCTCTTGGCCGTGCAGATCCGAAACGTGTGCGGACGGAGACAGGGTTTGCCATCGGCGGTGTGGCTCCCATTGGCCATTTGTGCGCGATGGAGACCTATATGGATGACGCACTCCTTCACTACGCCACAGTATGGGGCGCAGGTGGCGCACCAGAGACCGTGTTTGAAATCAAACCCCGGACACTTCTCACGATTACAGGCGCAAAACTGTTTACAAATAGTTAATCGGTGCGCCCCGCGCCCGAGCAGCAGTATTAACTACGACTCATACTGACGCGCCCCGCGCCAAACGTAACCTCGAACAGCTTGAATTGGGGCCGACTGTTTACGCCTCGGAAACACTGGGCGCGTTACCGCCCCATTATATCTTAAAACCCTGTAAAATAGGGCATTTTGGATAAATTTCGCCCCAATTTGGCCACGTTCTTGAAGCATACACATCGTCGAATTAAGCCAAAGACCGTGTCATTGAGACAGGGCCGGGCCTGAAAGGTGACGATGATGAAAAGACTATTTTCGACAACCTGCATCCCTGCTGATGCGGATATGACAAAGCGGACGTTCTTGCGCCGTTTTGTACGCGACGAGGACGGCAACATAACGATGCTCTCGATCATTCTGATCGCGACTGGTGCAGTGTTGTCCGGCGTCGCATGGGATCTTAACAAATTCGAATACCGCCGCGTTGGCATCCAGCAAGTCGCAGACCGCGCCGTTTTGGCTGCCGCCGATTTGGACCAGGCGCTGCCACCAGCCGAAGTTGTACAAGACTACTTTGACAAGGCCGGCTACGGCGACGTTGTAACATCCGTTAGCGTCGACGAAGGTCTGAACTATCGCACCGTATCGGTAAACGTGAGCGGCCTCGTTGCGGCTCAAACGATTGCAGGTAGCTATAGCGGCGAAGCATTGCTGAGCGGCAACGCAAAGGTAGATGCCCAGGCAGAAGCCGAAAAACGCGCTAACCAGAACCGCCTGCTTGATCTGGGTATGACCGACGAGGAGATCTACGAAGATCAACTCGACGAGTACCGCAAAGGTGGCGTCACCCGCGAAGAATCAGACCGGATTGCCGAACTGCGCATCCTTGTCCGCGACACTGCGGCAGATCACACCATCGGCACATCCGAAGCGGAAATGATCGCAAACGAGTATGCCCGCCTCACCGACAGCACGAGCCTGTCCTACAACAGTGACGCGGCCCGCGATATCGCCGCCACTCTGACGCAAGAAGATGCACGTAACATCGTCGAATTGCGTCTCGAAGAGCAAGCGCGCGCACTTGAAGCCCGCGCCGCTGGTAATGACGACTATGTAGCCGCAGATTCTGTTCGCACAAACGAGGAAATCGCCGAAGATCAGTGGGAAGCATCCCAGCGTGAGAACGGCAACTACCTCGAAATGCATGCATTTGCCGAAGCCGAAGAGCGTGTGAACAACGTGGAAATCTCCATGGTGCTCGACATCTCCGGTTCCATGGGCTCGGGTGACAAAATGAGTAACCTGCGCGACGCCGCGCGGACGTTTGTTGACGCCGTTATCAACGATTCAACTCAAGATCTCGTGTCGATCTCCATTGTCCCCTACTCCGAGCATGTGAGTGCGGGTCCGGCAATCATGGACGAGTTCAACGTGAACCGCACCCATAACTACAGCCACTGCATCGAGTTTTCGGACGCCGATTTTGACACGACCGAAATGGGTCCATCAGAAGAATTCGATCAGGTCCAGCACTTCTACTGGGGCAATACCAGCTATAACCAGCGCACCAACCCTGTGTGCCCTGTTGGCCAGTACGAAGATGTGGTCGCGTTCAGCCAGGATGTAACCGCGCTCAAGAACAAGATCGGACAGCTTGTCCCACGCGGCAGTACTTCGATCTTTGCAGGTATGAAATGGGCCGCAGGTCTGCTTGACCCAAGCTTCCAGCCGATCAACGCCAATCTGGCTGCGAATGGCGAAAGCGACCCTGTATTTGCCAACCGTCCCGTTGCCTTTGACGACCGCGAAACGCTGAAAACCGTTATTCTGATGACCGACGGACAGAACCACTATTCCAAGCGGATCAACCCAAGCGTTTACGCGAACTCAAGCCACTGGGCGCACTGGAACAGCAACAGCTTTGACTGGTGGGTTGCCCGCAACGTGTATTCAAGCCAGCGCCAATACTGGAGCGAGGAAAAATACTGGCCTTCGTTCGGCGATCAATTGCTCAGCAACGTATGTAGTGCCGCTAAAGACCAAAACATCGTGGTCTGGTCCATCGGCTTTGAGGTCACAGACCATAGTGCCAATGTCATGCGCGACTGCGCTTCCTCTCCCAGCCATTACTTCGGCGTAGAGGGTGTCGAAATCAAAGAGGCGTTCACTGCGATTGCACGCCAAATCAACCAGCT
>JBALTK010000156.1:0-9414 GCA_036964385.1 Sulfitobacter sp. | reverse complement strand
GCCCGCGTTGAGCACTGCGCAGTTCACTTTTTCAGCCAGCAGATCGACGGCACCTGATTGAGGGTGACGCACAACGAGTAAATCCGGGTGCATCGCATTTAGGGTCATGGCCGTATCTATGAGGGTTTCGCCCTTTTTGATCGAAGACGCCTGCATCGCCATGTTCATCACATCTGCGCCTAAACGCTTGCCCGCGATCTCGAAGCTTGCTTGAGTGCGGGTCGAATTCTCGAAGAACATATTGATTTGGGTCAGCCCCTTAAGTGCTGATCCATGCTTGTTCGGCATGCGGTTTTGCTCGGCATAGCTGTCGGCGAGGTCAAGAATTGTGGTGATCTCGGAGGGGTGCAGCGGCTCGATACCAAGCAGGTGGCGGTGGGGAAAACTCATGGTGAAACCTTACGCTGTTTGGGTCGTTATAGGGATGCCGGTCCAAGCGGGCAAGAAGCGGTGGATGAGGCATTTTGATCTGGCAGACAGAGGCGTAGAGTGTTGCCATGGAATCAGTAGAGTTTCACACGGCGCGTGCGCTTTTGGAGTGGCAGATTGAGCTGGGCGCTGACGAGTGCATCAGTGATACACCCGTTGACCGCTATGCGTTGCCTGATCGTTTGGCAAAGCCATCAAAGCCCGACCCCAAGCCGCACCTGACACGCGGGCCTGTGAAGATGGCGGAGCGGGATCCGGTTGCCGAAGCGCAAGCAGCGGCTAACAGTGCTGACAGTCTTGACGCCTTGCGCACTGCGATGGAAAATTTTGAACTGTGTGACCTTAAACGTGGTGCGCGCAATATGGTGTTCTCCGATGGTATCGCAGGCGCGCCCGTTATGATTATTGGTGAGGCGCCCGGCCGCGATGAGGACCGCATCGGCAAACCTTTTGTTGGCGCATCGGGCGCGCTGCTGGATAAGATGTTCGGCGCAATTGGTATGGGGCGCGCAAATGCGGACGCGCCGATTTATATCACAAACACTCTGCCTTGGCGTCCGCCTCACAATCGCGATCCGAAGCCAGAAGAGATTGCAATGATGAAACCGTTCTTGCTGCGCCACATTGCGTTGGCTAATCCGAAGGTGGTTGTGATTATGGGAAATTGGGCCTGTCAGGCGTTGCTTGCGAAGCGCGGGATTACACGTCTGCGCGGGCAATGGGTCGAAGCTGTGGGTAAGCCCGCTCTGCCCATGTGTCATCCCGCCTATCTGCTACGCAATCCCGAAGCAAAACGAGATGCTTGGGCGGATTTGTTAAGCCTCAAAGCGGCGGTGGATAAATGATAGACCCAATTGTCCTGCTGGCATTTGTTCCCGCCGCTCTCGCGCTCAATGTAACGCCAGGGCCTGACATGATGCTGTGCCTCGCGCAGGGCATGCACTCCGGCCGCGCTTCGGCATGGGCCGCCAGCGCGGGTGTAAGTGCGGGGGCAATGGTGCATGTGACCATCGCGGGCCTTGGCCTTGGTGCGGTTGTGGCGACATTCCCTTGGGCCTTCGAATTGATACGGTGGATCGGTGTCGCGTACTTGCTCTATCTGGCTGTCCAAGCGTTTCGCAGCGGCAAGATCAAAGCGCGCGGTGCTGGCATGAGCCCAGGACGCGCCTTCCGTGCAGGACTTTTTACAAACCTGAGTAACTTCAAGGTTATTTGGTTTGTTCTTGCGTTTATCCCTCAGTTTGTTGTGCCTGAGGCGGGCCCCGTCTTTCTCCAATTCCTTGCATTCGGTGCGATGATTTCCTTGGGTGGCTTTGTAGTGAACGGCATGGTCGGTGCTTACGCTGGGACACTGGGTGCAAAACTGGTGAGTTCGTCCAAAGTGTTGGGATATATCACAGGCAGTATCTATGCGGCGCTTGCTGCGCGGCTTGCCGTAATGGAGTAACCGATGAGCAAGATTGACGAGAGCAAAGAGTTTATTGCAGTTCGCATTGCAGTGCTGACCGTCTCTGACACGCGCAGTGTTGAGGACGATCGCTCAGGCGATGTGTTGGTTGAGCGGCTCACTGCTGCGGGGCACTTGCTCGCGGACCGTAAAATAATACGCGATGAGCGCACGGAGATTGCGGCGCAATTGCGGGCTTGGTGTGCGGACCCGCAGATAGATGTTGTGATCTCGACTGGCGGTACTGGCCTTACGGGGCGTGATGTTACGGTCGAGGCGCACCGCGATGTGTACGAGAAAGAAATTGATGCCTTTGGCACAGTTTTTACCATCGTATCGATGCAGAAAATCGGAACCAGCGCGGTCCAGTCCCGCGCCACTGGTGGTGTTGCAAACGGTACATATCTTTTCGCGCTGCCGGGCAGTCCGGGTGCATGCAAGGACGCGTGGGACGAGATATTGAGCAAGCAACTCGATTACCGCCATAAGCCATGCAATTTTGTCGAAATTTTACCTCGGCTGGATGAACATCACCGCCGGAAATAACAACTTTGTGCGCTGAGCAGAAAAAAGTGACGGAAAACCGATTGTTGCGCGTATAAACTTACGTGGGATACGTTTTGCGCGGACTCATTTTCACATGCAACTGAACAAAACGGATACAACATGCGGTTTCTAAGGCAAAGTATGATTGGTCTGTTTCTGGCGGCAGTGACGCTAGGAATGCTGATCTGGGCTGTGCAAATGATTGGCGGCGCTGTTCAGTCGCGCATGAGTGACGAACGTGTTGCGCCGCCTGCACGCGAACGTGTGTTCACGGTTAATGTGCTAACAGCTGAAGCAGGTACACAGACCCCTGTATTGGAAAGCTTTGGGGAGATTGCGAGCCGCCGCACACTGGAGTTGCGGGCGGCTGATGGTGGTCGTGTGGTGTTTCTCGCCGAAGGATTCGAAGATGGCGGTTCTGTAAAAGCTGGCGACGTGCTCGTGAGACTTGATCCGGCGGACGCGCAATCCGCGTTCGAGCGCAGCCAAAGCGATTTGGCCGACGCACAAGCAGAGGCCCGCGACGCGGTGCGTGGGTTAGCACTCGCCCAAGACGAGGTGGCGGCCGCACAAGAGCAGGCCGACCTGCGCCTGCGTGCGGCGCAGCGTCAAACTGATTTAGCAGGGCGTGGTGTGGGCACTGCAGCGGCCACTGAGGTAGCCGAACTCGCGGCCTCCGCTGCGCGGCAGGCTGTTCTTGCGAGGCGACAAGCATTGGCCCAAGCGGAAGCGCGCATCGATCAATCAGCAACATCGATCACGCGCGCGCAAATTGCTCTTGCCGAAACCCAGCGGCGTCTGGATGATACTGTCATTAGCGCACCCTTTGATGGAACATTGAGCGGCGCAAATGTCGTAGAGGGCCGTTTGGTCACTGTGAACGAACGCTTGGCGGATCTAATCGACCCCGATGACCTCGAAGTCTCCTTTCGCCTTTCCACAGCGCAATATGCCCGTCTCCTGGACGAGAGCGGCGCAGTCATGGGCGCAGATGTGGTTGTGACGCTGGATGTGTCGGGCATCGCAATTGAAGCGCAGGGGAGGGTAACACGAACATCGGCTGCTACGGGTGAGGGTCTGACGGGGCGACTGGTTTTTGCATCCCTAGGAAGTGCCGCCGGCTTCAAGCCGGGCGACTTTGTGACCGCACGCGTACAGGAACCTGCGTTGGAGAATGTTATACGCCTGCCGTCATCTGCTGTTGATGCGTCAGGCGGGGTGCTGCTCTTGGGCGCTGAGGATCGGCTGGACGCGGCCACGGTGCAGGTCCTGCGCAGACAGGGCGATCATGTATTCGTAAGGGGCGATATTGCTGGCCGCGAAGTTGTCGAATCGCGTTCCCCTTTGTTGGGGGCTGGAATCGCGGTTAAGCCGTTGCGCAAAGACCAGGATGCCCCTCAGGCGCCCGAGATGCTGGAACTGACCGAGGAGCGGCGCGCCAAACTTGTTGCCTTCGTCGAAGGGAACACGCGCATGCCGAAGGAGGCAAAGGCGCGCGTGTTGGCACAACTGGCAAAGCCGAAGGTCCCTGCGGGAGTTGTTGCGCGGATCGAAGGCCGGATGGGGGGATAGGGCATGGCAAGGGCGATCCCAAAGTCAGCAGACGGAATTCTCTCCTATTTCACACGGCATAAAACGGTCGCGAACCTTCTTCTTGTTCTGATGCTTGTTGCGGGGGTCATGGCTGCGCCAAACATGCGCGCGCAGTTTTTCCCTGATGTGATTGTCGATAATGTGTCGATCACCACAGTCTGGCAGGGTGCAGGTGCCGAGGACGTGGACGAAGCGATCAATCAGGTGCTTGAGACGGCACTGCTGGGGCTTGAGGGGGTTGAAAGCTCTTCCAGCTCGGCACGCGAAGGGCGCAGCACAATTCTGCTGGAGTTCGAAGCGGGTTGGGACATGGCGAGGGCGGCCACAGATGTTCAGACAGCAGTGGATACAATCAACACACTCCCTGAGCAGGCGGAAGATCCCGAGGTGCGGCGTGGCGCGTGGCGCGATCGGGTGACCGATGTTGTGATTACAGGACCGGTGGGGCCAGAGCAGTTGGGCCGTTTTGCCGATGAATTTGTTACCCGCCTCTTTGCGGTGGGCGTTACCCGCACAACAATCCAAGGGGTCGCCGCACCACAAACAATGGTCGAAGTGCCTTCGTCAAAACTCATCACCTATGACGTGACTATGGCAGAAATCGCGGCAGCGATTGCAGCAGAAGTGAACGCCGACCCCGCAGGGGATGTCGAAGGGGCCAACGCGCGCGTGCGGACCGGAACAGCCAAGCGGACACCACAACAGATTGCGGGTATTACCCTGCGCTCCAACCCTGATGGTTCCAAGCTGTTGATCGGTGATGTGGCCATAGTGCGGGCCGAAGGTGTCGACCGCGATATGAGTTTTTTCGTGGGGGACAGCCCTGCGATGTCTGTACGCATCGATCGGTCTGACCGTGGGGATGCGATCGGTATTCAGGAGCAGGTTGAAGAAGTCGCAGCAGAGCTTCAGGCAAGCCTGCCTGCGTCGGTATCAGTGGAGCTTATTCGCACACGGGCGGCGGCGATCACGGGGCGACTTGATTTACTGATCGACAACGGATTGATGGGACTGGGCCTCGTTTTGGCGTTGCTCTTTTTGTTCCTGAATGCGCGGACGGCATTTTGGGTGGCAGCGGGTATTCCCGTCGCGATGGGCGCCGCGATTGCGTTCATGTATATCGGTGGTTTGACGATCAACATGATCTCGCTATTTGGTCTGATCATCACGTTGGGCATTGTCGTCGATGACGCGATTGTAGTGGGGGAGCATGCTGACCACCGTTACCGCCTTGGCGGGATGAGTGCGGCGCAAGCAGCCGAAGGTGCGGCGCAGCGCATGGCGATGCCAGTGTTTGCCGCAACGCTGACTACCGTGATTGCCTTTTTTGGTCTGGTGGCTGTGGGCGGCCGGTTTGGCGCGTTGATTGGAGATATTCCCTATACTGTGATTGCGGTGCTGATTGCCTCGTTGATCGAGTGCTTCCTCATTCTGCCACATCATATGAAAAACGCCCTTGAGGGGATTGAGCAGCGGTCGAGATTTTCTATGTCCAAGCTGATTGTAGGTGGGGTTGTCACGGCAATTGTTGCAACGGCGCTGATCACTGCAGCGATCTTTGGTGTGATTTACTTGTTTCTATTGCTGACAGGTTCCGATGTCGCGCAAACCTATACGCTGCTCTCGGGCGGTGCTGCTGTACTGACGGGCGTTACGCTGGTTTTGATCGGTGGCTATCTGGCTGCGCGGCCTGCGCGCCTGCGTGCGATGATCCAAGGGATCGGGCAGCACGGCATTGATACGCCCTCAACCGTGATTAATGCGGGATTTGTTTGGGTGCGCGAACGGCTTTTCCGTCCGTTCATGGCCCTAGTGATCAAGGGACGTTATGTCGTGCTGGCCGCAGTTGTTGCGGTATTGGCAAGTCAGGTTGCGCTTTTCATCAAAGGCGATGTGCAGTGGCGCTTCTTCAACGCGCCTGAGCGTGGCTCGGTTACTGGCAACTTTATCATGGCCGAGGGGGCAACGCGTGCCGACACGCTTGAGATGATGCGCGAGATGCAGCGGGCAACCGATGCTGTGGCTGCTCAGTTGGAAGTCGAGCATGGGGTCAACCCGCTTGACTACGTTATGGCGCAGATCGGGGGTAATGGAGGGCGTGGCCTTTCTGCGGCGGATGGCAAGGATGGCGACCTGCTGGGCGGCATCTCGATTGAACTGATTGATGCAGATTTACGGCCCTATTCTAGTTTCGCTTTTGTCGCGCAGTTGCAGGATGAGGTGGTAAATCACCCGCTTGCAGAAACAGTGAGCTTTCGCGGTTGGCGCTCTGGCCCTGGGGGTGATGCGCTGTCGGTTGAGTTTTACGGAGCTGATACACAGACGTTGAAAAATGCGTCCGAGGCGCTGCAAACTGCATTGTTGCAATATCCCGAAGTTAGCGCGGTGGAGGACAACCTTGCCTACGACAAGGAGGAGCTGATCCTTGATCTGACGCCCCAGGGTTTGGCGCTTGGCTTTACAATAGACCAGCTAGGCAGTGTGCTACGCAACCGTTTGGGCGGGATTGAAGCTGCGACATATCCCGACGGTCCGCGATCTGCCACGATACGAGTGGAGCTGCCGACGGGAGAGCTGACGGCGGACTTTTTGGACCGTACCCAAATGCGTACAGCGGTCGGAAACTATGTGGCGCTGGGCGATATCGTGAGCGTGCAACAACGGACGGGTTTCAGCACCGTGCGGCGCGAGAACGGCATCCGGTTAATCTCGGTTACTGGTGATATTTCAGAGGACGACGCAGACCGCGCCGCAGCCATTAGCACGGCCTTGGCGGAAGAAATCCTGCCGCGCATCGCATCCGAGTTGCAGGTGGAATACCGTATTGCCGGGCTGAGCGAGCAAGAGGATCAGTTCCTCACTGATGCACTCACGGGACTGATTTTGTGCCTAACGGGCATTTTTCTTGTACTCGCGTGGGTATTTGGCAGTTGGACACGGCCCTTGGTTGTCATGGCGATTATTCCATTTGGCCTTGTGGGGACGATATATGGCCACAATGCATGGGATGTCCCGTTGAGCATGTTCACGGTTGTGGGCTTGTTGGGCATGACGGGCATTATCATTAACGATTCTATCGTTCTGGTCACGACCATCGACGAGTATGCTCAGGATCGCGGGCTGATACCTTCGATCATAGATGGTGCGGCTGATCGTTTGCGTCCTGTGATGCTTACCACGCTGACCACAGTTCTGGGCATGGCCCCGTTGCTGTTTGAGCGGAGCCAGCAGGCGCAATTCCTCAAGCCCACGGTGATTACATTGGTTTACGGTCTCGGATTCGGGATGGTTCTGGTCCTGCTGATCGTACCGGCGCTTGTGGCGGCACAGCATGATGTCGCACGCCAGATCAAAGCCATGCGGCGAGGTTTGGTCGCACCTGCGCGTGGCTTGCAGATTGGCCTGACCGCTCTTTGGGCGCTGATGCTGGGTTGGGGCGCAGTGACGATCGTATATGCCGCGCTTCAGGGCGTACTTTATGCGCCTTTGGCCGCAGCTTTGCCGATGTTGGATGGTTTTCCAACGATGCTTTCGGCCTTCTTGTTGTTTGTCGGGGGCGCTGGATTTATCGCGCTTCTGGGATACACCATTGGCGCTGTTGCCATGGTTCTGCGCAAGCCGCGAGAGCAGGTTTAGGCGGGGGTGCACCCGCGCAGGTCAACCGCATGGGACGTGCCGAGCACGGTAAACCGGATCGCGGAGCGGTCCAGCGCGAATCCGCCTACTTTATTCGGGATGATTTCTGCCTGTGCCGTCAGGGTATTGCCGTTGCGGATCGTCTTGGCTTCTGACACCCAAACATCAGGGCGACCTGCTTCAATCACCACATGCTCCTTGCCTCCCGTGGAAGGGAGGGTCAGCGTTGCGGTGATGTTCAAACCATCCTCTGAAGGGCTGAGCGCGCAAGTGGCACTGCCCGCGCCAGCTTCCTTGGCGGAGTAGGGCTGCTCAGCCATAGCGGCGGCAATTGCAGGCAGAGGCGTGGTTGCGGCGCTATCCAGAGTCCCCTTGATCGATAGGGTTTGGGGTACGCAAATGTCTTTGCAAACGCCGATTTCCATCTTGAGATTGATCTCGACAGGTTTTCCCGCCTGCTTGGCGGCGACGGTCAGGGGCAACGTCACCTGATGCGAATACCCAACGGACCGCATGCCATTTTGCTCAAACACCTTGGGCGTTGGCCAACTCACGGCAACACCTGCGAGATTGCGGGAGCCGTTCCATTTGAAATCTGGTGGAATGCCTGCATCCCCCGGTGCGCGCCAATAGGTTTTCCAGCCTTCGGCCAGCGTGAGACGGATCGCACTCACACGCGTACCATCGGCCTGCTGCCAACCGTCAATAAGCTCAGCCGTGACGGGCGCGCCTACAGGGTCAGCGGCATAGGATGCCGAAGCGGTCGTGATGAGGGCGGTGGCGCAAAGCAGTGTTTTTATCATGTATCCTGTGTGACTGCGCGCGCAGGATTTGCCAAGTAACATCTCGTTCAGCCATGTTTCGCTGATGGTGCTTGCAGGCGCGGGCGGGGCTGGTCACACTAAAGGAAGGAGCGATAGGCGCAGGAGGCTTGTGATGGATTTGACGGGGCAGTTATTGATTGCGATGCCAGGAATGGATGATCCGCGCTTTGCCCGCTCTGTTGTATTCATCTGCGCGCATTCGAACGAAGGCGCGATGGGGGTCATGATCAACAAACATGTTGGGGATATGACCTTGCGTGAAGTGTTCGCCCGCATCGAGATCACAGCAAAAGAGGGCCCGCTTGCGGCTCCTGTCCATTTTGGTGGCCCAGTCGAGACAAAACGCGGCTTTGTGCTGCACCTCGACGAAAGCCGCCATGCCCCTGAGCCTTTGATCATTCCCGGTGGGTTTGTGCTAACGGCGACCCGCAACATTCTCGAAGACATCGCGATGGGCAGCGGCCCTGCGCCATTCTTGTTCGCTGTGGGATATGCTGGGTGGGGCGTGGGGCAGTTGGAGCGTGAGATCGCACAGAACGGTTGGCTCACAGCACCTGCAACTCCTGCCCTTATCTTTGAGACTGCCTATGATGTGGTGTGGGATAACGCCCTGCGTAGCATCGGCATTGATCCAGTCAGTCTGTCGGGAGCGGCGGGGCGCGCGTAAGTCAGTTGCGGGGGGCCGCAGCGCGGTTCAGGCGGTCATTGATTGCGTGACCCAACCCTTCCATCGGGATGGGTGCTACAGCAATTGGGCCACCCAAGGCATCAAGGCGGTGCAGATGTCCGAACAGATTGGCGGCGGCCTCAACAAGGTTACCACTGGCCGAAAGCGTCAGGTCACCCTCGATCTCGCCAAAGCCTAACATGTGTTCATTCGGTTGCGCAGAGGTGGCATTGAGGCGCACGGTACCGCGTGGCGCATAATGAGACAGCATC
>JBALTK010000155.1:0-9568 GCA_036964385.1 Sulfitobacter sp. | reverse complement strand
CAAGCGCAGCATCGCCCAAATTTCCACCGTCGACGAGGTAATGCGCAATTGAATTGGCGTAAAATTGCGTCGCCGTGGCCTGTCCTTCCATGACATGCCAAACACCGTTGCGCTGTTCGATTAACCCATGCTGCACCATATGCCCGCAAGCACGCGAAAGCTCTCCTGTCAGATCAGCAGCGTCCAGCACAATGCTCTTTGTCGGCATCCTCTTTAGAAGGTCGATCACAGCCACTTCCAGCGAGGCCACATCAAGCGGCCCTTCCTTCAGCAATGCAGTCGATACCAACGGCACCCCCAACACAGGCATCACCTCCTCAATCCGCGCCATCAACAGCTTGGACAAGCCTTCCACATTCTCGACCTTACCAAATGCACGCAGACTGACCGGCGTGCCAAAAGCAACAGCAGCAGTGCCAAACCGCGTGTCATGCCCGCGTATCCGCTTCCAGAACTTGCGCAGGATAAACGCCACCACGACCGAAATCCGCGCGCCAAAGCGCCGATCCCCCCGCGCATGTGCCGCAAGCAGCACACGGTCCTCCAGCACGCGGTCATAGTTGATCGCCACAGGCACAAACACGATATCGCGCACACCTTCAGGGTCAAACCCGTCCACCAAATAGCTGAGCAGCCCGACCTTAGGCGGCTGCAACGCCCCCGTCAGGCTCAAGCCTCCCTCGGGATAGAACGCCTGCGTGTCTCCGCCATTCGTCGCCATCTGCACATAACGCGACAGCACCTTGCGGTAGAGCGCCCCGCGTGACCGACGGCGAATGAAATATGCGCCCCACAGCCGTATCAGCATGGACAAGGGCCAGACCCGCGCCCACTCGCCCACGGCATAAGAGAGGGTCGATGTCTTCGATGCCAGATAGGTAACCAGCACGTAATCCATATTGCTGCGGTGATTCATCACGAAGACAGGTGTCGAATCTTTGGGGATGGATGCAAAAATTTCGTCATTCTGATTTGCCGTGCGAATTCGATAGACTGCTTCAGCAAGAAGTTTGGCCAAACGCATCGCAAAGCTAAAGTATGCAAAGGCGGAGAAACTCGGCACAATTTCGCGGGCATATTCACGCGCCTTCTGGAATGCGACGTTCTCTGGCACGTTATTTTCTTCGGCATACTGTGCAATTTCGCGAGAAACCTCAGGATCATAGACCAGCCGCTGAATCATGTCGTAACGCCGCGCCAGTTTGAACGGCTGTATCGGCCGCTTGAGCCGCGTATTAATTCGCGCCACCGCTTTCTCGAACCGCCGCCGGAAGAACCAGCGCACCGAAGGCAACAAAAAGTGGCTAAGCGCCGTCACCGCCGCAAAGAGCAAGATCAGCACAAAAAGCCAGAGCGGAAGGGTCACAGTTTGCGTCATCGCCCGTACCCTTGCAGCGGTGACGCTCAAGAACAATATCAAACTCAACGAAATAAGGTCTCCTATGACCTATTTCACACTCTCGACAGGCTTTACCGATCCCGAATTTCCAGCGGCCTCCGCCTCCACCAAATTCTGCGGGGTCCACTGCATGCGGCTTCGACTGATCATCGTATGGCGAGTTTATCCTCTGCATGACTATCGCTGGGATCTGCAGAACCGCAACGCGGGCGGGCCATTCTTCAGCTTTTTTAGTTCCACATTGATGACTTGGACCGTATAAATTAGATGCCGCAACGCAGCGAATTGACACTGCAGGAAAGTTTCTTATATCTACCGCCTAACGCAATATTGTTGCTCACCTGATTCAGAAAGGCCCGCCATGACCGATGCTCCCAAGAAAGACCGCCCTTGGCTCATCCGCACCTATGCGGGCCATTCCACTGCCAAGGCCTCGAACGAGCTTTACCGCAACAACTTGGCCAAAGGTCAGACAGGTTTGTCCGTAGCTTTCGACCTGCCCACCCAGACCGGCTATGACAGTGACCATATCCTCAGCCGTGGCGAAGTCGGAAAAGTCGGCGTTCCCGTAGGCCACTTGGGCGACATGCGCGCGCTCTTCGACAACATCCCGCTCGAGCAGATGAACACCTCCATGACGATCAACGCGACAGCGCCTTGGTTATTGTCGCTCTATATCGCCGTCGCGGAAGAGCAAGGCGCAGATGTGACCAAACTTCAGGGCACAGTGCAAAACGACCTGATCAAAGAATACCTGTCCCGCGGCACCTACATCTGCCCCCCTGCGCCGTCTCTCAAGATGATCGCGGACGTGGCCGAGTACTGCTATACGTCAGTGCCAAAGTGGAACCCGATGAACGTCTGCTCCTACCACCTCCAAGAGGCCGGTGCGACGCCAGAGCAAGAGCTGTCCTTTGCCCTCGCCACCGCCACCGCCGTCCTCGACCAGCTGCGTCCGCGCGTGGCACCTGAAGACTTCCCTGCCCTCGTAGGCCGCATCTCCTTCTTCGTGAACGCAGGCATCCGCTTCGTAACGGAGATGTGCAAGATGCGCGCCTTCGTCGATCTGTGGGACGAAATCTGCGAAACCCGCTATGGCGTGACCGACCCCAAATACCGCCGCTTCCGCTACGGTGTTCAGGTCAACTCGCTGGGTCTCACCGAGCAGCAGCCCGAAAACAACGTCTACCGTATCCTGATCGAAATGCTCGCCGTCACGCTGAGCAAAAAAGCCCGCGCCCGCGCCGTACAACTTCCCGCGTGGAACGAAGCCCTCGGCCTGCCGCGTCCATGGGACCAGCAGTGGTCCATGCGCATGCAGCAAATCCTCGCATATGAAACGGACCTTTTGGAATTCGATGATCTCTTCGATGGAAACCCCGCCGTGGATGCCAAAGTCGAAGAACTGAAGGCAGGTGCACGCGCAGAGCTGGCCCATATCGACAGCATGGGCGGCGCCATTGACGGCATCGACTACATGAAATCCCGCCTCGTAGACAGCAACGCAGAGCGCCTTGGCCGCATCGAGGCAGGCGAGACTATCGTCGTCGGTGTGAACAAATGGCAAAAGGGCGAACCATCCCCCCTCATGACAGGCGACGGTGGCATCATGACCGTAGACCCCGCCGTAGAGGCCGAACAAATCGCGATGCTCGACGCATGGCGTGCTCAACGTAACGAAGGTGAAGTCAACGCCGCCCTCAAAGATTTGCGCGCTGCCGCCGCTGAAGGGCGCAATATCATGCCCGCCTCTATCGTCGCCGCCAAAGCTGGCGTGACCACAGGCGAATGGGCCGAGCAAATGCGCGCCGTGCACGGCGAATACCGTGGCCCGACAGGGGTCGGCAAAGGCCGCTCCAACAAGACAGAAGGCCTTGATGATCTGCGCATGTCCGTGGATGCCGTGAGTGATCGCTTGGGTCGTCGCCTCAAATTCCTCGTCGGCAAGCCCGGCCTCGATGGCCATTCTAACGGGGCAGAACAAATCGCAGTGCGCGCCCGCGATTGCGGCATGGATATCGCCTATGAGGGCATCCGCCTCACCCCGTCCGAGATTGTTGCCGCCGCCCAAAACGACGAGGCACATGTCGTAGGCCTTTCAATCCTCTCTGGCTCTCACATCCCGCTGGTCGAAGATTTGATGCAACAGATGCGCGACGCAGGATTGGGCCATATTCCCGTCATCGTCGGCGGCATCATTCCCGATGACGATGCCAAACGCCTTTTGGCGATGGGTGTTGCGCGGGTCTATACGCCGAAAGATTTCGAACTGAATACAATCATGGCAGATATTGTAACCTTGGCAGATCCTGAGTCAGTTGCTGCCGAATAAACGAAACAGCCATTTAAATAACACTGTAATTTCATTCTATTTCGGATAAGGGCGACTTAGGAAACTAAGGAGTTCTTTCCGAATGAATAAAGATCTTAAATCGATGAGCCGCAAAGAGCTCGAAAAACTCGCAGTCGACGTAAAGAAGGCGCTGCAAAACGCCCAATCACGCGACAGACGCGATGCACGCAAGGCAGCGGAGCGTGCAGCAGCAGAGTTTGGATTTACTCTCAATGAGTTAGGCGACGAAACGCCGAAAAAAGAAGTAAAAGCAAAGGGCCCTAAAAAGCCTGTAAAGAAGTCAAAACCTAAATATGCTGACCCCTCCAATGCCTCGAATACGTGGACCGGAAAAGGCCGTCAGCCGAATTGGTTTCGCGCCGCAGTAGAAAAAGGAATCGATCCTTCTACACTGGAAATTTAATTAACTTTCTATTAACGCGGGAGTAGCAGCGTTAACCTGCCACTCCCGCGTGTAAAGTCAAACAGCCAATGCTGCGCGGCCAAAAATAAATTTCCAACGGCTACCGTCGCTCATAACGATCTCGCCTCCGCCCGACCGTGGAGTTTCGTATGTTGCTGTGCCGACACCCGTCAGCCCATTCGAACATTTGACCGGAAACGTGGTTGTGCCGGTTTGCCCGCTGGGGCGATAGCGACCCTGACATGAGGTGCTTCCGTTTGTTGCCTGAAACCAACCACCCTCAAGGAACGTCGCGGTAGCGGCCCCTTTGAATACCTTATTGCCCGGCCCGACAACGGCCACAGGATGGCTCACATCACAGGCAGTCAGTAGTGCAAGACCCGCCGCAGCAATGATTGAAATCGTTTTCATTATTTTACCCTCCCTATTGGTTATGCCCTTACCAAACGCGATCCGCACCAAAGGGGACAGTAAGGGAAACCTCCATTGGAACTTGCCCCCGCTGCACAGGGTAGGCATCTTGGGGCCAACCCTAAACGGAGAAAACACATGACTGTCCACATCGGCGCCACCCCTGATCAAATCGCAGAAACCGTACTTATGCCCGGCGATCCTTACCGCGCCCGCTGGGCCGCAGAGACGTTTCTAGAGGGTGCCGAACTCGTCAATGAAGTGCGCGGGATGCTCGGCTTTACCGGAACATGGCGCGGCCACCGCGTTACGATCCAGGGGTCGGGTATGGGCATGCCATCCCTCTCGATTTACGCGAACGAACTGATCTCGACCTATAACGCCCAAACCCTGATCCGCATCGGCTCCTGTGGTGGCATGCAGCCCCACGTCGGCATTCGCGACGTGATCATCGCCATGACCGCCAGCACCATCACCTCGCCTTCCTCCGGCATCATGCGCGAACTCAACTATGCGCCCTGTGCGGATTGGGAATTGCTCCGTGCCGCCGTTGCCGCCTCAGAGGCACGCAGCACCAAAACCCACGTTGGCGGCATCTACAGCTCGGATGTTTTTTATGCCGAACGCCCCGATCTGGACGAACAGATGGTCCGTCACGGCATTCTAGCGGTTGAGATGGAAGCGGCCGAACTCTACACTCTTGCGGCGCGCCACAACCGTCGTGCATTGGCTGTTCTGACCGTATCCGATCACCTGCAAACAGGCGAAGCCCTCCCCTCAGAGGAACGCGAACGCTCTTTCGGGGACATGGTCGAGATCGCGCTGGAAGCCGCATTTAACGAAGGCCCCGCAGCATAAGACTGCGGGACCTCTTTTACCTTAAAAAAAACAAGCCGGATTACGCGCCGTGGGATTGATCATATCCATTAAGCGGAGGCGTGGTCCGGTTTTTCATCGTTTCGGGATCAGGGGCAAAAACCTCTACCAATAATGGATGGCATTCCGCCTGATCGGACGAATGGACGGTACTGCAATCCCCACCGGGGCAGGCACTCAGCGCACCGAGCAGGTCGATCTCCGCAAAGAACTCCAACGTATCGCCAGGGCGTACGGGGCTTGCTTTCATAAAATACTGGCCCGTATCGCGGGTGAACCCCGTGCACATAAAGACGTTGAGCACATCATGGATGTGCGGTTCGGCCTCCGCTGTGCTGACCCCCAGATGTTTGGCCAGTGCGCGCGTCAGATTGGAATGGCAACAGTGATGGTACTGCCCGCCCGACAGCAGGTTGTGCGTATAGGGGTCGCAGCGCGTGCCAATCACGTCATGCACAGAGCCGCCAAACGCGTCCTTGCCGTACCACTCAAGGCTATCGTGGGTGAGCGTTGCCATCGGACGTAGCGCGGGAAAGCTTGACCACATCTGCTGGCCGCGTGTGATGTGCGTGCCGTGCAGCGCGCGGGTCTTGCCTGAATAAAACCGCTCGTTCAAATCTGCGGCGCTCCATAAGTTCAGATCGCCTACCTGCGATCCCTCAATGCTGGAGATGCGGAAGAAGTGGCCCGCTGGCACAGTGAACGTCGCAGCATCGCGGGCAGGCACAATCACTTCATCGGTTTTGGTCAGCGAGGCCCGTGCTGCATCCAGCATCGCCATATCTGGCGCTGGCAGCGCCTCTACAGGGTAACAGATAACGGGCGGAACAGCCCGCCGTGCCTCAGCGTCAGATGGAATGGTCATGCGTTACTCCCTGCAATACGTCCCGAGAACAGGCAGCCGCCTAAAAATGTCCCCTCAAGCGCGTTATATCCATGATATCCGCCACCGCCAAAGCCGCTCGCCTCGCCCGCAGCGTATAATCCGTCCAGCACCTCACCGGAAGGGGTCAGCACGCGTCCCTCAATATCAGTGTGTAATCCGCCCAGCGATTTGCGCGTAATCACATTCAGACGCACAGCAATCAAAGGACCATTGGCGCCATCCAGAATAGCGTGCGGTTTAGCCGTACGGATGAGCCTGTCACCTTTGTATTTCCTCGCTCCACGTATCGCAGTGATCTGGGCGTCCTTGCAGAATTCATTGTCAATTTGCAGATCACGCGCGTGGATTTGGGCGCGGATATGATCCAGTTTCACAGGTGCGTTTGGCGTCAACGCATTCATCCGCGTCACCAGTGTTTCCAGATCATCCGCCACGATAAAGTCAGCGCCCTTCTCCTTAAACGCCTCCACCGCAGGGGTCGCTCCCTTACCCAGTCGCGCACTCAGAACCTCGCGCCAACCACCGTCCGTCAAGTCTGCATTTTGTTCCGAGCCAGACAGCGCAAATTCCTTTTCAATGATTTTCTGCGTCAGGATAAACCAGCTATGCTCACCCACGCTAAGAATACGCTTCAATGTACCCAGCGTGTCGAAACCGGGCATAAACGGCGCTTCCATACGGTCGCCATTGGCGTCGAACCACATTGACGACGGACCAGGCAAAACGCGGATACCGTGGTTCGGCCAAATCGGATCATAATTTTGCAGCCCCTCACAATAGTGCCACATGCGGTCTTCGTTGATCAGGCCCGCACCCGCTTTCGCCGCGATGCCGTGCATCCGTCCATCCACATAATCCGGCACACCTGCCACCATCGTTTTGGGCGCCTTGCCCAGTCGTGCAGGCCAGTGCTTGCGCACCAGTGCGTGATTGCCGCCGATGCCCCCTGTGGTGATGATCACCGCTTCCGCACGGTGCTCAAACGCAGCGCGTACTTTGCGAGAGGTTGAGACACCACGGGCCGCAGTGGTCTCCTCCAGCACATCGCCAACCACGCCTTTGACCGCACCATTTTCAACAATCAGATCTGTTGCGCGGTGACGAAACCCCATCTTGATCTTACCCTCCGCCGCATAGCGGACCATCAGATCGGCAAATGGTTTGACGACGCCGGTGCCCGTCCCCCATGTGACGTGAAAACGCGGCACCGAGTTACCATGACCATTCGCCATCGCGCCGCCGCGCTCTGCCCACCCCACAACAGGGAACCACCGCATCCCAAGGCCGTGCAGCCAACCGCGCATGTCACCGGCTGCAAACTCCACAAACTTCTCGGCCCAGAGGCGCGGATTGGCATCCTCATCGCGGTCGAATTGGGCCGATCCCTGCCAATCACTCCACGCCAGCTCTGCACTGTCACGGATACCAAGGCGGCGCTGCTCGGGACTGTCGACCATGAACAACCCGCCAAGCGACCAGAACGCCTGCCCACCAAGGCTTTGCGGCCCCTCCTGATCCAGCATCAGCACACGTCGCCCGCGCAAAATCGCCTCATGCGCAGCGGTCATTCCGGACAGGCCGGCACCAATAATTATTACGTCAGCAGAAAATTCGCTCATGTGGAGTGTCCCTATATCCTTGAGTTGAGGCTACAGGCGCAAGGGCCGCTCTGTCGAGGTTGACGCAAGGGTCACAGCGGGGAGTTGCCCAATCCACGCTTGCACATATCGGGTGGACCATTGCGCGCGGTGAACGCTTCTGCCCCACAGGCCGCACAGCGGTACTTCCTCAACGCTCCCTTGTCGCCGCTGGCATGAGCGCGCCAACGGCAGCCCCGCACGGCGCGGTTGCGCCACGCCAGATAGGCCACAACACCAACGATAATGGGAAGAAGAAACAGGACCATCAGATAAACTGCACATCAATCGCCCACAGATGGGGCCGCTCACGTGAGCGCGCCAGATAAGCCGCACCATCACCCCAGCCGTTCCAACCTGCCTTTGGCTCATTCTCGATCTGCATCACAAAATCCCATGTATCTTGGGTCTTTGTATAACCCCACCATGGCTCTGACTGCACCGTTCCGGGCCATCCGCCCAGCTTGGTCTCCTGCACAGTGCGCGACCAGTCATAGGCATAAACGTCCACTTCTCCCGTATCCACGACTGCCCCTGCCATATCGTGATTGGCGTAATCTGGCGTTTGTGCCAGCCACTCCCCCAAGCGCGGGGACAGCGGCGACTTATGCCGTGGAGCCTTGGGGATCGTCAGGGCATCAAGCGTGGGATACGTTCGCAAAGCCCATGTCGCCGCAGGATCAGGATCAGCCGTGTTGATGATCTGGGTCGGAGCAAGCGCATCATGATCGCGGATAAATATCGTGACCAACGCCAGATCGCGCAACGCATCGGGCACAAAGGGCGCTTGGGTCAGGTTGAATTGGCACAGCGGCCAGAGCGGCACATCATGGCACATCGGCCATGCCTCATCAGCATGCGACAATCGCACCGCCCCGAACATAGAGGCGAAGGGGTCAATGTTGGCAGGTTTCCGGAACACAATCGGCGTACAAGGCCGCTCCAGCGCGAGGCGCAGATCGTCCTCGCTCAGCGCCTCTGGCGGGCCAACGGGAACGGGCGGCAGCGTCACAGTTTCCTGAACACCACCGCCCGTCATTTTCTTAAGCCAGCCAAACATCAGATCGGCTTAAACAGTCCGTTCAATCATCAACTTTTTGATCTGGCTGATCGCCAGCGCAGGGTTCAAACCCTTGGGGCATGTCTTTGCGCAGTTCATGATTGTGTGGCAACGGTACAGCTTGAACGGATCTTCCAACTCGTCCAAACGCTCGCCCGTGCCCTCATCGCGGCTGTCGATAATCCAGCGGTAGGCGTGCAGCAGCGCTGCGGGTCCTAGGTACCGATCGCCGTTCCACCAGTAGCTGGGGCACGATGTCGAGCAGCAGGCGCACATGATGCACTCATACAGACCGTCGAGCTTGGAGCGGTCTTCAATCGACTGCTTCCACTCTTTTGCAGGTGCCGGTGTCTCTGTTTCCAACCATGGCTTGATCGAGGCGTGCTGGGCGTAGAAGTGTGTCAGGTCAGGGATCAGATCTTTGACCACTGGCATGTGCGGCAGCGGATAGATTTTCACCACGCCTTTGACCTCGGCCATGCCATAGGTACAGGCCAGCGTGTTGATCCCGTCGATGTTCATCGCGCAAGAACCACAGATGCC
>JBALTK010000154.1:0-9642 GCA_036964385.1 Sulfitobacter sp. | reverse complement strand
CAGTTATTCAAGACACGAAAGCACACCCCAAAAAGTTTCGCAGACGTCGCGTCATAGAGTGAAGAAAAGGCAGAGCGATTGCCCAAACCCACCTGTAAAATCATATCCTCAATGTCGCTGCGCTGGTTCATCGGGTTCCGGAGTTTTCACTTCAACAATCTTGAAACACTGCTTTATCAAAATCTGAAAGACCAGCGTAAAGGATAGTTTTGCTTATTTAACACAATGAGCAAGACCTCTCGCGTCTCGATAAATGAGGTTCGATAGGGCACAAAACATGTAAGAGGTTTGACGGCCTGTCTCTCTACACCAGATCTTGATTCAAAGAGCAACATGGGAATGTTTGGGCGCTTTGCCGCCGTTCGCTGCAGTTGCAAAGGTCGTATGATAATATCTGGATCGTTGAAGGTCTGCTCTGCGGACGAAGCGTCCACTCGATCCTTCGGCTGCAACGTCAACGGCTAATCCAAAGAGGACCACTGTTCCCATATTTGGAATTTCGGCTGCGGCACACAGTTCAGAACAGACCATAGCGGGTAGCGGCGTGTTCGGTGCCTTCACTACTCCAAAAACCTCACCCTATTTGCTGCTGCTCGAAAGAAGGCTTTGGTGCTGTCGGTCTGAAAACACTTACTTCCTAAAATTTGTCTGCGCGCATATTGCGGCGCATGGCCCACTGGTAAAGCGCGGGCGACAAGCGAACGAGCAGTGTTGCCAGACGCGCGACGCGGCCGACCGGTATGAATTCCCGCCCTCTCTGCACCCCGCGCAGGATCACCTTGGCAGCCGTTTCGGGGGTCATATGATCTATGCCATCCGCCGCCGCGCCGGGACGCATGATTGCATCGTCACCGCGCTCGGCATTACCGATGTTGGTTGCAACGAAGCTGGGGGCGGCGATCATGCAGCGCACACCGAAAGGCATTTCTTCCGAGCGTAGAGTTGAGAAAAAGCCCTGCATTGCATGTTTCGATGCGGCATATGCAGTGCGGCCATATAGCGGTGAAAAACCGGCGACCGACGAGATCGCCAGATGTGTACCACGGCTTTCACGTATCGGATGCAGAAACATTCGAGCCATCTCAACAGCGGCGAAATAGTTGATTTCAAAGAGTCGCCGATGACTGTCCGCATCCGTCTCATCAAACGGAGCGACCTGCGTCACACCCGCGTTATAGATCACCATGTCGATCGACGGGCGCGCAGTGATGACCTCAGACGCGACACGTTTCAGCGCAGTTTGATCTGTGAGATCCACAGCTATTGGCGTGCGGCTGCCGGATTTCGCCAAGCCCGCGATTTTCACGTCCAACAGCACGCAATGCCACCCCTGCGCTTCAAGCTGTTCGGCCAAGGCAAGTCCCAAGCCGCCATTTCCGCCTGAAATTACCGCTGTTTTCATGCCCCCGCCTCGCGGCGCCAAAGATCGAATACTTCGGCGGAACTCAACTCTGGTGTATAGCCGAACACGCGCTTTAGTCGGCCGTTGTCCAGCACTGGGCGATATTGCAGGAAACGGACCTGCTCAGGCCCATATTGTGAAAGGCCCAATGGATGCGCCACCGCAAGCGCGGCCTTCACCGCCAATGCAGGCAGGCGCAGAACCGGTTTGCCCAATGCCACTGCCAGTTCATCAATCGTGAGCCATCCATCCCCTGCCACGTTGTAGATACCCGCCGGTCCATCAGTCGCTGCGCGTTCGACAATACGGGCGAGATCGCGCGTCCAGATAAAAACGAAAGGGCTGTCGCTGCCTTTGATGGCAAGCAGACGTTTTCGCCGGAAAAGCGCAGTAATCTGATTGTCCGTTCCCGCACCCAGAACGGTGCCGATGCGCAAGACGACCTGTTCCAAATCAGGGTGTTGTTGTCGTGCAGCAGCCAGCATTTCTTCGACCTGACGCTTATGGTCAGCATAGGCGAATTCAGGGTTCCCCCGACAGGGCGCGTCTTCGGTCAGCGGGATCGGGTTGTCTGCGTGGTACCCGTAGGCAGCACCAGAACTGGTGACGACCAGCCGTTTTACTTTGTGCTTTATGCAGGCATCCAACACGTTGCGTGTGCCCGTAACATCAACGGCAAAAGCGGTGTCGCGGGTCATGCCCGGCGGTGGGGTCACTATAGACGCCAGATGGACGACGACATCGGGTCGCTCTTTCCCGATGACTGTATCGGGGTCGCTGCCAGTAACATCCATTCGCTGGAACTGTACCTGCTGGGGCAAGCGCCCACGCGCGAGATCTGTCACGACGATATCTTCGGCCGACAGTGCCTCCGCCAGCGCGCAACCGACCATACCTGCGCCACCTGTGATCAGGATGCGGGTCATGATCTAGCCACCTTGCGTGACATGACGCCAGCAAGGATCAATCCCGAGATCGCATGCCAGACGCCCCAAAATGCCGCGACAATCGCCATACCGCCAAGTCCGCCAAAGAAGCCAAAAATCAGAACCAACCCGAGGCCCGAATTCTGGATGCCTGTCTCGATGGTCACAGCTCTGCGGTCAAAAGGGGACAATCCTGCAAGACTTGCCGTCACATAACCGCCAGCAAGACCGAGGGCATTATGGACAATCACCAGCCCTGCGATGCCACCGGCGAAAGCCATAAACAGGGCCCAATTCGTGCCCAGTGCTATCGAGACGAAACCGATGAAAACCGCCATGGATACCCATTGCAATGGCCCACGTAGTTTGGCGGTAATATCAGGGCGATGGGCGTTTAGCATCACGCCAAGAATTAGCGGCAGGATCAGCATCAGGCTGATCGTGATCGCAATGCTAACCGGATCAATCGTGGTTGCGCGCAGAATTTCGGCAGACGGCCCATAAAGGCTCCCCCAGAACGCGATATTGAAAGGGGTCAGAAGTATCGCACCGACAGTGGCAAAGGCTGTCATCGACACTGAAAGCGCTGCATTGCCGCCTGCACGGTGCGTGATGAAGTTGGAGATGTTACCCCCCGGACATGCCGCCACGAGGATCAGTCCCAACGCAATAGACGCCTGAGGCTGGGCGACAAGTACGAGCAGAAAGGTCAGCACCGGCAGCACAATGAACTGTGAGATCAGGCCAACTATCAACGGCTTGGGCGCTTTCGCCAACACCTTAAAATCGCGTGGTTTAAGATCAATCGCGATGGAGAACATCACAATTGCGAGGATTGAATTAAGAAGGGTTAACGACCCTGCGGAGAAGTCGAGTACAGCCTCGTCTATCACGCCCGGTGCCCTCCCAGTTTGCCGATCCACTGCGTCACCGCTTTGCGGTATGTTGCCTTGTCAACGTAATAGGCCATGCGCGGCAGGTCGATATAATCCACGCCGCCTGTCGCGCGCTCAAAACCTTGCGCCTTGGTCTGCTGCAATGCGCGCGCGTCATCGTTATTCTCATGCAATCCCTTGATGTAACGCACAACCATTTCAGCTTGTTCATGCCGTCCCTGCCAGCCAAGGCCTGAAGCTTCGACCATGCCCAGCACGAACAAATCGTCCCGTTTAGGATGCATGCAGTTGAGATAGAGTTGCGGTGCGTCGCCCTGCCAATTGAGAAACGCATTGTCGATAAACGGGTAGTCCAGCTTGTAACCCGTGGCGGCAAGGATCATGTCGTAGTCCTCGCTTGTCCCGTCCTTGAAATGCACGGTCTTGCCTTCAAACCGGTCAATGTCGGGGCGTATTCTTAAGTCCCCGTGCCCCGCATGATAGAGCACGAGCGAATTCACCACTGGATGGCTTTCGTAGAGTTTATAATCCGGCTTGGGAAAGCCGTATTTCTGCGGATTGCCCACGAACCATTTGAGGATCGTGCCATCAATGATCCGCTTGAGCGCCATAGGCAGTTTGATCGCCCCGCCCATGGTGTCGGCCGGTTTGCCGAACACATATTTCGGCACGAAGTAGTATCCGCGCCGCATCGACAGATCGCAGGCCGTCCCGTGATGGATCGCATCCACGGCAATATCACATCCAGAATTACCCGCTCCGATAATTAGAACACGCTTGCCGTCAAATTGACTTGCGTAGCGGTACTCGGAAGAATGAATCAACTCGCCGCTAAATTCGCCTTTGAATGTTGGCATATTCGGTTCGCTCAGCGTGCCATTTGCGATCAGCAGCCCTGAAAAATCCTCCACATGCTCGCCCGCATCATTGCGCCAAGTGATCCGCCACCCCTCATCGGGGCCGCCCAAAGGCCTGCAAGACAGCACTTCAGCCCCGAAATGATAGTGCTTGGTCAGGTCGAAATGCTCCGCGAACTCTTGGAAATACCGCTTCATTTCGCGGTGAGAAGGATATTCAGCCACCTCGTCACGCATCGGAAAATCCGCAAACTCGGTCATCTTCTTGGACGAAATCAGGTGTGCAGTCTCGTACATGGTCGAGCGCGGGGCGTCGATATCCCAAAGACCACCTACACCCGAATTGAGCTCGAACCCCAGAAAATCAATTCCATGCTCGACCAGCAGCTTTGCCGCGGCCAAACCCATCGGACCCGCCCCGATCAGGGCAAGCCGTTTATGCGCGTCTCCCATCGCGTCCTCCCTTGTTGGCGCTTAACTTGAACAAATGTTCAAGTTAAGGCAAGATGTTTTCATGTCCGAAGTGCAACCACCTGAAACAACACGACAGAGGGCCCCGTCCAAGCGGGCGCTCGCGACGAAACTGCGCGTATTCGATGCGGCGGAGAAGGTGTTTGCAGAGCGGGGATTCGATGGGGCAACGATCCGCGAAATTGCGGCCGAGGCTGGTGAGCCCGTGGGGACAATTCATCATCATGGAGGCGGCAAGAACGCCTTGTTTCATCGAACGGTCGCGCGCCGCGCCGAAACTCTGTCGAGCGATCGCCTGGACGCACTTCAACAGGTTCTATCCGAAGGTGATCAGACTCTTGAGCGTGTCCTTGGTGCATTTATCCGTCCGTTTTTTGAATTGTCAGCCAAAGATTCACGCTGGCGTGACTATGCCCGCCTTGTGGCCTTTGTGTCAGTTGATAGCCGTTGGCAAGACATCTCCGTCGAGTGTTTCGATCCTGTGGCCGAAGTCTTCATAAAGGAAATCTCCAAACTCCTCCCGGCGACGTCCAGAAAGCAAATTGTAGAAGGGTTTGTCTATTCAGTCTCTGCCATGCTCGCGTTGCTGACCTCACAAAACCGGATGGGTGCGTTGGGCGCCGAAGTGGACTTGGAAAGCACACGGATCGACCATCTCGTTCGCTTCTGCGCCGCCGGTTTTCGCGTTTGAGGCCGAGGTAGCATGGACACACCGAACCGCCCCATTTTGGATCTCTGAGTAGTTCCATATTTCGCTAGGCAGGAATACCTATCGAGCCCAGCGAACGGCTGATCGCCGCCCCTTCTTGACACTGGTGCATTCAGCAATTTGGGCTCGTTGCTGCCATTCGCAGCGTTTGCACATGAAATCAATGTCGAATAGGAGGGCGAGAAGCGGCTATGCGGACTTAGCTTCCGTTGGAGAATTCTCAGCGATCAAACACCGAAGCTTTGAAAATCAGTGGATTGTGTCATCAACGTGATAGTATCTGATGCGAGATTTGTCTTCCCAAGGATACGGGTTCTCCATCGCGCCATAGCAGGCGTCCCATTCCTCCTTGGTCGGGCAAGGAACCTCACTATATGTTGCGCACTTTCTACATTGAACTTGCAGTTCGACCGTATCTAAAATCCCTGCAACAACGTCCCATTCGTGATCGCAGGTGGCTGGATCATCGGCCAGCAGTGAGACGCGTTCAACGATGTACTTTGTTGATAACAAGGATTGCGGAATATAGAGACTGAGATACGCAAAGAATTTCTTCATAATCACGGGCTCGCACATTTCAAAGAAGGGCATCTAAACAGATTGAAGTCGTAAAATCTAGACGACATTACTAGTCGTTTTGTCGATGCATTTTGGGCTCGTAGGAGACATTCGCTGCACCAGCCCACCAAGTCGACGCTGATTTGTCGAATGAGTGGCGGCTTTGAGGACACAGCGGTCATGGCTTATTCTTCGACTTGACGATGACGAAAATTTTTTTGGAAAGCTAGTGACGCTTTGGTTTCAATATGCTTCGAAAACTGTTGTGCGGCCTGTTGTAGAAGAACTGGGCTTTTGCAAAAATCATATGCTGTTGGGCCGTATCGGTTGCGATCCGCCTTAAAGCAATGGAATTTGCCCAATTTACTGCGGCTAAGGCGTGGCCGGAAAGCTTCCCCGAAGCAGACATTGATCGGTTGCCGCAGCATTTTTGCCGCCTATGGTCTGCTATGCGGACTCTGCCGCCGCTGGCGTAGATTGCACGAATGGGTGAGTTCGAGAACAACCTCGAAAACCAATTCATATTAGCCAAGTGTTGGCCTACAGTCGTTTGGCATGTATTAGGCACTAATAATCAGTTGGAAATACGCTAAATGATAGACTTGCAATATGCTCGCTCCGTACTTTCGGATCACTACGATCTAAGCCCCTCACCCGAATGTGCGGCGGCTTTGCAGGACACATACGCACGTATGTCACGTGTCGTAACGCCACCGGACTGGGTCAAATTTGCGCCCTACGTCAAGGCAATCAACGCCTTGAAGAAAGAGCGCAACGCAGTCATTTTGGGCCACAACTACATGACGCCGGAAATTTTCCACGGCGTGTCCGATTTCGTTGGCGACAGCTTACAGATTGCAATGAAAGCGCAAGAGGTTGACGCGGAGGTGATCGTTCAGGCTGGCGTGCATTTCATGGCCGAGACGACGAAAATCTTGTGTCCGGAAAAGACCGTATTGATGCCTGACATGGAGGCCGGGTGTTCGCTGGCCGAGAGCATTACCGCAGATGGCATCGCGGAAATGCGCGCCAAATATCCCGGTGCGCCGGTCGTGACTTATGTAAACACGACCGCCGAAGTGAAGGCGGCATCAGACATCTGTTGCACCTCCTCAAACGCGTTGCAGATCGTGAATGCAATGGAAAGCGATACGGTCATCATGACGCCGGACAAATACCTGGCTCAAAACGTAGCTAACCTCAGCCATAAAAATATTGTCTATTGGCCCGGTGCGTGCATCGTTCACGAGCAATACACCGCTCAGGATTTGCGTGATTTCCGCGAATGGAACCCTGGCACACGGTTGATCGCACACCCAGAATGCCCCCCAGACGTTGTGGCTGAGGCTGATTTCTCCGGTTCGACCAGTGGTATCATCAAGTATGTCACCGACGAGAAACCCGAAAAGGCGATGCTGATCACCGAGTGTTCGATGGCGTCCAATATTGCTGATGAGCTACCGGAGGTAGATTTCGTCGGGCCTTGCAACATGTGTCCTTACATGAAGAAAATCTCGCTCGAAAAGATCCTGTGGGTTCTTCATAGTGGTGAAAACGAAGTATTCGTAGATCCGACAGTGGCCGAAAAGGCCCGCGCGTCCGTGCAGGCGATGATCGACATGTCGCGCAAGCTGGGTCTTTAACCCACATGAAAATCATTCAAACCGACCAGATTATCATTGTCGGTGCAGGGCTTGGGGCGCTTTATGCCGCGCTTAAACTTGCGCCGCGTCCTGTTGTCATGATCTCCCCCGAACGTTTGGGTGAAGGGGCGAGTTCTGCTTGGGCACAGGGAGGGGTCGCCGCTGCGATGGACGCCGCCGACAGTGCGCAAAGCCATGCCTCGGATACGGTCAAGGCGGGCGACGGAACCGTTGATCAAGACATCGCCGATCTGGTCACCCAAGAAGCGCGAACGCATATCCTCAACCTGACCGCACTTGGCACACCTTTTGATCGAACGAAAAGCGGTGATTACGTCATGTCGCGAGAGGCCGCCCACAGCTTTGCACGGGTGGTCCGCGTCAAAGGCGACCAAGCCGGTGCCGAGATTATGGCAGCATTGATCGAACGGGTCCGCGAGACCCCCTCAATCCAGGTGCTGGAAGGCACGATGGCACTTGATCTAGATATGACTGACGGCCGCGTAAGCGGTATCGTCCTACAATCTACTGACGCAGCACGTTCCGCGCCCGTCATTCTGCGTGGCAGCGCTGTTTTGTTGGCAGGCGGCGGATCTGGCGGCCTCTATGCCCTGACGACCAATCCACCGCGTATCCGTGGTCAGGTCATCGGTCTGGCCGCGCGTGCGGGTGCGATTATTGCGGATGCCGAATTCGTTCAGTTTCATCCCACTGCGATGGATGTCGGCGAGGACCCTGCCCCACTGGCCACAGAGGCCCTGCGTGGCGAGGGCGCAATCCTGACAAACGACCACGGCGAACGCTTTATGCAAGCCTTGCATCCTGATGCAGAGCTTGCACCACGTGATATCGTAGCCCGTGCGATCTTTGCACAGACCCAAGCTGGACGGCGTCCCGTGCTGGATACACGTGACGTGCTTGGCGAAGGCATCAAAACCCAGTACCCAGCCGTGGCAGAAGCCTGCGCGCGCAACGGGATTGACCCAGCGATTGAGCCTATCCCAGTTGCCGCAGCCGCGCATTATCACATGGGCGGAATCGCAACTGATACCGAAGGCCGCGCGTCCCTGGACAATCTCTGGGTTTGCGGAGAGGCATCCTCGACCGGACTGCATGGAGCCAACCGTCTGGCTTCGAACGGGCTTCTTGAGGCGCTGGTTTTCGCCCGTATTTGCGCCGAAGGCATCGCGCAAAGCGTCCCTGAGACGCCAGCCTCACCTATTGAAATTACCTTTGAGGAAGGCGAAACGCCGCTTGATCCCGAAGCTGTGTCACAACTGCGTCAAACCATGACGGCCCATGTCGGCGTAGTGCGCGACGCTAGTGGCCTGAAAGCAGCTTTGCGCAAGATTGCAGGACTTGAAGCCGCGAACAATGCCAGCGTGTCATTCCTGAATATGACCGCGACGGCGACGCTCATCGCAGTATCCGCGTTGAACCGCGAGGAAAGCCGCGGAGCGCATTGCCGTTCCGATTTCCCCGACACATTCTCTGGCGACGGCCAAAGGTCAAAGCTCACACTGAGCGAAGCCTTGGCCATGCGGTCCCAAATTTGTAAGGAAGCATCATGAGTTTTTCCAGTGTTCCCGACTTGATCATTGAGCCAGTGATCCGCAACGCCTTGATGGAAGATCTGGGCAGCTACGGTGACGTGACCACCCGCGCGGTTATCCCCGCCGAGATGACTTATACCGCGCACCTTAATGCCCGCGCTGATGCGATTGTGTCAGGCATGCAAGTCGCAAGGATCGCTTTTTACCTTGTAGACCCGAAGCTCAAGATAACAACGCATATCGCGGACGGAAACCCCTGCAAAGATGGTCAGACATTGATGACAATCGAAGGGAGCGCGGCCTCGATTTTGTCAGGCGAACGGGTGGCCCTGAACTTTGCCGGACTTCTGACAGGTATCGCCTCCATGACCGCCTCATTTGTCGCTGAAACCGCGGGCACAGACGCGCGCGTGACCTGCACCCGCAAAACCACGCCCGGCCTGCGCTTGCTCCAGAAGCTCGCCGTTCTGCATGGCGGTGGGTTCAATCACCGCTATTCCCTCTCAGACGCGATCTTGATCAAAGACAATCACATTGCTGCGGCGGGCGGTGTGCGCAACGTGCTCGAAGCCACAAAGGCCCATGCAAGCCACATGATGGCTGTAGAGATCGAAGTGGACCGGCTGG
>JBALTK010000153.1:0-9675 GCA_036964385.1 Sulfitobacter sp. | reverse complement strand
CTTGCTTGACCCGGAAATGCTTAAAGCATGCGTGCCGGGTGCTACCGAAGTCTCGGGATCGCCTGAAGAAGGCTTCATCGCAACGGTTGTGCAAAAGGTCGGACCCGTAAAGGCGACGTTCAAGGGCGAGGTCGAGATTACTAACATGGTGCCCGATACGTCCCTGCGCATTGATGGTGCGGGCAAGGGCGGTGCCGCTGGTTTTGCCAAAGGTGGAGCGGATGTGCGGCTGGTCGCGACCGAAGGCGGCTGTGAGCTAAGCTATGACGTAGAGGCCAAGGTCGGCGGCAAGTTGGCACAGTTGGGCAGCCGCATCATCGACGGGTTTGCCAAAAAGATGGCAGATCAGTTCTTTAACAACTTGCAAGAAACGCTTGAAGGTTCAGGAGAAGCATCCGCCGAGGGGAGTGCGCCAGAGGCTGAAGGCAAAAAAGGCTGGTTCGGTCGATCAAAGTCATAACGCTGCGGCGCACTTGTTGCGGCGTCGCAATTCGGTCTAGGTAGGAGACAGCCAGAACCGGAGAGTGCCATGCCCTTAATCGTTGATGTTGCTGCGTTGCGCAAAGCCTATGCAGGCGGGTTCGAGGCGCTTAAAGGTGTGAACCTCCAGATAGAAGAAGGCGAAATTCTTGCGCTGCTCGGACCAAACGGCGCGGGTAAAACGACCCTGATTTCAACAATCTGCGGGATCACCACAGCCACATCTGGCACCGTCAAAGTGGGCGGTCATGATACGGTCAAGGATTTCCGCGCTGCCCGTTCGATGATTGGTTTGGTGCCTCAAGAAATCAATCTGGAGCCGTTCGAGCGGGTCCAGAATACAGTCAAATTCTCGCGCGGGTTGTTCGGGAAGTCGGCAAACCCGGCGTTGATTGAGAAAATCCTGCGCCAGTTGTCCCTGTGGGACAAGCGGGACAGCCAAATACGTGAACTGTCAGGTGGCATGAAGCGCCGTGTGTTGATCGCAAAGGCGCTGAGCCATGAGCCACGTGTGCTGTTTTTGGATGAACCGACGGCAGGCGTGGATGTCGAGTTGCGCCGCGACATGTGGGAGATCGTGGCCGAGCTCAAACGTGACGGTGTCACGATCATCCTGACCACCCATTACATCGAAGAGGCTGAGGCCATTGCAGACCGTGTTGGCGTGATTGCCAACGGCGAGATCTTATTGATCGAGGAAAAGGCCAAGCTTATGGCGCGGATGGGTAAGAAAGAGTTGGAAGTTCAACTCTCCGAGCCGATCACGGAAATCCCCGCCAGTCTGGTGTCGGACGACCTTCGTCTCAAAGAAGACGGCACTGCGCTCATCTATAGCTATGACACCAAGAGCGAGCGGACGGGGATCACGAAGTTGCTGGCCCAAGTGGCGGCTGCGGGGTTGATCCTGAGCGATGTCGTCACGCGGCAATCAAGCCTTGAGGATATTTTCGTAGACCTCGTGCACGAAGGAGACGCGCCATGAACTGGACCGCAGTTAAGTCCATATATACTTTTGAAATGGCGCGGTTTTTCCGTACAATAACGCAGAGTTTTATTTCTCCTGTCCTGTCCACATCGCTTTATTTTGTGGTATTTGGAGCGGCAATCGGCAGTCGTATCCAAGAGGTCGAAGGTGTGTCTTATGGCGCGTTTATCGTGCCAGGGTTGATCATGCTAAGTGTCATCACGCAGTCGATCTCGAACGCGAGCTTCGGGATTTATTTTCCAAAATTCATAGGCACAATATTCGAGCTGCTGTCAGCTCCCGTGAATTTTCTTGAAATTGTCATGGGCTATGTCGGGGCGGCGGCGACAAAAGCGCTGTTTATCGGGGCGATTATTCTCGGCACGGCGTTTCTGTTTGTAGATTTCGAGATACAGCACCCGTTTGCCATGGTCGGATTTCTGGTGCTCACCTGTATTAGCTTTTCGCTAATGGGGTTCATTATCGGTATCTGGGCAGGTAATTTTGAGCAACTGCAACTGGTGCCACTTCTTATCGTTACCCCGTTGGTGTTCCTTGGCGGCTCTTTCTACTCGATCTCGATGTTGCCACCAGTTTGGCAAGTGATCTCTCACTTCAATCCTGTGGTTTATCTGATCTCAGGGTTCCGCTGGTCCTTCTTTGGCGCGGCCGACGTGCCAATTGGACTGAGCTTGTGCGCGATTGCAGGCTTCACCACGCTCTGCATGGCAGTCATCTGGTGGATATTCAAAACAGGCTGGCGCATCCGGCAATAATCATGCCCCACCTCCTTGTTGCTGGGGCGAAGCGGCTCTACATGTGACTCATGAAACAATGGCTCCCCTTTATAAAAAACGACCCGACTGTTGCTGTGATCCAGCTGTCGGGAATGATTGGCACTTCTGGACGCGGCGCGCTTAATGACGCGAGCCTCGGGCCGGTAATCGAGCGGGCCTTCACAAAGGGAAAACCCGTCGCTGTTGCGCTTGAGGTGAACTCACCAGGGGGAAGCCCCGTGCAATCCTCGCTGATCGGCGCACGCATCCGGCGGCTTGCGGACGAAAAGAAAATACCTGTTCTTGCGTTCGTCGAGGATGTAGCCGCATCCGGTGGTTACTGGCTCGCTGCGGCGGCTGACGAGATTTATGCCGATACATCTTCGCTTCTCGGCTCAATCGGGGTTATCTCTGCGGGCTTTGGTCTGAACGAACTGTTGGCTAAGAACGGTGTGCAGCGGCGCGTTTACACAGCAGGTAACTCAAAATCTATGCTTGATCCGTTCCAGCCAGAAAAGCCTGAAGATATTGCGCGGCTCAAAGAGTTGCTCGAAGATATTCATACGAACTTTAAAGAACATGTAACCACTCGCCGCGCAGGAAAACTGGTCGAAGACCGTGATCTGTTCACTGGGGAAATCTGGCTTGCACGCAAAGCGATTGAAGTGGGGTTGATCGATGGCATCGGCCATATAAAGCCGCACCTGCAAGAGCGGTTTGGCGAAAAGGTGAAGCTGCGTCGCTATGGTGTGAAAAAGGGCCTGCTCAACCGCTTTGGTGCCCAGATCGTCGGTGACGCGCTGCATGGCATCGAAGAGCGTGCGCAATACGCACGGTTCGGCCTATAATATGATCTTTAAAATCGTCGCACTTTTTCTGGTTTTCATTGGCGTACTTGGCTGGTTTGGTAAGATGCATTGGATTGGTGGGAAATCCCTGACCCAACGCAAATGTAATGGATGCGGACGTTACCGCATCGGCAAAGGGCCCTGTGCCTGTGGAGGTAAACGGGGATGATGACTGCGTGGTTACTGTCGGGTCTTGGGCTGGTTATCCTGCTTCTTGCGGGGGATGCGCTGGTTAAAGGGGCGGTAAACCTGAGTCTTCGTATCGGTATTCCAGCGCTTATTGTCAGCCTTACAGTTGTAGCCTTCGGGACCTCTGCGCCTGAACTTCTGATCTCAATCAAGGCTGTATTGGACGACGTGCCCGGCATCGCGATGGGTAACGTTGTCGGATCGAATACTGCTAATATCTTGTTGGTTTTGGGTATTCCTGCTTTCTTGGCGACAATGCACACGTCAGAATGCAACACGCGTAAATCGTTCAATCACATGATCGCGGCGACGCTGTTGTTCATCGCACTGGCCTATCGCGGCGTGTTTGACTGGATTGCATCGATTGCACTGTTGGTAGCACTTGCTGCGATGCTGTTTGATGCGGCGCGTGATGCGCGTGCGCACCGGCACGCTGATTTGGCCAGTACCACGGACAACGAAGAGGACCTTGAGGGCGTTGATCCCGATATGCCCTCGTGGAAGATTGGGTTATTTTTGCTTTTGGGCTTGATCGGTCTGCCTCTTGGCGCCTCTCTTTTAGTTGATAACGCGACGATCATCGCTAAAGAATTTGGGGTGAGTGATACTGTTATAGGCCTCACGCTGGTAGCGATCGGTACGTCCTTACCAGAGCTTGCGACGACTGTTGTGGCCGCGCTGCGCCGTCAGGCGGATGTAGCGCTGGGCAATGTCATCGGGTCCAACATGTTTAACCTGCTGGGTATCATCGGGGTTGCGGGCCTTGTCGGGCCAATCACTGTAGATCCGGAATTCCTGCGCTTTGACCTTTGGGTCATGCTGGGCGCGTCGTTACTGCTGATTCCGTTTGTGTATCTAGGCCAAAATATCACGCGGGTCTGGGGAATAGCGCTTACTGCACTATATGCCACTTATCTCTTTGTGGTTTTGGCTGGGTAAGGACGACAACATGAAACGAGCATTGGTTACCGGCGCTGGGAAGCGGCTTGGTCGCGCTATGGCGCTTTATCTGGCGGAGCGCGGATTTGACGTCGCAGTGCATTATGCAACATCTTCCGAGGGCGCTGACGAGGTCGTAACGAAGATCAAGGGCATGGGCCGACAAGCCGTCGCCGTACAGGCTGATCTGCTCGATCTCGACGCGATGGAGGGTTTGTTGCCCCGCGCGGCCAAGGCACTTGGCGGGCCGATTACATGTTTGGTCAACAATGCGTCAATTTTCGAATATGACAACATTACCTCCGTAACACGCGACAGTTGGGACAGACATATCAATTCTAATCTCCGGGCGCCCTTTGTGCTGAGCCAAGCAATGGCAGCTCAGGGACTGCGACCTGATACTGATGAGGCGGGGGAACCTATCGCTGTTGGTCTGATCCTCAATATGCTGGACCAGCGCGTACGCAAGCTTACGCCGGAGTTCATGACCTATACGCTTGCGAAAACCGCGCTCTGGTCACTTACACAAACTACGGCGCAGGCGCTTGCTCCTGCCATCCGCGTGAATGCAATTGGTCCTGGTCCGACTTTGCAGGGGAGCCGGCAGTCGCAGGCGCATTTTGAAGGGCAACGGGCAGCCACAATTCTAAAACGCGGTGCGAACCCTGACGATATTACCGCCGCCTTGGGCTATTTCCTCGACGCGTCTAGCGTCACAGGCCAGCTTTTGTGCGTTGATGGCGGGCAGCACCTTGGGTGGCAGACGCCTGATGTGTTGGGCATAGAGTGAATATGCCGTTAACCAGAGTTTTGCACGTTGAAACAATCACTGGTTAACTCATTAAGGAATTCATCAAGTTACAAGGCGTTTTACGAAACTTTAATAAAATAAGTGTTTTAAATCAGTCTCTTGAATATTTGCCCAATAAATGGGCAAACTGGAGAACGCCTTAGAACTTAACGAAAAATTCCATATATCAAGAAGTTATGGACAGAGTTATCCACAGGAAAAGTGGACATGTTAACAGTTGATGCGACTATAAAAACGTGAAGAGAAAGAGAGAATCGAAAGCTTATGCCTGACATCGAACAACCCTCACTGTCGGGCTATGACGTAATCCAGAGCTATCTCAAGACTCTCGACAGCTCTCCAGGTGTTTACCGGATGTTAGACGGTGAAAGTCGGGTGCTTTATGTAGGTAAAGCACGCAATTTGCGTGCGCGGGTAAGCAACTATGCGCGCCCCAGCGGCCATAGTCCGCGTATTGCACGGATGATCGACAATACTGTTTCGATGATGTTCCTGACGACCAAAACCGAGACGGAGGCGTTGCTGCTTGAGCAAAACCTGATCAAGCAGCTCAAGCCAAAGTTCAACGTACTTTTGCGCGATGACAAAAGCTTTCCGAACATCCTCGTCACAAACACCCATGATTATCCCCAGATCAAAAAGCACCGTGGCGCGAAGAAAGAGAAGGGTGCCTACTATGGCCCGTTCGCCAGTGCGGGCGCTGTCAACCGGACATTGAACCAGCTTCAGCGGGTATTTTTGCTACGGGACTGCTCGAACAGCCAGTTCGAGACCCGTACACGCCCCTGCTTACAGTATCAGATCAAGCGGTGTTCAGCCCCTTGTGTTGGGAAAATTAGCGCTGAAGATTATCGCCAGACAGTCGAGGACGCGCAGAAATTTCTGGCAGGTAAGACGACAGGTATCCAAACCCGTTTGGCCGCGGAGATGACAGCAGCGTCTGAGGAAATGGAATTTGAGCGGGCAGCTGCATTACGGGACCGCATCAAGGCGCTCACCCAAGTTCAGACAACTCAAGGGATCAACCCCAAAGGGGTGAGTGAGGCCGATATCATCGGTTTGCATATGTCGGACGGGCAAGCGTGCGTACAGGTTTTCTTCATCCGTTCGGGTCAGAACTGGGGCAATCATGACTATTATCCGCGCGTTGGTGATGACGTCGAACCTGCGGAGGTGTTGGAGGCATTCATTGGCCAGTTTTATGACCAGCGTGATCCGCCGCGCCAACTTATCCTGAGCCACGAGATCGAGAACCCTGACCTGATGGCCGAGGCTTTGGCGACTAAAATCAACCGTAAGGTGGAGTTGCTGGTGCCGCAGCGGGGCGAAAAGGCTGAACTGGTGGATGGTGCCCTGCGCAATGCGCGTGAAAGCCTTGCACGTAAGATGGCGGAGAGTGCGACCCAAACCAAACTGCTCAAAGGATTGACCGAAGCGTTTGATCTGCCGAAAGTGCCTGAGCGGATTGAGATATACGATAACTCTCATATTCAGGGCGCCTTTGCTGTGGGTGCGATGGTGGTCGCAGGCCAAGAGGGTATGATCAAAAGCCAATACCGCAAGTTCAACATTCGCGGCGACGATCTGACTCCCGGCGATGACTTTGGCATGATGAAAGAAGTGCTCATGCGCCGGTTCAAACGTCTGATCAAGGAAGATCCAGAGCGTAAGGATGGACAGTGGCCTGACCTACTCCTCATCGATGGTGGCGCAGGGCAGGTCAGTGCAGTGCGCGAGATCATGCGTGAATACGGAGTGGAAGACATCCCGATGATTGGTGTTGCCAAGGGTGAGGACCGCGATGCAGGCAAGGAAGAGTTTTACCGCACTGGCAAACAGGTTATGGCCCTGCGCCACAATGATCCTGTGCTCTATTTCATTCAACGTATGCGCGATGAAGCGCACCGTTTTGCAATCGGCACACACCGCGCAAAGCGTGCCAAGTCTGTAGGCGCTACGCCACTTGATGATGTGCCGGGTGTGGGGGCCGCGCGCAAACGGGCCTTGCTTGCACATTTCGGCTCGGCCAAGGCTGTGGCGCGGGCAAACTTGCATGACCTCAAGGCCGTTGAGGGGGTGTCAGATGCGCTGGCAGAAACGATTTACGCTTACTTCCATGAGAAGGGTTGAGCATTTTGGTCTTTGTTGCACGTTTCGATTTCGGGCTTCAGCATAACGGCAAAAGGGATATCATCTGTGGTGCTTTTCAGAAGGGTATGTTTGTGGTGAACTCGTTCGTGCTTTTACGTAAAGCTGGAGCGGTGTAGGGTAATTTTATGAACTGGAACTTGCCAAATATTCTGACCGTCATGCGGTTGCTCGCTGCCCCTTGCGTGGCGGTGATGTTTTTGTATTTCACGCGGCCCTACGCGGACTGGTTTGCCCTGCTTCTATTCGTCTCGGCTGCTGCAACGGATTGGATCGACGGATATCTCGCGCGCGCTTGGAAGCAAGAGACGAAGCTCGGCGCGATGCTTGACCCGATCGCCGACAAGGCAATGGTGGTTATCGCTCTGATGGTGATCATCGGATTTTCGAGCTGGTCACCTTCACTGGTTCTACCTGCAACAGTGATCCTGTTCCGCGAAGTTTTCGTTTCGGGTCTGCGGGAGTATCTCGGGGATACTGCCGGCACCTTGAAAGTGACCCAGCTGGCGAAGTGGAAGACGGCATTGCAGATGACTGCGATCGCCGTGTTGTTCAGCCAAGGTGTGTTTGAGCATTATCTGGGAATGAGCATTTACGGGATGGACGAGGCCGTGGTTGAGGCGATCCTGAACGGCACTGGAGAAGACACACTCGGACTTGGCTGGAAAGTGCTGGCAATGGAGTGGTCGGGCCGGGTTGGTCTGTGGTTGTTGTGGCTTGCTGCTGCACTGACGGCGGTGACGGGTTGGGATTATTTGATGAAAGCACTACCCCACCTTAAAGAGGGGCGCTAATGGATATTTTGTATTTCGCATGGGTGCGCGAGCGGATTGGCCTGCCGCGTGAGCAGATCGAAACAAATGCGGCGACTGTCGCGGACCTCGTTGCAGAGCTTTCTGCCCGTGAAGAACGGTATGCAGCAGCATTTGAGGATATCTCGGCGCTGCGCGTGGCACTGGATCAAGAGTTATCTGATTTCGATGCTCCCCTCGCAGGTGTACGAGAGGTCGCATTTTTCCCTCCTATGACGGGTGGCTAGAATGCGGATCAGGGTTCAGGAACAGCCTTTTGATCTGGGAGTGGAGAGTGCTGCCTTTGCGTCGGGTCATCGCGATATGGGGGCGATTGTAACCTTCACTGGTATCGTGCGCGACCTGCCTGATGATCCAATGGAGGCAATGGAGATCGAGCATTACCCAGCCATGACAGAAAAGGCGATCGCGCAGATGGCAGAAGAGGCCAGAGCGCGGTTTTCGTTGGGTGATGTCCTCGTAATCCACCGTTACGGACGCTTGGTCCCTGGTGAGATGATCATGATGGTAGCAACAGCGGCGCGGCACCGTAAGGACGCGTTCGAGGCAGCAACGTATTTGATGGATTACCTCAAGTCCCGCGCACCGTTCTGGAAACGTGAAATATCTGCGACTGGATCTGCATGGGTTGCAGCGACAGATGCAGACGAAGACGCCCTCTCGCGCTGGTAGTTGCGTTCTTGATCCACATCAAAGCCATCGGACACACGGGACCCTAGGCTAATACCATGATCCCCAAAGGAGGACTTGGTATGATTACGTCTATTGTTGTCGGTGTTGATGGCTCTGATGCGGCACAACGCGCGCTGCGTCTGGCGTGCGGCATTTCTACGAAATTCGGAGCATCCTTACAGATTGTCCATACACCGCGAGACGAAACAGTTGTCTACGCTGCTGAGGCGATCTCGGGGTTTTACGTAGGCGCGAATACGGCCCAGCAGGAACTGTTGCGCGAAGCGGCAGAGAAGCTGGGGGAACAGGCGCGGGCAATCGCAGCTGAAGAAGGTGTGAAAGAGGTCGAAATTCACATCGGACATGGTGAACCTGCCCGCGATGTTTTGAACTGCGCAGAGGCTGCATCAGCGGATCTTATCGTTACAGGACGGCGCGGATTGGGTGATTTCGGGGCATTGGTACTAGGCAGTACATCACATCAAATTAGCAAGCATGCTACCTGCGCCTGCTTGACCGTGCCGTAACAGGATTAACCTGCGCGCTGGCTCTCGATGTAGGCGCGCATTTCTTCCGCCTCATGACGGGCGTCGCGCAAGCCATCCATCGCCGCGCGCAATTCCGCTTCGGTCTGGGATAACTGGTTGGTCAGTTCTGCTTCGCGTTGCTGCAAATAGGTAATCGCTTGATCGCGGGTTTCTTCAGCTTCATGCAGCTCTTGGCTCATGCGGTCGAGTTGTGCCACATCATCGGATGCGACACGGGTAAAGCGGTGCAAAAGCCAGTTCGCGAACCATCCCATGCAGAATGCTACGAATAGAATGATGGCGGTCGCGAGGACGAATTCAAATCTGCTCATTCTGTAGCGCTTTCTTCGGTCGAGGAGTTCGGTGCTGTATCACCGTTTTCGGCAGTGGATTCCAGCGTTGTTTCGCTAGGGGTCGATACCGTGTTTGGGCGCACGAGGCGGAACTCGATCCGGCGGTTGGCCTCGCGGCCCGCTTCTGTCTTGTTATCGGCGACTGGGCTTGCCTCG
>JBALTK010000152.1:0-9704 GCA_036964385.1 Sulfitobacter sp. | reverse complement strand
ATCTTTGGTGATGCGTGGGGCGCCGAACGATTTGTCTAGAACCACGTTACGGCCTTTGGGGCCGAGTGTTACCTTAACGGCGTCTGCCAGGATGTTTACACCCTTAAGCATCTTGTTACGCGCGTCGGTACCGAATTTGACGTCTTTTGCAGACATATTCGTAGTCTCCTAAAATTGGTTTGATGTGAAGCGTCTCAAAGGTCGGGTTTCACCCCGTCCGTCCTGTGATCAGGACAGGATCCCCATGATGTCGCTTTCTTTCATCATCAGCATTTCTTCGCCGTCGACTGTTACTTCTGTGCCGGACCATTTGCCGAACAGAATACGGTCGCCCGCTTTTACCGCTGGTGCGATCAATTCGCCGTTGTCCTTGCGTGCGCCTTCGCCCACAGAAACAACTTCACCTTCGGAAGGCTTTTCTTTTGCGCTCTCGGGAATATACAGCCCGCCTGCGGTTTTCTCTTCGCCCTCTGTGCGCTTAACCAGCACGCGGTCGTGAAGTGGTGTTAATGCCATCTTTGTAGCTCCTTGATGCTCAAAGTTTATCCCTATGACCGGCCCTTCACCCGAAGCGACCAGCCGTTAGCACTCACCATTGTCGAGTGCTAACGGCCTTTAAGTATGGATGCGATGATCCTGAGTCAACGGTTGCCTAAAGAAAATTTGTTCAGGCCCGCGAGGGCGTCAGCCTGCACCCAACACGCGCGCCGAAACCGCAACCGCGTCTGCACCGTCAGGCGTGATGCCATAGATGCCCTTCTCGACCTTTTCGAACCAGCCATAGTGGTTATCGCGCATCATCGCAGTCGCGCGCTTGACCCCTGTCTCCTTAGCCACATCCGCGCCCTTACAGGCCCCTACTTCAAACAGGTAAACGGCAATTTTGACCGCGTCCTGCCGGTATGCTGTGACCAACCCCGCTCGCGTCTGCCCACCATCATTGGGGTCACCCTGCCTTCGCGCAAACTCCCGCAGCAAGGTCGCTTTTCGTTTTGCATTCTTGCGCGGCGCGTAAGGTCCTGGATCACAATGCACAGTGACCAACCCGTCCTCAAGCCGCACCGTCAATAACCCCAGCCCAAGCCGCCGTGCCATTGTCGTGTTCGCCTTCACTGCCTTATAAAACGGTTTACCCGCCTTATGCGCCACGGCCATATACACGTCATCGCTGACCTTCAGCCGCTCAACGCATTGATGAAACAGCGCCAGTGAGAACCCCAGCTTCAACTCCACAACCAAAGGCGGCTCCGCCCCGCGTATGGCAACCACATCCGCAGCCCCCACTTCGCCCTTCACCACATATCCCTGATCCTCCAAAAAGGCTTTTACGGGGGGATACAGATCGGTTTCACGCATACTCATAGACGCGATTCTAACACCATTCCCAAACCACGCGCGACCCCCTAAGCTTGCCTGCATGACCCGCGATGACCTTAAAGCATTCTGCGCTTCCCTGCCCCAAACCACACATGTGGTCCAATGGGGGAATTCGGACGTTTATAAAGTGGGCGGGAAACTCTTTGCCGTTCTCGGCATGGGCGGAACCTCCAATGCTGTGACATTCAAAGTCACGCATCTCGCCTACGAGATCCTCTCCGACAGCCCTGGCCTGCGCCCCGCACCCTATCTCGCCTCCCGCGGCATGAAATGGATACAGCAATACGACGAGCCAGGCCTGTCCGATGACAGTCTGCGCGACCACATCCGCGCCTCATATGATATGGCCGTCGAGAAGCTCACCAAGAAGCTGCGTGCCGAACTGGCCCTCTAGCACTACCGACTTGCAGTCAGAGACCGCACACAAATCAGCCCCAACAATTTGCCCCTCGTGACACCGCGCGGCATCCTGCTATAAGACGCTCAAATTGACCCACAGCTTGCAGGAGCACTTCATGACTACCCTCGTATTCGGCCACAAATCCCCAGACACCGACAGCACAGGCAGCCCAATCGTATGGGCATGGTACCTGTCCGAAATCATGGGCGTCGACGCAAAACCGGCACTCCTCGGGGAGCCGAATACAGAAGCGCTGTTCATGCTGGACCACTGGAAACTCGACAAGCCAGAGATCATTTCCGATGTTGCCGACGACCAGCCTGTTGTGATCGTTGACACAAACAACCCCGCAGAGCTGCCTGCAAACATCAACAACGCCGACATTCGCGCCATCATCGACCACCACAAACTGGTCGGCGGCCTTGAGACAAAAGGCCCGATCCATATGGTGATTGAGCCGCTTGCCTGTACCGCCACCATCATGTGGAAGATCATCGGCAAAGACATGGCGCAGATGCCAACCGATGTTAAAGGCGCGATGCTGACCTGCATCCTGTCCGACACGCTCGAATTCCGCTCCCCCACCACGACGCAAGAAGACAAAGCGATCGCATGGTCACTGGCCGAAAGCCTCGGCGTGGACATCCCGACATACGCCGCGCAAATGTTCGCTGCAAAGTCCGATGTTTCTTCTTTCTCCGAAGCAGAATTGCTGCGCATGGACAGCAAGGAATTCGAAATAGACGGTAAAAAACTGCGCGTGTCCGTGCTGGAGACCACATCCCCCTCTGCCATTCTGGACCGCAAGGATGCGCTGATCGCCGCCATGCCAGCCGTTGCAAAAGAAGATGGCGCGGATCAGGTCCTGCTCTTCGTCGTTGATATCCTCAACGAAGAAGCAACCATGCTGATCCCCAATGACCTGACCAAAACCATCGCAGAAAAGTCGTACGACGCCAAAGTCGAAGGCGACACGGCTGTCCTGCCCGGCATCATGAGCCGCAAAAAGCAGATCATCCCTTTCCTGAAGGTTTAACCTCTTCACATAACGATACCGAAAAGGCCTCCTGCACCCGCAGGGGGCCTTTTTCACATATAACCTGCGCCTTGCATCCCCTGACCACTCCGCTATCTCCACAGCAACACATCGCCCCACAGGAGCCGCCCCATGACACGCATCATCACCGCCCTATCCGAGATTTCCGCCGACTATGACGCGCTCTTTGTCGATCTCTGGGGCTGCGTCCACAACGGCGTTGCGGCCATGCCAGCAGCGGTAAAAGCACTCCAAGAGTACCGCAAAACGGGCGGCAAAGTTGTCCTCGTGACCAATTCCCCCCGCCCGCGCGCAGGCGTTACAAAACAACTCGTACAGTTCGGCGTGCCCGAAGATGCCTATGATGCCATTGCCACCTCTGGCGATTCCGCGCGCTCGGCAATGTATCGCGGTGTTGTGGGGCAAAAGGTCTGGCACTACGGCCCTGTCACAGACAGCCGCTTTTTCGATCCGCTCGATATCCTCGACAACCCTGTTGAGATTACCCGCGTCCCGTTGAGTGAGGCCACGGGCATCGTCTGCACCGGCCCGTTCGACGCCGAAGCGGATCCCGAAACATGGCGCGCTGATCTTGAGGTCGCCCTCAAGCGCAATCTCAAACTCCTCTGCGCGAACCCTGATATCATCGTGGACCGCGGTGAGGTGCGCGAATGGTGCGCAGGTGCCGTGGCCAAGATGTATTCCGAGATGGGCGGCGAGAGCCTATACTTTGGCAAGCCCCACGCGCCCATCTATGATCTCGCCCGCCGCCGCCTGCACAAACTCGGCAATGATATCCCCGATACAAAGATTCTCGCCATCGGAGACGGCATCCTCACAGACGTAAAAGGTGGAATTGATGAGGGCATTGATTCCCTCTTCATCTCTGGCGGTCTCGCCGCTGCAGAAACTAAAACTGTCACCCAACCGGACCCAGAGGCCCTAACCAACTATATCAAAACGGAAAAATACGATCCACCCTTCACAATAGGTCACTTGCGCTGACATAAATAACGCTTGCATTTCTGCACCTGCGAAGTAATTAAGTTCCGACAAAAGCTTATAAATCGTACTTTTATTACCAAGAGGGCAAAAATGTTGGACAATCTTCCGCGCGGCACCATCGTTATCGAAGACCTCGAAATCGGCATGTTCCGCTACATCCGCAAACAGGTCACCGACGAAGATATCGAGATGTTCGCCACCATCTCGACTGACCGCAATCCTGTGCACCTCGACGACGATTATGCCCAAGACACCATTTTCCAAGGTCGCATTGCCCACGGCATGCTGACTGCGGGCCTGATCTCCGCAGTAATTGGGGAGCAGCTCCCCGGTCACGGCACTGTCTACCTCGGCCAAACGATGAAGTTCCTGCGCCCCGTGCGTCCCGGCGATACTGTCTACGCTGAGGTAAAAGTCACCGAAATCGACCCCGCCAAACGCATCGTAAAAATGGATTGCCACTGCTCCGTGGATGGCAAAAAGGTTCTTGTTGGCGAAGCCACCGTTCTGGCCCCCTCGCGTAAGTTCGACTGACTTAGCACCAAGGTGTAATGCAAGATCAACTGACCTTGCACCAAAGCGTATAGGCGGCTACCAAACCGCCTATGCGTATCATATCAGATTATCAGTTTGTAGAAGACACAGATCGCGGCGCAACAGCGGCGATTGGAAACTTCGACGGGGTTCACCTCGGCCACCTTTCGGTGATCGACATGGCACGCAATGCGGCGCCCGATGCACCTTTGGGCATTGTTACATTTGACCCGCATCCCCGTGCCTATTTCGCCCCCAAGGCACCGCCCTTTCGCTTGATGAGCAGCGCCGCGCGCGCCTCACGCCTTGCCAAGGTCGGCGTAGAAAAGCTTTACCAGCTTCCGTTCAACACGGCGCTAGCGTCGCTCACGCCATATGATTTCGCGGAAAAAGTACTGCACCGTGGACTTGGCCTGCGCCACGTCGTCATCGGTGCCGACTTCTGCTTTGGCAAAGGCCGCGCCGGTACTGCAACCGACCTGAAAACCTTTGGTGAACAACTTGGCTTTGGTGTCACCATCGCGCCACTGATGGCCAAGGCCGAGCAGACTGTCTCCTCCACTGCCATCCGCACCGCCCTGTCAGAGGCACGCCCCCGCGATGCCGCCGCGATGTTGGGCCACTGGCACCGGATCGAAGGCCCCGTAATCGGCGGCGAACAGCGTGGCCGCGAGTTGGGCTACCCGACTGCCAACATGTCCATTGACGGCCTGCACCCGCCCGCCTTCGGTGTCTATGCCGTACTGGCCGACGTCCTTGAAGGCCCCCACAAGGGCAGCTATCACGGTGTCGCCTCAATGGGCGTGCGCCCGATGTTTGGCGAAAACAAACCCAACCTCGAGACCTTCATCTTCGACTTCAAAGGCGACCTATACGGCACGCCAATCTCCATCGCCCTCGTTGAACACCTGCGCGGCGAAGAGAAATTCGACAGCCTTGAAGCCCTCATCACCCAAATGGACGCAGACAGCCTGCGCGCCCGTGCAATCCTGAGCGCGCTATGACCGATACAATCGACCGCCATGGCCTCTCCGCAAAGTTCTGGGAACGTAAGCCACTAAAATCCCTGAATAAGAAAGAATGGGAAGCGCTCTGTGACGGCTGCGGCAAATGCTGCCTGAACAAGCTAGAGGATGAGGACACAGGCGAAGTTGCTCTGACAAATGTAGCCTGCCGCCTGCTCGACGATGCCACCTGCCACTGCTCTCAATATACTATTCGCCACCAGTTTGTCCCCGATTGCATCGTCATGACGCCTGAAAACATCGACGACCACGCCTATTGGATGCCGCAAACCTGCGCTTACCGCCTGCTGTGGAAGGGCAAGCCGCTGCCCGATTGGCACCCCTTGATTTCTGGCACCCAAGAGAGCGTGCATGCCGCAGGCGTTTCCATGCGGGGCCGTACGGTCAGCGAATGGGAAACCGCATTTGAAGAGTGGGAAGACCACATCATCGAGGAGCCTACCTGAATGTTTTTTGCATCCGATAATTCCGGCATCGTTCACCCCAAGATCATGCAGCGGATGGTAGACGCCAACACAGGCTATGCCATGCCGTACGGAAATGACGAGATCATGGACGAGGTCCGCACCCAGATCCGCGAGCTGTTCGAGGCCCCCGAGGCTGCCGTATATCTCGTAGCAACTGGCACCGCCGCCAACTCCCTTGCACTGGCCTGCTATACTCAGCCATGGCAAACGATTTTCTGCGCCCAATACAGCCACATTGAAGAGGACGAGTGCAACGCCCCCGAATTCTACGCTGGCGGCGCAAAACTGACTCTGATCCCCTCCGACAACAAGATGACCCCAGATGCACTGGCCGCCGCGATCGACCACCGCGCAGGCGGCAGCGTTCACATGGCACAGTCGGGCGCAGTCTCCATCACCCAAGTCACCGAATTCGGCTCGGTCCACAGCCTCGAAGAACTGCGCGCGCTAACGGCCGTGGCCAAGGAAGCCAACCTCCCCGTCCATCTCGACGGCGCACGCTTTGCCAACGCTTTGGTAGCAATCGACTGCACCCCAGCCGAGATGACATGGAAAGCAGGCGTTGACGTGGTCAGCTTTGGTGGCACGAAAAATGGCTGTGCTGGCGTCGAAGCCGTAATCTTCTTCGATCCCTCAAAAGCCCAAGAATTCGAATACCGCCGCAAACGGGGTGCGCATCTCTTCTCCAAACACCGCTATCTCAGCGCGCAAATGGCTGCCTACCTCACCGATGGCCTCTGGACAGATATGGCGCGAAAAGCCAATGCAAACTGCGCCCGCCTCACCGCTGGTCTGCGCGCGAACGGCGCAAAATTCCTGCATGAACCCCAAGCGAACATGATCTTCGCCAGCTTCCCCCGCGCCGTACATCAAAAACTGCATGCGGACGGCGCAAGGTATTATGTGCTAGACGGTGATGTCGCCACAGGCCCCGCCGAAGAACACCTCGCCTGCCGCCTAGTGTGCGACTGGGCCATGACAGACGATCTGATTGATCAGTTCCTAAGCCACTTTTAACAGCGGGCAAGGAGCGCCCTTATAGGCTCAGCCACCATATCAGGGTGCGTGACAGGCAGCATATGCCCCGCGCCCTTGATGATTACGCGCTCCACATCAGGCAGGCGCTTCTCCAGCGACACCGCCACTTTCGCGCTCATCGGGGGGGACTGATCCCCCTCAATCAAGACTGAGGGCATCGATGCCCGCGCCATACGGTTATCCTTAAGCAATCCCGCACTGTCGTGGTGCAAAAACGCCCCGCTCGCTGGAACATAATGGACCAACCGCGCCATATGCTCACGCATACGCTCGGGCAAATCCTCCCACGCGGAGCCATCCCCCCAATCACGGTGGAATACCCTTGCCGCTTCCCGCTCGTCCCCGCTGGCAAATGCTGCATCCAGCGGCGCACTAGCCTGCTTGTGCGCCACCAGTATTTCGGGGTCATCCTCTATCGCGGCAGCGAAATACACAGGCTCGATCATCGTCAAACTGCGCACCAACTCAGGGCTCTCCACGGCAATGCGCAACGCGACAGTCGCGCCAAAGGAATGACCGATCAAATCCATAGGCCCAGTCTCAGAGGAACCGATCAGCGCGCGCGCCATATCCGTCGCCACATCATGCACGTTGCCAGTCCGGTCCCAAACACCCGAACGCCCGTGGCTCGGCAGATCAAATGCCAGCAGGCTCAGATCATCTTTGAGCGCCGCCGCCACGCCACGCCACGCACCCACATGCCCCAAAGTGCAGTGTATCGCGAGGGCGTGACGCGCTGCGCCCTCGTATAGGTGTGTGTGAGTATGAAGCGTCACAGCTTCCCTTGCAGATAGAGATCGACATCTTCGATACGGTCCTGCCCCCAGAACCGCTGCCCGTCGATGATATAAAATGGCGCACCGAACACACCTGCATCCACCGCGTCTTCCAGATTGCGACTATAGGTTTCGGCCCCGACCAATAGACCGCTATCGGCCAGTTCAGGATCAAAGCCGGCCTCGACCAGACAGCCACGGATCACATCATCCTGTGCGATGTCCTTTTCCTCTGCCCAGCACGCACGCGTAAACAGATGGGCCAACAGGCCCAGATCACCGCCGCCAGCATTTTGTGCCGCGATGAACGCATAGGAGGAAGGTGCACCGTTCGTGGGCCAATGCGCAGGCTTGAGGTTGAACGGCATGTCCATCTTCTTGGCCTGACGCACCAACTCCTGCGCGCGGTATTCGATTCGGCTGATGTGGCGATCCTTTGGCATCACCCCGCCGGTCCGGCCAAAGGCCTGCGGCAAATCAAACGGCTTATAGTTGATCTCGGCGCCATGCTTGGCCGCGACCTCCTCCAGACGGGTGCCAGCGAGGTAGCAATAGGGTGACAACATCGCAAAATAGTAATCAATACGCGCCATTTGGTGCTCCTTGGGGGTGTGTATCCTTTGCCTCACACTAGGCACATGCTAACCCCTGTTCCAGAGACGATTCTGTCCGCCGCTGCCACCGGAGCCTTTTCCCATGCGTCAACTCGCCGAACCCAAGCTCATCTCGGGCAATGCCAACATGCCCCTCGCCAAAGCCATTGCACGGCGGATGTCCCTGCACCGCGGCGTGAACGTCGATCTGGTCGACACCCGTGTAGAACGGTTTAATGATGGCGAAATCTTCGTCGAAGTCTTCGAGAACGTACGCGGCGAGGATATGTTTATTATCCAGCCGACATCGAACCCCGCCAACGACAACCTGATGGAACTGCTCATCATGGCCGACACGCTGCGCCGGTCCTCAGCCGCACGTGTCACCGCAGTCCTCCCCTACTTCGGCTACGCCCGTCAGGACCGTCGCACAAAGGCCCGTACACCCATCACCGCTAAGCTGGTCGCAAACATGATGGTCGGCACAGGCATTGAACGTATTTTGACGATGGACCTTCACGCCGCACAGATTCAGGGCTTCTTCGACATCCCCGTCGATAACCTCTACGCTTCCCCTGTCTTTGCACTGGATATCAAGAACGCCTTCAAGGATCAGATGGACGATCTGCTGATCATCTCACCTGACGTCGGCGGCGTGGCCCGTGCCCGTGAACTGGCAAAGCGCCTGAACGCTCCCCTCGCCATCGTTGATAAACGCCGTGAAAAAGCAGGCGAAGTCTCCGAGATGACTGTTATCGGTAACGTGACAGGCAAAACCTGCCTCATCATCGACGACATCTGCGACACCGCAGGTACTCTGTGTAAAGCTGCCGAAGTTCTGTTGGAAAACGGTGCCAAGGAAGTCCACGCCTACATCAGCCACGGCGTCATGTCTGGCCCCGCTGTGGAGCGTGTAACAAACTCTGTCATGAAATCACTGGTCATCACCGACAGCATTCAGCCCACGCAAGCGATCAAAGACGCGCCGAACATCCGTATCGTGCCCACTGCCCCGATCTTTGCCCAAGCGATCCTGAACATCTGGAACGGCACATCCGTATCCTCCCTGTTCGAACAGGACACCCTCGGCCCGATCTACGACGGCATGTACGCCGAAGAATAAGCGCGGGCGCTACAGAGTCTCAACGTGGTTATTAAAACAATCTGATCTCTCCCTCCTACGGGAGAGATCATCGCGACAGCTGCCCTCGAGCAATGTCAGCCAACATCCCAAGCATCAGCATCTTCAAGTTCGCCCATGGCGGTCCACGAGATGCGAATACGCGCCACTTTGGTGTCGCCCCACGTGCGGAACACCATATCAAATCCCTTTTCCGTGACCGCTTCCGCAGTCACATCCGCGCGTAGCACACTTCCCGCGTCCATATCCCACAGCGAGATCGACAACTGAACATTCGGCACGCTCAGGTATTTTTCTGAAAACTTGATCCGC
>JBALTK010000151.1:0-9783 GCA_036964385.1 Sulfitobacter sp. | reverse complement strand
GCGTTTAGCGAGCGCCCAAACAGATAAGCACTTTACGATAAGGGATTTTTTGCGTCGCATGGAACAATGGACCCGATAGTTTGGGCGGGGTCCATCGGCATCGCTGCCTATAAAGCGCGGAAGCAGACCTTAACTGTTTAGTTTTCCATTGTCCGCTTTGGGCCGTCCCTGTTCAGGCTGGCAAGGTGTGCAATCACCAAGCCAGCCCTAACCGACACCTGAGCAGCATACCCAGGAATGGCTATGACCCGGCTAACATGCAGTATGCGGGTCGTGCAACTGCGCATAGAGAGCCGCTTGTGGATGGGGGAATTAGAAAACCAGTTAATGTCTGCTTCCGGGAAGCTGCAACGCGGCATGCGATGGCCGATCAAAGTCCGGAAAGGGCCGTTCGTGTCGATCGACATAAGGGGCGGATTGCAGACCTTCGCCGCAGTTGCTGGATGGATAGCCATTTAGCTGCGAAGCAGTGATCTAAGTCGCTGTTGAACACAATGTTTATGCACAGTCGCTTTTCCCCAATTTGCTAATTATTCAAAGATCCTCTCGTTGATGCTTTGCCAAACGGTTTTGAATCCATACGGCACGCGCCAGAGTTGACTCATCGAAGATTACTCCCAGCCTGAGGTGATGGGCCAATTTGTGTCCGTGCGTATGAACGGGCTTAATCGTGTCGATTGTTTCAGGTAACTCCTTGACAGTTCGTTGCAAATCGATGCACGTTCCGGGTGTACTGGTGCCTGCTTCGGCAGGTGAAAAGGGAATAAGCGACCGCGTGTTTTTGCGTGGTCAAGCTCAGCCGCCCCCGCGACCGTGAACGGAAAAAGGCCGATCAACGCCACTGGCAATAGCCGGGAAGGTAGATCAGCCGCAGGGCCAACCGCCCTAAATCCGTGAGCCGGGAGACCTGCCAATACAAAACGACTAAACCGGACGGGGTGTGCCGGTGTCGGGGCAATTCCGTCCTGTTCATGGGGGAATCTGTCCTCGTCACCTGTGCCTGCGTCCCATTGGAATTTGGGGCTGAGGACTTTGAGAGATCAGGCGACACCGTCATATCCTACAGAATTACTGGTTTGCGTAAAATGCAGGCGCGGACGCGAGATCCCCGAGGAGGAGCGCTGCCCAGGGCAGGCACTTTTTGAGGCGCTGGGTGCTTTGGCGTTGCCCGAGGGTGTGCGCGTGACTCCGGTGGATTGTCTGCAAAACTGCGATCATGGATGCACCATCGCGCTGCGCGGTGGCGCACGCTGGACCTACGTTTTCGCCAATGTCGATCAGGTCGCGGACCCTGATATGATCCTTGATGGCGCCGCCCTCTATCACGCAACTGCTGACGGGTTGATCCCATGGCGAACGCGCCCCGAGCATTTCAAACGCAACTGCGTTGCCCGTATCCCCCCAATGGAGAGTTAAGATGCCAAACCTCGCAAAACTGCCCGTCACAGTCATCACGGGCTTTCTCGGCTCTGGAAAAACCACGCTGGTGCGCGGATTGATGCAAAATTCCGGCGGCAAACGGCTGGCCATTATCGTCAATGAATTTGGCGATATAGGTGTTGATGGCGATATACTGAAATCCTGTGCCATTCCCGATTGTCCGGTCCAGAATATTATGGAACTGGCCAATGGCTGTATCTGCTGCACCGTGGCCGACGATTTTATTCCGACAATCGAGGCGCTGATGGCGCTGGTTCCGCGGCCTGATCATATCCTGATCGAGACATCCGGTCTGGCACTGCCCAAACCACTACTCAAAGCATTCGACTGGCCCGATATTCGTTCGAAAATCACCGTTGATGGTGTGATTGCCCTTGCCGATGCCGAAGCAGTTGCGGCGGGTCGTTTTGCCACTGACGTGGCCCGTGTCGATGCCCAGCGCTTTGCGGACGAGAGCATTGACCACAACACACCTCTGTCAGAAGTATTCGGGGATCAGATTTCCTGTGCCGATATCATTCTGCTGACCAAGCCGGACCTCGCGGGCGCCGCAGGGGTCGCCCGTGCGAAAGAGATAATCGCAGCGCAATCCACCCGCACCGTTCCAGTAGTCGAAGTGGCCGAAGGCATCATTGATCCACGTATTATTTTGGGACTTGAAGCCGCCGCCGAGGACAGTATCGATGCGCGGCCCTCTCATCATGACGGGGCAGACGATCACGAGCATGATGATTTCGAAAGCATCGTTGTGCAGATTCCCGAGGTCACAGACCCAGCAGATCTGGTGCGCGCAATCGAGACCTTGGCCAATGAGCATAACATCCTGCGGATCAAGGGATACGCAGCCGTGGCGGGTAAGCCGATGCGGCTGTTGGTGCAGGCCGTGGGTGCACGGGTACGCCACCAGTTTGACCGTCCTTGGGGGCCAAATGAAGCGCGCACAGGCCGCCTTGTGGTCATTGCTGAGCATCATGACATCGACGCGACTGTGATCCATGCGGCATTAGGTGCTGCACGCGCTCAAGCGGCCGAGTAACACCATGCACGTAGTTTTCCGCGAAAGCCACGGACTGGAAGAGACGGAGACACCATTTGATGTTGGCCAACAGCCTGCGGATCTTGTTGTGTTGTCGCTCTCGGATTCCGACCTTGGTGCTTTTGCAGAAGCTTGGCACCGCGGCGGCGGGCCGGAAGGGCGTTTTCCATCCTTGAGGTTGGCCAATATCGTAGCGCTGAAGCATCCGCTGTCGGTTGATACTTATGTTGAGCAGACATTAAGCGGAGCGAAGGGTATTCTGATCCGCCTGATCGGCGGCGTGCCGTATTGGCCGTACGGCTTGCAGCAAATCCGTGTACTGGCGCAGGACAAGGGGATTGCTTTGGCCGTGCTTCCCGCTGACGGTAGGTCCGATTCAAGGCTCGACAAGATGTCGACGTTGCCAAAATCCACGCTGCGGCGGCTAACGCATCTTTGCGATACGGGCGGTGTGGTCGCAGCGCAGGCGGCGCTGGCACAGATGGCGCTGGCCGCAGGGCTTTATGCGGGACCAGTGCAAGGTACGAAATCTCTGCCACCAGTCGGAGCTTGGACGCCGGAGGAGGGAGCCTGTTGTCCAGTATTTGCGCTGGGGTCTGATGCGGCAATCGCAAAGAAACCCCGCATTCTAATCGTGTTTTACCGCTCCTATTTGGTTGCTGCTGATCTTGAACCCGTCAGAGCACTGTTCGCGGCCTTTCGTGCGCGCGGATTCGACGTCGCATCGCTTTTTGCACCCTCACTCAAATCGCCCGATGCTACGGGTTGGCTGCGCCGTCAGGTGGCAACGCTGGCCCCAGCGGCAATTGTGAATGCAACCGCTTTTTCGGGTAAGGGGGAGGGTGGGACTTCGCCATTGGATGCAGCAGAAGTTCCAGTGTTTCAGGTCGCTCTTGCCACATCTACGAGCAAAGCATGGGCGGGCGCGGAGCGGGGATTATCGCCTGCAGACCTCGCCATGCATGTGGTGCTGCCAGAGGTGGATGGCCGAATTATGGGCGGCGTCGCCAGCTTCAAGGATCCGGGCAAGCGTGATCCGGATCTGCAGTATTCCCGCTTTGCCCACCGCGTAGATGCAGGCCGCGTGGAGGCGATTGCAGATCGTGTTCGGGGGTGGACGCGGTTGGCAGCTTTGCCTGAGGCGCAACGGCGGATCGCACTCGTCATGTCGACCTATCCGGGTAAGGATTGGAACATGGGCCATGCCGTGGGCCTTGATGCGCCGCAATCGGCTGAGGCGATCCTGAGCGATTTGAACACCGCGGGCTATGATGTCGCGATAGATGACATTTCCCTGCAGGACGCATTGCTGGCGCGTAGCACAGCCTGGCCGCTGGAGGAGTATAAAATAGCGCTGGCGCAACTGCCCGAGAAACTACGCGACACGCTGGTCGAGATCTGGGGCGCGCCCGAGGATGATCCGGATGCGCGGGATGGCGCGTTCCACTTCGCCGCAATCCAGCGCGGCAATGTTTGGATCGGACTTCAACCGGAGCGCGCAACGCCAGAGGGCCGCGAGGAGAGCTACCACGATCTGTCCCGCACCCCGCGTCATGCCTATGTTGCTTTCTACCTTTGGCTGCAAAATAACACCGATGCACTGGTGCATATTGGCGCGCATGGCACGCTGGAATGGTTGCCTGGCAAATCGGTCGCGCTCTCGCATACCTGCTGGCCCGAAGTTTTGACCGGTGCTTTGCCAGTAATATACCCCTTCATTGTCAATGACCCCGGTGAAGCCGCACAGGCCAAGCGGCGCATCGGCGCTGTCACGTTGGGTCATATCCCGCCGCCGATGCGCAGCAGCGGCATACCTGATCGGCTGGTACGGCTGGAAGCATTGCTGGATGAGTTTTCGAACGCAGACGGCCTTGATCCGCGCCGCCGCGACCGCTTGCAGGCCGATATCCGCGCAGAGGCGCAGGCGCAGGGGCTCGAGGATGATCTGGGCCTTGATCGCGCTGGATGCAGCGCGGAAGCGATTACGCGAATTGATAGTTTTGTCTGCGATATTAAGGAAAGCCAGTTTGGCGAAGGGCTCCATATCTGGGGTCGTGCGCCCAAGGGAGCGGCTCCATTTGCCACAGCGCAGTCGGTGCGTAGTGAGGCCCTCGGGCTGCTTGATGCGCTTGACGGACGCCGTATTGCTGCGGGTCCATCGGGCTCGCCTTATCGTGGGCGGCGCGATGTACTGCCGACAGGGCGCAATTTGTTCACCACCGATCCGCGTGCTGTTCCCACCCGTGCAGCTTATGCGCAGGGTGTCCGGCTGGCGGATGAGCTGATCCGCCGTCACTTGCAGGATGAGGGCGACTGGCCGCGCGGCCTGATCGTTGATCTCTGGGGGTCGGCCACTATGCGCACAGCGGGCGAAGAATTCGCGATGGCGTTGCATTTGCTTGGCGTACGACCGGTCTGGGATGCGGGCTCCGAGCGGGTGTCCGGCATCGAAGTACTGCCGCTGTCCGAGATGGACCGCCCGCGTATCGACGTCACCTTACGTGTCTCGGGCCTGTTCCGCGATGTATTTCCAACTCTTTCTGCGCTGTTTGGCCAAGCGGTGCGCGCCTTGGCTGGGCGCCATGAGGCGGCAGACTGGAACCCTTATCTGGGGCGCGAGGATTTGGCGCGGGTCTATGGCCCGGCACCCGGTCAGTTTGGCATTGGTATGGGCGCGTCGCTTGAAGAGTACAGCGACGCGGGACGCGAAAAAGCAGGACTGGCATGGCTCAACGCCAGCGCATGGGCACTCGACGGGGATCAGGCCACCAAAGACGCACGCGGAATTCGTGCGCGTGTGGCAGGTGCCGACAGTTTTGTGCATCCGCAGGACTTGCCGGAAACCGACCTGCTGCTGGCCAGCGATTATGCCACCCATGAGGCAGGATTTGCCGCTGCACAGAAGATCACAGGCGGCAAGGCGGCGCTTTATCATCTGGACAACACGGACCATGCGAACCCGCGCGCGCGGGGCCTCTCTGAGGAGATTGCCCGTGTTGTGCGTGCCCGTGCTGCCAATGGCGCATGGATTGACGGAATGAAACAGCATGGCTTCCGCGGTGCCGCAGAGATTGCAGAGACGCTTGAGCATATGGCCGGTTTTGCACATTTGGCGGGCGTGGTGCCTGCGCATTTGTTCGACCTCTACCATGATGCAACGCTGGGTGATCCTGAAACGGATGGGTTCTTGCAGGACGCCAACCCGCAAGCACATCAAGCAATGCAAGACCGTTTTGCCGCGCTGTTGGAGGCGGGGCTGTGGCAAACGCGGCGCAATTCAGTCATCGCAGGTCTGGAGATGAAGGCATGAGCGGCCCAATGGTCAAAGGCTGGTGCCCAGGTGCCTACCGTCCGATGATGGCGGCAGACGGGCTGGTGGTGCGTATCCGCCCCCGATTTGCGCGGCTCACAGCGGTGCAGGCTTTGGGGCTGTGCGAACTGGCACAGCACTATGGCCATGGCTATCTGGATCTGACCAATCGCGCCAATCTGCAAATTCGCGGTGTGGCACACAAGGATTACGCGGCGCTATTGCAAGCGCTTGGGGATCTTGGGCTTTTGGATGCTGATCCTGCACTGGAAGGGCGGCGCAACATCCTTGTCACACCCTTTTGGGAGAGTGGCGATGATGTCCAGGACTTGACGCAGGCGCTCCTTGCCGCATTGCCGGATCTACCAGAACTACCTGCCAAGGTTGGCTTTGCCGTAGATTGTTGCGGGCAGCCCGTATTGACGCAAGGCAGTGCCGATATCCGGATCGAGCAGGGCGCAAATGGTCTTGTTCTGCGAGCGAATGGTGCTGTTGCAGGGCGGAGCGTGACACAAGATACTGCCATTCCTGCGCTGATCGAGATGGCCGAGTGGCTGGCCGCGCGGATTTCACCTGACCGCCGCCGCATGGCACAGGTTGTCGCGGCTGCGGCCTTGCCTGCGAGCTGGTGCGATACGGCCATTCTGCCAGCAGCATTGCCGCCGAAAATCGGGGCGGTGAGGGAAGGCGCATTGATTGGTGCGGCGTTCGGGCATGTTGATGCAGCCGCTTTGACGCAAGTGATCAAGGGGCAAAACCTGTCTGCACTGCGTGTCACCCCGTGGCGGATGCTACTTCTGGAAGGGGGCGCATTGCCTGATGTTTCCGCATTTATAACTGATCCTCATGATCCATTGATGCGCGTGGATGCCTGCACTGGTGCGCCTTTTTGTCCCTCTGCCAGCGTGCCAACACGCGATCTGGCCCGCAAACTGGCGGCCAAGACAAAGGGCAGCCTGCATGTTTCGGGCTGCGCCAAGGGATGCGCGCGGGCGCGGTCGGCGGACCTGACGCTGGTGGGCAATCAGGGGCGATTTGACGTGGTGCGCCATGGCACAGCGGACGCGACGCCCACGATATTCGGGCTTTCCCCCCAAGACATAGAGACCGGAGAATACAAGTTCACATGACATACACCTATGAGACGAATGGCGCTGCGATCTACAAGCAGTCCTTTGCCATGATCCGCGCCGAAGCAGCGCTTGCGCGGTTTACGCCGGAGGAAGAACCGATTGCCGTGCGCATGGTACATGCCGCCGGAATGGTGGGGCTGGAGCAGCATGTGCGCATGTCGCCTGATTTTGCGACTGTTGCGCGCGCCGCACTTGGCACGGGTGCGCCTGTTTTGTGCGATGCGCATATGGTGAGCGAGGGGGTGACGCCTGCTCGGTTGCCGAATGAAAATCAGGTGATCTGCACTTTGCGCGACCCGTCTGTACCCGGGCGTGCAGCCGAGATGGGTAATACCCGTTCTGCCGCAGCGCTTGAGCTTTGGCGCCCCCATCTGAAAGGGGCGCTGGTTGCTATTGGCAATGCTCCTACAGCCTTGTTCCACCTTCTCAACATGCTGCAAGATCCTGATTGCCCGCGCCCAGCGGCGATCATCGGCTGTCCTGTCGGATTTGTCGGTGCACGCGAAAGCAAGGATGCGCTCTGGGCGGATCAGCCGGTGCCGTGTTTGATTGTCGAGGGCCGCTTGGGTGGCAGTGCGATCACGGTCGCCGCCATCAACGCCATCGCGAGCCGTGCAGAATGAGTATTCTGGGAACAATCCACGGCGTTGGGCTGGGGCCGGGAGACGCTGACCTCATGAGCCTGCGCGCGCACCGCCTGTTGGAAAATGCGCGCCACGTGGCGTTTTTCCGCAAAGAGGGGCGATCGGGGCGTGCACGTGGGATTGTTGATGGGCTCCTGCCAAAAGATGCGGTGGAATTCCCGATGGAGTACCCCGTTACGACTGAAATTCCGGTATCCCATCCTGATTATAACGCAGCCCTTTCGGCGTTCTACAGGGAGTGCACCGCGCATTTACGCGCGCTGGCCGAGGCTGGTGAGGATGTCGTTGTGTTGTGCGAGGGGGACCCGTTTTTCTACGGCTCCTTTATGCATCTTTATGAGCGTTTGAAGGATGATGTGCCTGTCCAAGTAGTGCCCGCGATCACGGGCATGTCTGCGGCGTGGACCGCCTCGGGGCAGCCGATCACGTGGGGCGATGATGTGCTGAGCGTTTTGATGGCGACGCTGCCCGAGGAGGACTTGGTGCGTCATATGGCGGCGGCGGACGCGCTGGTGGTGATGAAGATCGGACGCAACATCGAAAAGGTGCGCAGCGCATTGCAGGCAGCAGGCAAATATGAGGCTGCATGGTTGGTGGAATATGCCAGCATGGAGGGCCAGACGGTTCAGCGCCTGTTAGAAGCGGAAGGACAGATCACACCCTACTTCTCTATCGTGTTGGTGCATGGCAATGGACGGCGGCCATGAGCGGATCATTGGTCATTGCAGGGTTGGGGCCGGGTGCGGACCATATGTTAACACCGCAGGTCACGCAGGCGCTTGCGCGCGCTACCGATATTGTCGGCTATATCCCCTACGTGGGGCGCATCCCTGCACGCGCAGGTTTGACTCTTCATGCCAGCGACAACAGGGTAGAGATTGAGCGGGCGCGCCATGCGCTCGAGATGGCTGCCGAAGGGCGCCATGTTGTTGTCGTCTCCTCCGGTGATCCAGGCGTGTTCGCCATGGCTGCCGCCGTGTTCGAGGCGGTTGAGACAGGGCCGCAGCACTGGCGTACGCTCCCGATTGACGTGTTGCCGGGGATCACGGCCATGCTCGCTGCGGCAGCGCGGGTTGGCGCCCCCTTGGGCCATGACTTTTGTGCGATCAACCTAAGTGATAACCTCAAGCCGTGGGCGTTGATTGAAAAACGTCTGCGCCTTGCGGCAGAGGCGGACTTTGCCATGGCGTTTTATAACCCAAGGTCCAAAGCGCGGCCTGAAGGGTTCGCGCGTGCTTTGACAGTGTTGAACGAGGCCTGCGCCGATAAACGACCCATTATATTTGCCCGCGCCGTCAGCACGCCAGAGGAGGTGATCCGCGTTGTGGCCCTGCCTGATGCACGTCCTGAAATGGCGGACATGCGCACAATGGTTCTGGTCGGGACATCCGCGACCCGTCTGATCGAACGTGAAGGCGCACCCTTCGTCTATACGCCTCGCTCGGTGCCGCAATGAGCGATCCAGTTCAATATTTCGGGTACCGTATGCGCCAAGGGCCGCGCGGGTATCGCGGGGCGGTCTATCATGATCACGGGCAGCGCCAGCTGACGGGCCGCCACGATTTTTGCGTAGGCACCACTGCCTCCGGAATTCTTGGACACGACCAGATCGATGCGGTGCTCTTGCATCAACGCCAGATCACCCTCAATGATGAAAGGGCCACGATCCAGCACAGTTTTGCAGTTCGGAAAAGGCAGCAGTGCATCAGGTGCGTCAATCAGCCGAAGCAGATAAAAGTGCTGTGGATTCGGCGCGAATTGGGCCAGATGCATACGGCCTACAGCCAGCATGACACGGCCAGCAGGCCGGTCCAGAGCGGCGACGGCTCCAGCGATGTCAGGGACATTTGTCCAATTATCGCCATTATCAACGCTCCAAGGGGAACGCGTCAGCGCGATCAGCGGCACGCCCGTTTGCGTGCAAGCAGCTACGGCATTGCTGCTCATCTGTGCGGCAAAGGGATGTGTCGCGTCGACAACATGGGTGATGGCATGAGCCTTCAGATATGCGGTCAGACCCGCAACGCCGCCAAAGCCGCCTACGCGCTGGGGCAATGGCTGGCGAATGGGCCGCGCCACACGACCGGCGAGAGAGACCGTGGCGCTGACGCCCGCCTCACTCAGGACGCGGCACAGCGCGGCGCTTTCGGTCGTGCCGCCCAGCACCAGAAGGTTTGGCTCCATGTCTGAGATTCCTTGGTTAACCATCGTTGGGTTGGG
>JBALTK010000150.1:0-9883 GCA_036964385.1 Sulfitobacter sp. | reverse complement strand
GTTTTATGATAACGACTTGCGAAGCAGTTACTAAATCTCACCAAGTAATTATAATGTAAATTTCAAAAATACATCCAAACGCCTCAAGTCAAATCGTGAATTAATTTCAAAAAAATGAAGCTTACTGTGGAAAATATATTATTCTACTTCAAAATGTTAGCAGCAACGACTTGGTGCAACCTTCAAGTCATTTGAATCCACCTTAACGCCAACCGTCAAAAAAATTCCTACTATAAATCGATGAGATACAAACCTCTTTTTGAAAAAAGTATGCACATTCCCTACAAAAAAAATTGATGATTATCATATTAAAATCTTCGTATAAACTCACAGTCGACAACACCAAATCTGCCAAAAATTATTTCAAATCTACTTTTTTCAATTGAACGATTTTTTCTATGTGCATCGAAAAACACCTAAGGCATCAGAACATCCTAACACGAAATTTATTACCTAATCTTTTTTCATTTAGCGGGTTCAAAATTTGATAAAATTTCGGACATGGTCCTGCACTGCGATCTGTTTTCGAGATGTGGATCGGAAATACCCCAATGATATTAGGATATTGACACATACCCAGCAGTTGATCCTATCTGAACTGGTCAGATCACACCTACAGAATACCAAACATTAATTACTCAATACTTTTCGCTTAACGGCGGAGCAGTACTCTAAAAGTACGGATACCCCTGAGCCAATAATATATTGAGGCAGCCCAAAATGAATATAGTTAGCGATGAAGCGTCTAATACAGAGCAGCCTATTAATCTTAAAGAAACGGCAGATCATTTGGGGATATCAATACGACACCTCTTCAACGTGAGAAGAAAATACCAATCAGCCTCTGAAATTTGTGAATGGCGGGGTCGAAGACCTGTTTTTTATCGGAAACATATCATTAATATAAGGGAATTACTCAAATGGGAAACCGAGGACAATTCAAAATTGCGCCACCGTGCTGGTATCCGTTCTGGAAAGAGAGCTCATGGTGTTACGACTTCTATGTCGAAAGGTGCCGGTTCCGGCGGTCGACGGGCGTCTGCGATCCAAGCAAGATTGAAATAGCCAAACTGGTTGCCGAAGGCGTTCATGACGCGGCCTGGGAACGCGCACTCTCCCCTTGTCCAACCTTCAGGGAGGCTGCCGCACTATACGTAGTAGAAATTGGCAAACATGAAAATGAGCTTGAACCCATCGTTGCCTATTTCGGGCCAAACGTGCGGATCGACGAGATTGACGCCTTCATGATCAAGCAATGTAAGGTCAGCCTGTCCAAAGCGGACTGGAAGGCTGGGACCATGCGACGTCAGGTGTCTGTGCCTCTGAAGGCCGTAGTCAACAACGCTCTGGGATTGCGGCCTGAACGGCATGAAGACAATGTCCGGAAACGTATTCTGAGCCCTGAGGAAGCCGAGCGCCTGATTAACACAGCTCGAAACCCTCCTAAAAACATTCGCGACCCGCATTATCGTTTACTCAAAATGATTGCCTTCCTGCTCGGAAGCGGAGCAACACCCGGCGAGATGTTTTGCGTGCGCGCCAAGGACATCAATCGGCCTACTGGTGAGGTCTACATCCGAGGCGAAGAAGTGGGAGCTGGGAAGACAGCTTATCGCGCCCGTATGCTGCAGTTACCCGAACGGTCATGGGACCTGATGGGTGACCTGCCATCGACGGGACGGATCTTCCTGTCCACAACCGGGAAGGAAGTGGTGCCTGACGGAAGGCGCGGCAGCACAGTGATCCGACAGTTTCACAAGCTTTGCGAAGCGGCGGACCTGCCACAGGAAGACGCAAACAATGAAAAGCTCGTCTTTTACAGTTTTCGGCACACCTGGGCGACTTGGTTCAGTGCGCAGGTCGGGGACCAAGATCGATTGATTGATCGGGGTGGCTGGAGTGATGCCGAGATGGCGCGGCGCTACCGCAAGTACCCGACCGCAGATCTCGCAGACCGGCTGAGTACACATGGATGGGAGTTCAAACAATGATGGGCAAGGTTTGGGAATCTACGCTTAGAGAAACAAAAAAGCCGCTGAATTTCAGCGGCTTACCCAGAGTGTCTGCTCCCTTAGCAGGGGAGCGCCTTCGACCACTCGGCCACGTCTCCGTTGACCCGTTTAGCGATGGGGTCTGGGGAGGGCAAGGGGGTTTTTGAGGGGATTTTTCGGGGGGTGCTTTGCGTACAGCTTTTGTGCACCCCCTGTACACCAGGGTGGTGGCGTTTGGAGATGGGTGGGAGGGCAGGAATTTTAGGGTCCCTGCCCTCTTTTTTTTACCTAGAGGACGGATGGTGCGCCGCTGTTGGCGAGGGCCAGACAGAGGTGCATGGTGTTTCCAAGCGGACGGGGATTCCAAAGAGGGCGTGCACGGAGATCGCTGCAAAGGTTTTTTCGCAGCCTTGTGCAGATACCATCAACGCAATCACTAGTTGTAGTTGCCACATCATTGGATATGTTCCATCAAATGCGATGAGCGCCCGTCTTTGGGTTAAGACGTTGTCATGAAAAGGCTAATTTCGGGGCTTTACGGCCTGCCAACGAGCGCACCGATGACGCCGGAAGACATCGGGCGATGCTATTAAGCGCTTAGGTTAGCTGAGGCGAAAGTAGTTTGGCGATCGTTAGATGCACAGTTTGACACAGGCGCGTCGAAAAGAGGATTAGATATGACACGACTGACGATACCTGAACCAGACATCACGCTTTATGAGGACGGCTTTGCAGGCCGTGATCTTTTGGATCGTAAAGCGACGGGGGATGCACTGTCAGACTTGGTCGACCGGATTTCAGAGCCGATGGTTATTGCGCTGGATGGCGGATGGGGGTCGGGCAAGAGCTTCTTTTTGAGGTGCTGGGTTGGGGAGCATTTGAAGCGGGCCGATAACACCACACAGACGGTATATTTTGATGCTTTTGCAAATGACTTTATGGACGAGCCATTGGTGTCGCTTATGGCCTGTTTGCTAGAGCGTTTCGAGGAACTAGGGCCACAAGAAAAATCCAAGCTGGACAAAGCAAAGAACATTGCGTGGAAGCTGGGGCCAGCAGGGCTTCGCATTGCTGCTAGTTTGGCAACTTTTGGCGCAACCAATCACCTAGATGAACTGGGGGATGTGGCGGTAGAGGCCCTTGGAAAAGAGATTGGGAAATCGTCGGACAGTTTCTGGCGCAAAGCACAGGAACGCCAAGGCGTCATGGAGCAATTCAGGGAGGCGCTTGGGGCGCTTACAGTTGGGGACGAAGGTGAGCCGCGCAAGTTGGTGATTGTGGTGGATGAGTTGGACCGTTGTAGGCCTGATTATGCGCTGGCGCTGTTAGAGATTATCAAACACTTCTTTGCGGTGGATCATGTGCATTTTGTGCTTGGTGTGAATTTGCGCGAATTGGAGAACAGCGTGAAGGCGCGGTATGGCGGCGAGATTAGTGCCGGGCTGTATTTACAGAAATTTGTGACGTTGACGATGGGGTTGCCTGATTCAGTTGATGACTACGATCATAGCAGTATAGCGATCCGTTACTTTCAAATACGATCCAAGGACGCGGGAATTGCATCAAATCAGCACCAGCTGATCATGGACTTGATCCTCTCCTACAAAGACAAAAGCAGCGTTACCCTACGCGCGATACAGAGGCTGATAGCCGTATTACAGGTTTCATCGATTCCAGATGAATCCAACATTCGAGAAGAACAGGTTGTCCTAACTTCCCTCGCGATCCTAAAAGCATGGAATTTGCGGAGTTATAAAATCGCAAAAACAGGCCAGATAACCTTAGTTGATCTGGAGAAGATTTTCATCATGAATAATAATCTTACGGGAGTAAGGAATGAGCAAGGTCGCTTTGCATTTGAACACTTCGAATGCTGGCAATATTACCTCGATCCAAGCGAACACTTAAAAATGCAAAACAACCTTCTTGGACTGGCTGCCCCCGCAAAGGAGGATCGGATTAGAATACTACAAAGTAACGTAAGCAAGCGATTGGAAGTCTTCAGATTGCCTTCCGAACCGCCAACCTAGTTATTAAACAAGAAGTGCAGCACGTCGCCGTCTTTGACGGTGTACGCCTTGCCTTCGGCGCGCATTTTACCGGCTTCTTTGGCGGGGCCTTCGCCGCCTAGGGACACAAAATCATCGTAGGCGATTGTTTCGGCGCGGATGAAGCCTTTTTCGAAGTCGCCGTGGATGACGCCTGCGGCCTTTGGCGCGGAGGTGCCTTGTTTGATGGTCCATGCGCGGGCTTCTTGGGGGCCTACGGTGAAGTAGGTTTCAAGGTGCAGCAGTTCGTAGCCTGCGCGGATGAGGCGGTCGAGGCCCGCTTCTTCCAAGTTCATGTCGTCGAGGAACATCTGGGCGTCTTCGGCGTCAAGCTGGCTGATTTCTTCTTCGATCTGGGCGGAGATGACCACGGCGGAGTTGCCTTGCGCTTCGGCCATTTTGGCGACAGCAGCGGAGTGGGCGTTGCCCTTGGCCGCGTCATCAACGCCGACGTTACAAACATAGAGGACGGGTTTTGTCGTCAGCAGTTGCAGCATGCGCCATGCTTTGGCGTCGTCTTCGTCGATCTCGCAGACGCGGGCGGGGTTGCCCTCTTCAATCGCGGCTTGGGCCATTGCCAGCAGGCGGTCTTGTTGAACGGCGTCTTTGTCGTTGCCCTTCATCTTGCGTACGAGGCCAGCGCGGCGTTTTTCGATGGATTCGAGATCAGCGAGCATGAGTTCGGTATCGATAGTCTCGGCATCCGCCACTGGATCGACGCGGTCCTCGACGTGGGTGACGTCATCGTCCTCAAAGCAGCGCAGGACGTGGGCAATCGCGTCTGTCTCACGGATGTTGGCGAGGAACTGGTTGCCGAGGCCTTCCCCTTTGGAAGCGCCTTTGACCAGACCGGCGATGTCCACGAAGGTCATGCGTGTTGGAATGATTGATTTCGACTTGGCGATCTCGGCCAGCGCATCAAGGCGCGCGTCGGGCACGGCGACTTCGCCTACGTTCGGCTCAATCGTGCAGAAGGGGAAGTTTGCGGCCTGAGCGGCAGCGGTGCGGGTGAGCGCGTTGAAAAGCGTTGATTTACCTACGTTCGGCAGACCGACGATACCCATTTTGAAACCCATGACGACATCCCTCAAGAATTGGCTCTTTTGCGTTTGGGCCGTGTTATGGCGAACGCGGGCGCTGTGCAAGGGTGTCATGGGGTGTGTGCATCGGGTGTGTGTTGGGAGATTCCGCCCCCTTCCCGTCCTGTCGTGGATTGATTTCTCCCGCTGGATTGGGCATTCCAAGCATAACATTCATCTCAGAGGCTCTTCCATGACCCGCATTGACGCCAAATTCGCCGACCTCAAAGCCAACGGTAAGAAGGCATTTGTGTCTTATGTCATGGCGGGTGATCCCGACTTTGACCGCTCACTGGAGATTGTGCGCGGACTGCCTGCTGCGGGAGTTGATATTATCGAGCTGGGGTTGCCGTTTACCGATCCGATGGCAGACGGGCCAACGATTCAGTTGGCGGGACAGCGGGCACTGGATGGCGGCATGACGTTGCTACGGACGCTTGAGCTGGCGACGGCGTTTCGCAAAGATGATGACACCACGCCGATTGTGCTGATGGGGTATTACAATCCGATTTACTCAATGGGTGTGGAGAAGTTTTTGAAGGCTGCCACTGCTGCGGGCATCGACGGGTTGATTGTGGTTGACCTGCCGCCTGAAGAAGATGTGGAGCTGTGCATTCCAGCGCAGGCGGCTGGGATCAACTTTATCCGCCTCGCGACGCCGACCACAGATGACAAGCGCCTCAAGCGCGTCGCGCAGAACACCTCTGGATTTGTTTATTACGTATCGATCACGGGCATCACTGGTGCGGCTGAGGCTGATGCAGGTGACGTCTCCCCTGCTGTGGCGCGCATCCGTGAGGCGACGGGCCTTCCGGTTGTTGTGGGCTTTGGTGTGAACACGCCAGAGAAATCCCGCGCCATTGCCGAAGTCGCTGATGGCGTCGTTGTAGGCTCCGCCATCGTGAGCCAGATCGCAGCGGGCAAAAGCACCGACGACGTTCTGGCCTTTGTAAAAACGTTAAGCGACGGCGCGCATTCCGTCTGAGATAACCATTCCTCCAAGACGCTGGCTTAAATGTAGATTTCCCTCCGAGTTCTGCCTACGGTTGTATGTACAACATGCAAGACTGGCAGTCGCGGAGGGTGCGCTTGACCTATCAAGATCAAATAGATCGCTTGCGCGATATGGAACTGGGCGATCCACTTGAGCCGTTAATGCGGTTTTTTTCGATCTCGACCGCAGGTATCCTGATCTACATCTATACTGGCTGGACACTCGCGCTTGTCTGGGCGGCCTACTTCCTCGCATCCTCGACTTTGCATGCGCGCTTCATCTCCCAATTGGGCGACGAAGTTACACAGCGCGAGGTCAACATTGCAGCGATTTTGTTCGCCAATCTCCAGATATCCTTTGCGCTGCTCCCAACTTATATGTTTTGCAGCGAGAACCGCGCATTGGCTGTGGTGGGCGCCGCGTTAATCGCGGCCCAGATGGTGTTTCAACTCAGACGTAGCCACACATTGCCCATTTATACTGCCATTCAGGTCGGCACTCTCGCGGCCGTCAGCGCAGCCATATTTATCTCCTTCATTCCCAGTTATGATAGACCCTTGGCGTATGTCGGGGTCGCGCTCGCGCTTGCGGGCATGAACTTTTACTTTTGGCAGGGGGTTCGCTCGGCGCGGCGCATGCGAATGCGGAACCAAGAGGAAACTCAAAAGTCGCTTCAATCCCAAAAAATGGCAGCCATAGGGCAACTTGCAGGGGGTGTAGCACATGATTTCAACAACAACCTGACCGCCATCATTGGCAGTCTGGAACTTGTGCAGGCCACCGACGATCCCGAAGATCACAAACTCGACGTCGAGAATGCGCTTGTGGCTGCCCGTCAGGCTGCAACAACCGTCAAACAGCTTCTGATCTATGCGCGGATGGAGCGTCAGGAAGTGGTGATGGTTTGTCTCCACGAAGTTCTGGCGGAACTCGAAGTTTTGACACAGCGACTGATCCCGACAGCAATCAACTTCAACATTTCCACGACCCATACAGAGGAGTTAGTCTGCGCTGACCGTCATCAACTTATTGCAGCCCTTATCAACCTGATTGTAAATGCCGCAGACGCCATGCCACAGGGTGGCCGCTTGGAACTGCGCACTCAAGCCGTTGATGTAGAAGCCGCCACCGTTTTGATCGACGGCGCACAGCTGGCCCCTGGCCGCTATGTGCGGCTGTCTGTCTCTGATACAGGCCACGGCATTCCCAATGACATTATGGGCAAAGTGCTTGATCCGTTTTTCACCACCAAACCCGCAGGCAAAGGTACAGGGCTGGGCCTCTCGATGGTTCTGGGTATGTCGCGCGAATTGGGCGGTGGGCTCATGATCCACTCCAACGCAGCAGGCACACGGGTCGATCTGTTTTTGCCTTCCGCAAGAAATGACGCACCAGCCTGCGGCGCCACTGGAGATGGGAATTGATCTTGGACGCAGACATTGGTAAAGAAAGTTGACCAATCACACTGGAAGCTCATCATGCCTGTAATCACAAACATCGACGATCTCAAACGCATCCACCGCCGCCGCGTGCCAAAGATGTTCTATGATTACGCCGAAAGTGGCAGCTGGACCGAGCAGACCTTCCGCGAAAATACCTCCGATTTCGACCAGATCCGCCTGCGCCAGCGTGTGGCGGTGGACATGTCGGGACGCAGTACCGCGACCAAGATGATCGGCGAAGATGTGGCGATGCCCGTAGCCCTCGCCCCTGTCGGCCTCACAGGGATGCAGCACGCGGATGGCGAGATCAAAGCCGCCCGCGCAGCAGAAGCATTCGGCGTGCCATTCACCCTCTCCACCATGTCCATCAACTCAATCGAGGATGTGGCGGGGGCGACGCAAAAGCCGTTCTGGTTCCAGCTTTATACCATGCGCGACGAGGATTACGTCAGCCGCCTGATCGAGCGGGCGCGTGCGGCCAAATGCTCGGCGCTGGTGATTACGCTGGACCTGCAAATTCTGGGGCAGCGTCACAAGGACATCAAGAACGGGTTGACCGCCCCGCCAAAGTTGACGCCTTCCACCATCGCAAACCTCGCCACAAAATGGCGCTGGGGCATCGAGATGTTGCAGACCAAGAACCGCGGATTTGGCAATATTGTGGGCCATGTCGAGAACATCTCGGATGCGTCTGACCTGAGCGCATGGACCGCCGAGCAATTCGATCCCTCCCTTGATTGGGGCAAAATCGCCAAGATCAAAGAGCAGTGGGGCGGCAAGGTGATCCTCAAGGGTATTCTCGACGCTGAAGACGCGAAAATGGCCATGGCTGTAGGCGCAGATGCGATCATCGTGAGCAACCACGGCGGTCGCCAGCTTGACGGTGCGCTCAGCTCGATCCGTATTTTGCCATCGATTTTGGAGGCGGTTGGGGATCAGGTCGAAGTCCATCTGGACAGCGGCATCCGCTCTGGTCAGGACGTTCTCAAGGCGATGGCGATGGGGGCAAAAGGCACCTACATCGGACGGGCGTTCATCTATGGGCTTGGCGCGATGGGACAGGCGGGCGTGACCCGCGCATTGGAGGTCATCCACAAGGAGTTGGACACCACAATGGCACTGTGCGGTGAGACGCATGTGAACGATCTGGGTCGTCAAAACTTGCTGGTACCAAAAAACTTCGAGGGCGACTGGCAGGACTGATGCTGGTTTTTTCCGAGCAGAACCTCGTCCTTTTCTCGACCCCCAAGACAGGATCGACGGCCATGGAAGTGGCACTGAAACCTTGGGCAGACATCGCGTTTTACAAGAACCGCAAGCACACGCCAGTGGGCCGCTACCAGCGCAAGATCGCGCCATTTTTGCGCGAGGCCTACGGGCTGGAGCCTGAAACCATGGCTGTGATCCGTGCGCCGCTGGAGCATCTACGCAGTTGGTATCGCTACCGCGCCGCCACATTGGAGGTGGATTTTGACGGTTTTGTGCAGGCGGTGCTGTCCGAAGTGCCACCAGATTGGGCGCGTATCGGCACACAGTTTAACTTCCTCACAGACCGCGACGGCGCTCCTGGGATTACCCATCTGTTTGCCTATGAAAGCCAGCCCGTCTTACGCGCATGGTTGAACAACCGCATGGCGGATGAGATTACCTTCAAGCCGCAAAATGTCTCTCCGAATGCCCCAACCCCGATCACCGCCGAGACCCTGAGCCGTTTTGAGCAGCGTTACGCGAACGAGATCGCGTTGCATGCGCGTGTCATGGCGTCAGAGGGCCATTTGGTCACCCCGCTCTGACGCCTTCCCGCGCCTCATTTGGCGCAGGATACTGTGGAGAGCGTTTGCCCCACGCAAAGGCGGAGCAATGTTCCCAAAACCCGCTAGCGGTCGTGGTATAATTAAGACTTCCCAAGAAGCCGATTCCCGTGTATCTGCGCGACTTCACATGGGACGACAGCCTTGGAGGCGTCCCACCTAACACTATTGGAGAATTATTATGGCCGGAGAGATCCCAGATCTTGAAGTTCAAGAACGCACGGGGACAGGCAAGGGCGCCGCTCGTCAGGCACGTCGCGATGGCATGGTCCCTGGAATTGTTTTTGGTGGCGACGTTGACCCGCTGCCGATCCAGTTGGATTTCAACAAACTGCTGACCATGCTGCGCAAAGGCCGCTTTAAAGCGACTTTGTTCAACCTGAAAGTTGAAGGCCACGATGACGTTCGCGTTATTTGCCGCGACGTTCAGCGCCACGTTGTAAAAGACCTGCCAACGCACGTCGACTTCATGCGCCTGAAGCGTACCACAAAGATCAACCTGTTCATCAACGTCGAGA
>JBALTK010000149.1:0-9912 GCA_036964385.1 Sulfitobacter sp. | reverse complement strand
CAAACAGCCTCACGTTTGAGATGTTATATAGATCTGACAGGCCCCTTGATCCTGACGGACCGGATTTAATCTTCGCGTCTTATGCGACCTCAAGCAGCAGCAACAGCATTCTCATATACAGCCTTCCAGACAGTACCATCGGCATCCGGTTCAATAGCTCGGAGTATTATCAAACCGATATTGCAACATCGGACCTTACCGATGGCATATTGCATCGGCTGTCTGTCGTTTACGATACGGACCAAAACGAGATTGGGCTGTTCATAGACGGCAACGAGGTTTTTGTTGGAACAGGGACAACACTCGCAGGAGTTCCGAATGGCGGAACTCTGATCTTTGGGCAGGAACAAGACTCCCAAGGCGGCAGCTTCAATTCGAACCAAATTTTGCAAGGCGAGGTTGCAGACCTTCGCATCTGGAACGATGTGCGCACGGATCAAGAGATCGCTGACAATGCGTTTGTTGAGATCGCTGATCCGGTAGGTGAGCAAGGATTGGTTGCGAATTGGCGACCTAATTCATCGAATGAAACCGCTATTGTCGATGCCACTGGTGGCCCGTTTCTGACGTTGAACAACGCAGATAGTGCAGGCCCGTTGCCCGCGTTTTCCAGATTGGACGGTGGCAATGCCAACGACAAACTTGCGGGCGGTAATGGCAACGACAATCTGATCGGCGGTTTGGGGGCCGACACCCATGACGGCGGGAATGGCCACGACCGTGCCCAGTACACTGACGCTACTGCAGGGGTCCTCGCAGACTTGCAGCTTTCAAATCTCAACACCGGGTTCGCTGCAGGAGATACTTACATATCCATCGAGCGCCTGTACGGGTCGCGTTTCGACGATAACCTGCGTGGTGGTGCAGCCGCAAACGTCCTGTGGGGCCATAATGGAGACGACAGGCTCTACGGGCGTGGCGGTAACGACAACCTACAGGGCATGAATGGAAACGACGTCCTGCACGGACAGGACGGGAATGATAGCCTAACAGGTGGAGCAGAAGGCGACACGTTCGTATTTCAGAATGGCTTTGGCCAAGACATAATTACAGACTTCGACGTCTCGCAATCTGGCGAGAGAATTGTCCTTCGCGATGTCACCTCCATCACGAATTTCTCTGATCTGCATAGCAACCATCTGAGTCAATCAGCAACCGACACTATCATCAACGATGGCCAAGGCAACACAATCACTCTGTTGAGGGTAAGTATGGTCGATCTCGCAGCGGATGATTTCTTATTCTAAGATATATAAGGACATTCGCTGCAGTCGCGAAAGTATGAAAAGTGGGCTCTTTTAAGGGTATTGCCAAGTTGTTGGCTACAGATTGTGAGGGACAGTCGAAGGGTAGGCCACGCCTCCATTTTGGCTGTGTAATGGCCCAGAAGCTAAACGCATCTGAGCGGTCGTCGCGGTACGAAGTTGCCGTGAATTGGTGGCGACGGGGGCGGAAAATCAAATTGATCTGGTCATGCGCAGATAAAAACCTCTGAGCCTTGTGGTGGGATTTGAACCGGCCCATTATTTTCTATCGTTTTCTGGTCGGTCGGTGCGACACCTCGATCGCGTTGTTTACGGGCCAGAAGTTACTCTGTTCCGAAAAAGTGCAAGGTCCGGTTTGTCCCCATAGGAGACTTCGGACTTGCCAAAATGCTGCGTTAACTCGCCAATGTCGGCTTTCGGGAAGCTACGCCGCTGCGCATTATTGTAAGGTCAGCTGAGGATAAGACGTGAGTTTCGACAAGTCACAGCCCTGCCTCAACAACTGAGACTGCGACAAGAAGCTACTTTCAGCTTGTCTTGGCCTGAATCCGCTTTCAGCGCCTGTAGTCTATTTTATTTATTTTGACGGAAGTTCGCGTCTCTCGCATTAGACTGATCGGGGACTTGAGCAACGTCGTTTCGCAAAGCGCCACGCGATGGATAGGACACCGCAAAAAGAGTTGCCACGTTATCGTTCGCAGTACGGCTCTACCAAGCGAATAGTTTTGTTGAATTGGGTGTTGTGCAAAGACTTAATGCCCATCGGCGTTGGGGACTGGGACCAGTAGTGTCACTCGGTCTGGATTCATCTCTGCGATGGCGATGGTTCCGTCTTTTTGGACCGCTAATCCATGCGCATAGGTTGAAAAGGTCCGACAGCGGCCAATCAACTGACCACTTGGATCGTAGGCAGACAACCGCGGGGTCTGATCGCTGACCAGCAACATGCCATCGGGAGTGAGAGCAAGCGCCATCGGCTTGTACACGCCTTCGATTTGGCCCATCCAGTTTCCCTCAGCGTCGAATTGCTGAACGCGGTTATTCTCGCGGTCGGCCACGCATAGCCGGCCGTGCGTGTCGAATATCAAGCTGTGAGGCGTTGAAAGTGCTCCTCGCTCGTTCCCGGGATGCCCAAAGGTTTTCAGGTGATGGAAGTCGGCGTCGAAGATATGAACCGTACTGTTTCCATACCCATCAGCAACATAGTACCTGCCATCTGGTCCCTTCACACAGTCACACGGGTGGTTGAACGGACATCCCAACGCGGGATGCTCATTGCAGTCCATGCGCGCGATCTCATGCATTTGCGCATCCAGTAGTACAACCTTGTGCCCGTCCATGTCAGTTGCAACCAACTGGTTATCATCAACGGCGCGCAGGCCATGGCCGCAAGCAAATTGGGGTAGTTCTGCACTTTGGTTCAAAAATGAACCGTCGAGCGCGAGCATGACAAGTTCAGGTGTCTGCCGTCTGAGAACGACGATTTTGTCGTCAAAGATGGTGACGTCTGTGATGCCGCTCAGCACCGGACTTGCGACATGTTCCACGCGATAGCGCTGCTGACCCAATGCGACATAGGCCGTGGGGCGTTTGGCGGGGTTTTGGCTGCTCACAACGCACCTTGTAGCGATTCAGCCATTGTCACCAGCATCGCGTCTCGTCCCGTGCTGGCCGTAATCATGAGACCTGCGCCGGGGTGGCTGGAAATCGGGAGGCTGACCGAACACCCGTCAATCAGGTTGGCAAAACTGGTGTTCCGCAGGGCCAGCAGGTTGATACGATCATAAGTCGCATCATCGCTTAGATCGTCAAGTTTTGGCGGCATGATCGCTACGGTTGGCATCACAAGCGGTGTATCGCCAAATATTTGGATAGCCTCGGCAATCAAGGCCTCTCTGGCAGACAAAGTGCGGGCATACTCAATCGCTGTTACTCCATCAGCCCGCGCCATGCGCGAGGCCACACGAGGATCCAAATCGTCGCGCGCATTGTCAAAATAAGCACCGTGATGGGCACGGGATTCAACGGCAGAGAATTGCCAGACTGGCAAGGCATGGTAGCGGTCGAAGATATCAAGTTTCAGTCGCCGCACTGAAACGCCCGCCGCGCTGAGCGTGTTTAGGGAGGCCTCAAAGGACGCGGCTACCTCAGCGTCCAGTTCGTCCATGCCAAAGTTTTCCGGCACGATCACTGCCCGCGGCATAGCCGCCTCAAGCACAGGTGTATCACGGAGAACATTCAGGACTGGCCTCAACAGACCGGCTTCTCGTGTCAGAATTCCTATGCTGTCCAATGAGTGTGAGAGCGCCACAGCGCCTTTGCGCGGGATGGTCTGCGCTGAAGGTTTGAACCCGAATAGACCACAAAAGGCCGCTGGAATGCGGGCAGAACCACCCGTGTCCGTACCAAGAGCCACGTCAGCCACACCCCGCGCCACGGCAGAAGCCCCGCCAGAGGTTGACCCACCCGCAATGCAGCCTGTTCGCAATGGGGTAAGTGGGGTGTCGAAATGCGGATTCAGGCCGAGGCCCGAATAAGCAAATTCCGTCATGTTGGCATGACCGATCAATCCCGCTCCGGCACTGCGCAAACGCGCCACGGCCTTAGCATCTTCGACCGCGGGCGGGGTGTCTTTTCGGACCACGGAACCCGCGCTAGTGACGTATCCGCGTACATCGAACAAATCTTTGACCGCTACGTTTAGACCGGACAGAGGTCCCGCGTCGCTCACCGCATCGTTGAAAGTGCAGGTGAAATCAGGCGCCGTGGCGCGCGCGCGCGCTGCTTCGAGAAGAGACTGAGGCGAATTTTCCATGGGAGTTAATCCTTCAAAGGGTTTGCTGTACAAGCCAAGTCGCAATGCCGGGGAAAGCGGTCAGCAAAACTACAGCCAGCACCAAGATCATAAAGTATGGGAACACCATTTTGGTAATCACGAAAATGGATTTGCCTGTCAACTTCTGGATTACGAACAGGTTGAAACCCAGAGGTGGTGTGATCTGAGCCATTTCCACCACGATAATAAGGTAGATACCGAACCAAACCGGATCAATCCCAACTGCCAGTACAGCAGGCATGACAACTGAGGTCGTCAATACGACAATTGAGATTCCATCAAGGAAACAACCCAACAGCACGAAGAATACAGTGAGTACTGCGATCAACCCCGGCGCGCCAAGCCCGCTGGATGAGATGATTTCAGCCAGTTGTCCGGGCAGCCCGGAAAAGCTCATCGCGGAGGTCAGAAATGCCGCACCCAACAAGATCAGCCCGATCATCGCAGATGTCCGAGTAGCCCCCAGTAGCGAGTCGATGAATGTTTTGGCATTAAGGGATCGCCCAAAGGCGGCGATGATCAATGCACCCGCCACACCGATGGCTGCTGCTTCGGTTGCTGTCGCAACACCAGCATAGATTGATCCGATGACTCCGATAATCAACCCTACGACTGGCAGTAGCATCCGCAAACGCGCCAAACGCTGACCGAAGGAAATCTGCGGTTCAGGGGCGGGCACACCATCAGGGTTCATCTTTGACCAGATGGCGATGTAGCCTGAGAATAACGCCATGAGCATCAGCCCCGGCACAACGCCGGCAATGAAAAGGCGATTGATCGACACCTGAGCCGCGACACCGTACACAATCATCACAATTGACGGCGGGATCAAAAGGCCGAGCGTGCCAGATCCCGCAAGGGAGCCAATGGCCAGACGGTCTGCATAGCCACGCGATTTTAACTCGGGCAGCGATATGCGGCCTACTGTGGCTGTTGTGGCCGCAGAGGAGCCGGAAACAGCTGCAAAAATCCCGCAGCCAATCACGTTGACGTGGGCCAGCCCGCCTGGCAGCCGTCCTACCCAAGGGGCGAGGCCGGAAAACAAATCTTCGGCGAGGCGGGTACGGTAGAGTATCTCGCCCATCCAGATGAACAGCGGCAAAGCGGTCAATGTCCAGCTTGCCGAATGGGCCCACATTGTTGTGCCAAGAATGGCATCAACAGGGGTCGATGTGAAAATCGCAAAGATCACGACGGCTGATGCCAGAAGTGCAACGCCAACCCAGATGCCAAGTCCCAAAAGGACCAGCAGTGTGACGACAAGCGTGGCGGATTGTAAAAGGATATCCATGTTCATTCTCCGCGCGCTTGTTCTTCGGTGTTGTCAATCTCAACAGGTAGGCCAAGGATCAGACGCAGCGTGCGTTCGGCGAAGGCCAGTGCAAACAACACGGCACCGAAAGCCATGGGCGCTTGCGGCAGCCAAAGAGGCACGGCAATTACACCTTGGCTCACCTCATGGTAGGTCCAGCTTTCCTGAACGTATCCAAAGATCGCCCACGCCACCCAGCCCATCATCACGGTCGCAAAGCCTGCCGCCAAAATGTCGGCGAAATGGCCCAGCTTTGGCGCCATCAATTGGCGCAGGGAGGTCACGCGTATATGGTCGCCATGCATCAACGCTGCTGGCAATGCGAGGAAGATGGAGGCGCTGAGCCCCCAAGCGGCAAAATCATCGGCCGAGGGGATTTGACTTCCCATCAGGCGAAGCCCGATCTGTGAGAGGATCATAATAGTGATCCCCAGCAACGACAGGGCAGCCAAAGCTCCGCAGAAATTGAATAGATGGCGTGTCAGCAACATGAGGGCAGGCTCCAAATCAGGAAAGCGGCCGAGGTGCGGATACCCCGGCCTTTTTGCGCAAAGGCCCGGGCGTATAAGCGCCCGGGCCCGTTAGAATTACTTCATTGCATCGACGATCTTCTGACCGTCTTCGCCTGCCTGCTCCAACCATTCGGCGCGCATTGTCGCTGAGATGGCCTCAAAGTCTGTGGCAAGACCCTCTGGTGTTGGCAGCACCTGCATGCCGTTGTCAGCCATAGTTTTTGTCGCTTCTCCAGTGGCGGTTTCTGCCATCTCAAAACCGCGATCTTCGGCCAGCTTGGCTGCTTCTTGCAGGGCTGTCTGAACCTCTGGGGACAGATCGTCATAGGCACTCTTGTTCACGATCACCATGTTCTTTGGCAGGAAGGCCTGCACGTCATAGTAATGCGAGACGAAATCCCACGCTTGGCTGTCGACGCCAGTTGACGGCGAAGTGATCATGCCGTTGATTACACCTGTCGAAAAGGCTTGGCTGATCTCTGAAGTCGCGATGGTGGCAGGGACCGCGCCCAGAAGTTCGGCCAAACGTGCAGTCGACGGGTTATAGGCGCGGAACTTTACACCGTCGAATGATCCTGCATCCGTCACTTCCTTGTTCATATAGATGCCCTGTGGGGGCCACGGCGCTGCATAAAGCAAAACAAGACCGTCTTCGGCGAGCTTCTCTTCATAGATCGGACGCGACGCTTCCCAAAGAGTGCGGGCTTCGTCAAAGTTTTTTGCCAATAGCGGTACGGCATCAGCAGAATAGGCGGGATCTTCGTTGCCCAGTGCAGAAATCAGCACTTCACCGATAGGGACGATCCCGCGCTGAACGCCACGCTTTAATTCTGGACGCTTCAACAGTACCGAGTTCGACACCACGTCGATTTCCAGTTCACCGTCCGACAGGCGCGCCACATCTTCGGCGAATGCGCGGATGTTTTTGGTCAGATAGTTTCCATCAGGCGCATCAGCCGACATTTTCCATGTTTCGGCATGTGCGATGCCAGCAGTCAGTGCAGCAATGGCTGTTCCGATGAGAAGTTTTTTCATTTTAGTATCTCCTTGTTGGGTCATTTGTTGTCTCTGGCTTCCATTTTTTGGAAGGCACGATTGTTTAATTTAGTCGTCCAGTGCGGGTAGGTCGTTTTCGTCAAGCGACCACATCAAGCGGAAGGTTTCTGCCTCGCGTACTGCGTCGCCCAGCTTTTCCTTCAGATCGTGTAGGGTAGCTTCGGCAATTGGCTCTGATGCCACATCGACAGCGATGCAAGGTGCCAGAACACGGCCTTCAGTGTTTTCTGAGGGAAGGGGCGTTGAGAGGGCTTCGTCGGGGAACATGCTATGGACCCGAAGGATGCCATCTTTGCTCATCGTTTCAGACAGCACGTTGCCGATAGCCTCGGCATCCATCGCGCCCGGCACCAGTTCGATCAGCACCAGTGCGCCGCCCCAACCAAAACCGCCTTCTTGGGCAACATGCATCACGCGGCGGCGGGTATTGGACATGCGGCCAAAGTTGGTGACCGACCATTGGGTCTGCTTTGTGAAGGCTTTCCGGTAAGCTTCCGACGTAAAATCTGCGAGGCTGCTGGCACGGTAAAGCGCGAGGTAGCGGCGCGCGGAGCCTGAAACAGCACGGTAACGGCGCGCACCTGTGAAGCCTGGAATCCGGACGCGTTCTTCCATGTGCTCGCGGTCATACCACTGGTTGAAATCGGATTCGTGGTCGGGGTTGATATCGCTCCAAACGAATAGCTGCGCTTGGTCTGTCGTACGAATTTTGGTCATTGCGGGTCCTGATCTTTGGACAGAATTTTCGCGGTAGGTGGCGGGGCGCGGCCCACCTCCATTAAGGTGCATTTAGGTTCTGTCGATTGCTGTTAAGGCACTCTCGAACAGATGCGATTTATTCACAAACGGGATTCTTTAGGGGGGGGTGATCGGGTTTTCCGATCATGCCATAAGAGCCTGGATTATTGCAGCCGTTGATGACGTTCTGCACAGGCCCTGGCCAACTCGGCAATCGCTTTGTAGGTGGAAGCGTCTGAGCTACGCCGCCAGATGCAAAACAGTGGCAGCGGCGGTAATTTTGCATCAACGTCAAGCTCGCACAAGCCCGGTCCAGCCAGATCGCACGCCAGTGGTAGTGTCGCTATGCCAAGGCCGCGTTGAGTCAGTCGCGCAATTGCAGCCATCGACGTGATGCAATGCACGATTGAAGGCCGAAGACCGCGTTCATTGAAAAGCGCCAGAACATTGGTATGGGGGCGAGAATTGCGGGTGAAAGTAATCAGAGGTCCAGTTGCTACATCAGAAAGTGACAAGGCTTCGCCACGCATTCCTTCGGGCCCAAACCAACCCATTCCCAACGGTGGAAGCTCTGCACAGATGCAGGTTTCGTCGTGGCGATCATCCGTCGTCAACAACATGTCCAAGCCACCCCGTTCAAACGCGGTCGCGATGTTGGGGGTAGGTTCAACGGTGAGTTCCAATTCCAGGCGGGGATAGCAGCGCGCTACTTCCTCTATCAAATCGCAAAGCCACGTGTGCACAACAGACGAAACAAGCCCCAGACGGACCCGTCCGACGGCTTTGGTTGGATCGGACAAGGTGTTGCGCAACTTGCGCTCTGTGGCCAACATGTCTTGGGCTTTGTCCAAAATGAGCGCGCCAGCTACTGTAATGCGGGTGGCGTGAAATTCACGGTCAAAGAGATCCACCCTCAATTCAGTCTCCAAAGACGATATCCGGCTGGACACTGTTGCTTGGCTGACATTCAGCTGCTCGGCTGCCGCCCGGAAACTTCCCAAGTTAGCGACCGTTACAAAGGTTTCTAAAAATCGCGTGTTCACCAGAGGGCTCAATTTCTCTAATCAGTTTGTATAAAGTAAGTATGTTAACCCCAAGGGAATGTCACTCTACAGAGTTTCGCCATTCTACTAAAAGCCGATCGCCGCTGCATAGGTAGATGCCTGGGGGAGGGGGAGCGCAAATTGCTCACCACAGGGCGCGCGCGAACGAGAGCCGCGTCTATGCGCTGTGAGTGCTGACGAGCCGACTGGAAACGTTCAGCGATGCTGCACGCTGCACCCATGGCTGCATTGGGCGGATTGTGTTGAAAAACTCGCTTCTCTCCTAAAAGCCATGAAAACCTTCGTCATAGAGCGCCACTTGGAAGTTCTGGCTCGGGCGGTGTTTTATGTTGATAACCTTAGGTTCGACGGCGGAATTAGTAAAAGCCGTTCTTGAAAAAGCGATATTTTGCTTGAGCCATAACATGCCCAATGTGATTGGGGCTGACAGGAGTAAATGATAAATCCTGACAAGAGAAGCGTCACTTGGGGGGGACCTCCAGTGCAACCATACTCTCTAACGCTCAAAGGTTCGACCGAACCTGATTTGAAATCACTTTTCAAAACAAACGCTTAAGAGAGTAATGGCTCCGACGGTAGGGATCGAAGCCATGTCACGGGTTCTCATAAGCCCTTGCATTGCAAGGCTTATCAAAGCGCCCATCCGGCGGCGGTGCCGCAGTCTGGTGGGACACTTTTAAGAAAGAACGGCGCTGATGACAAGATGATCTGGGTGCGGGGCGGGGGGGGGTGGGAACCTATCTTCTTCTTTCCCTTGCATCATTGTCTCGTGGTTGAGCGGCGGAACGCTCCGGAAAATGGAGTTTTGCTTAAGGCGTTATTGAGTATCTTGTGATGGGGTGTCGTTGAAAGCGGGCAGACCTGTCGCCTGTGCCTCGTCCAACGAATTGTCAGCAACCCCGATAACGGTCACGCCATCTATCCGTTGATTTCCTTCAATATGAAACCGCCTGAATTAGAAGACGTTCAGACAAGCAATCCATAAACTCACTTCATCGGTATCGGTTATATTCTTCGCAGCTTCGCCGTGAAAACTGTGTTCGACGAAATGCTCCAATGTGATGTGTGCGTTGACATTGCATTTTATAATGCATACATTAATTTATGCGATGAGCGTGATTGCTGATTG
>JBALTK010000148.1:0-10003 GCA_036964385.1 Sulfitobacter sp. | reverse complement strand
TGTGCGCGATCAAAATCAAGGAGCTTTATGGATGCTACGTCCGGCACGATCGACACATTCGGCGGGTCGCCAGCCAGTCTTAATTGCGTATTCCTTTCCTGCATAATGTCCAATGAATTCGCCAACACGTCGAAATAGGCAGGGGATTCTGGCCCGCCCCGAATTAGACTGGGCACAATATACTCCGCTGCGCCCCGCAATGCAGTCGGCATTTGCCCTAATATTTGTGCTATGTGCGCCTTGCGTTTATCTTCGGCATTCTTGGCGGCGTCCGCGCTCAATTTTTGTTGTCGTGCACCAAGAATTCCCTCGGTGACATTCACCGCGATGACGAAATCTGCCCCAAGCGCCCGGCAGGTCGAGATGGGAATCTGGTTAACCAATCCACCATCCACGAGCCACCTTTGGTCGAGTAACACCGGGCGTAAGATGCCTGGCACCGAAATAGAGGCACGGATAGCCGCAGCCAATGACCCTGACCTTAGCCAAACCTCGGATCCATCGGCCAAATCCGTGGCCACAGCGGCATAGGGGATCGGCAAGGATTCTATGGGTTGGTCCAGTCCCAACTCGTTTAACCAATCACACACTCGCTGCCCATCAATAACTCCACCTTGCGTAAGGCCGACATCGAGCAAAGACATGAAGGCACGCATATTCAGTGTTTTTGCCCAACCACCTACAGCGTCAAGTTTGCCGGCGGCATAGGCACCACCAACGAATGCTCCCATGGATGTACCCGCGATAACGTCAGGCTTGATCCCCGCGTCCAGTAGCTCCTCAATGACACCGATATGTGACAAACCACGCGCGGCGCCACCACCCAGCGCAAGACCTATCCTGTATTTGCCCATTCAGTCGCTTCCCTAAATTCGGTATTCCTGTCGATGCCAATCACGTCAAATTAGCAGACATACACTCCAACCAAAAGCGCTGCGCTGTGGAGGTGTCGGCATCAGCATGATGGCCATATTTCGTCTCGTGCCCTCGTTCTGGAAGTTTCTCAACAAGCGCGACTTGTAGCGTCACGCAAGAACTCAACTTCAGGACATCCGGAGATCAAAGCGGCTTCTGGGCACAACTCCAAGACATAATACCTGTTTTGCGAAGCAAGATTAAGAATGCGCCACAAACTGTGCATAACGAATGTTGAACCGACGTACATCAAAAGTCCGCTTTGAGCCCAGACTGCCAATTTGATCTGGAAAGCAATGATACGGATTTCAAAGGCACGAAAGGACAACTGCCGTTTTGGGCGTAGTCCGCATCACTGCAGTTCCGACAATGGGAACGTAAGGGGGCCAAGTTCGAGGTTCGCTTTGGAATGTGGATATATGTCCATCACATAAAGATGTTGTATCGCGCCGAGACTATAAATGCCGTCATCAGGATAATGAGCCATGTCCGACGTGAGGGCTTTAACCCAAACCTCTTTGTCGCCGTCAATTATCCACCACCCGCTGGGACTTTCATTAGGAGCAAACAAGCCAAGAGACCTAAATTTAGGCAACACTTTTTCCTGCTTGCTCAGCGCTTTAGAACCAACGATCAGAACTTCTGGCTCTTTCAGAACATACTTCAAAGGAAATTTGATCCATGTCCGAACTTCCGCCGTAGCAAGAGTTGTTTCTGGATCCTCTAGAGGTGAACTGTACAAGCCTTTGTACATCTTGATGACTTGTCCGTCCGTATAAAGTCATGCGTACAAAGGCCGTAGACATAGCCTTTCTCCAACGTAATCTGGACAAGTTTTCCTATGAATTTCTTGGATTGAGCCAACGCTCTAAATCTTCTGAACATAGCTACGCCAAAACTGTTTCATTGATGCAGCATGACGATAATGTAGAAAGCTGGCAGCGGCAACTAAGTCCGCGTTGCTGCCATCGATCAGGTTGAATTGCTGCGCTCCCACGCCAATGGCCGCTTTGCGCAAGCGGCACTGCGACGCGTAGGTCAAAAGTTAGCGATCGGTTGGGGCCGGGAGTGCCCGCTGACATTTTTCTTCGATGAAAACCCGAGCATCATATTGAACCGTGATGTTTCTCGATCTGGCAAGGTCGATGGTGCGATCGCAGATCAAAACTATTAGAAAATCATATGTTGATAGACAAAGACAGGTTTGCGAAAAACGAACCGCTTTTAGCCGTAGCGCCAAGAAGTGCAGTGATTCCGGTCAATTTCACTGTGACGAGTCCTATAACATGTAAGTCATTGAATTAATTAGTAAAACCGTACGGATCAGGGTCGCTATGATTGCCTGTTTTCTTTGCTGGTGATCTTTCACAAGATTTGATGGAAGCGCTTGCTTATGCATTGGAACTGAATTGCCTATGCGCAGGCCATCGAGTGAATCGGATCTATGCTCAAGGCAAAGATCCCTTTTTTAAACATCCAATTTGACATGTCTTGGGTGGGATGGGTCATCGGGCGCGATAGGAATTTGCACGCCGGATTAAAGCCGGCTTCGAGCTTTTTACCATTAAAGCAAATGATCTGCCTGAAGAGGATGATTGGTGATCATCAGACCCGGCCGACCCGAAAACCCAGTGATAAGTGATTGCGCACTGAAAAGAGTAAAACGGCCCCGGGTATCATTGAGGCTGTAGTCACGGCCATGACTAGTCCGATATCGGTCTGAAAACCGAAAAGCGCATTTATCGCCATGCTGATGGGTTTGCCGTTGGTGGTTGTCAAAATGCGCGCAAAAACAACTTCGACCCAAGAGAACATAAAGCAAAAGAAGGCTGTCACAGCGATACCCGGAGCAATTTGTGGCAGCAGGAATTTCCAGATAAAATGCGGGCGGGAATAGCCGTCCAAAAAGGCGGTTTCATCAATTTCTTTGGGGATAGCCGAGATGAATCCCTGCAAAATCCAGATGGAGATCGGCAGATTAAAAAGGCAATGCGCCAATGCGATCCCAAAGACTGAGTTTGCGATCCCAAACGCCGAAAACAGCTGGAAGATTGGCAGCGTTAGAACCACTGGCGGCGTGATCCGAAAAGCGATGAACGCTAGAAAAAGGTGCTTGTCGCCGGAGAAAGACATTCGCGAAAAGGCATAGGCTGCTGGTATTGCTACGGGAATGGTGATGCAGATGTTAATCAGCACATAAGCAATCGAATTTACGAATGCAGAACGTAGATTGGGCTCGTTCCAGATGTTTACGTAATTGCTGAAGCTCAGGCTGCCCACCTCAACACTCGGCTTTGGCAGCGTCACGGTGAAACTGATCAGTGTCATCTGGACCAGCGGCAGGCAGGCAAAGAGGATAAAGGCCAGCAAGACGGCGCCTTTCAGGGCAGGCAAGTAACGATAAATAACCTTCACGGCTGATCCTCCCGATCCAGCTTGCCTTGCGCTTTGCTGAATACCCATGCCACCGTCAGGACGATCAAGAAATAGATCACGGATCGTGCGGCAGAGGGGCCATAGTTGAACGCCTTTATCTCCTCACCCAAATCTACGGCAAGAAATGTGGTTGCCCTATCTGGGCCGCCTGCGTTGATTGGAAAAGCTTCGGAGTAAATCATGAAGGAATCCATGAACCGTAGGAGGATCGCCATCAGTAACACATGGTGCAATCTTGGCAGTTGGATGTGGCGAAACACCTGCCATGGGTTGGCCCCGTCAATTGCCGCAGCTTGATAGTAAGCTGCTGGAATTGTCGTCAAAGCGCTGTAGCACAGGATCACAACAAGGCTGGTCCAATGCCAGACGTCCATCACAATGATGACTGCCCAAGTGTGGCGCGCTGAGAGTTTCCAGTCAGGCGGCCACCCCAGATTTGGCAACACGCGACCCAATATACCACTTTCGGAATTCAAAAGGCTGAGCCATAGCGCCGGGATCATGTTCCAAGGGACCAGCAACGGCAAAGCAACGAGGGCGAGTGTGATGCCGACCCAGATCTTTCGTTTTGGAATGCAAAGAGCGATCGCGATGCCAAGGGGGATCTGGAGGGTTAGGATCAATGCAGAAAATAATGTGCTGCGGCCAAAACTGGCCCAGAAACTTCCTGACCCGATAATATCTTTGTACCATTCAGTTCCGACCCAAAAACGTGAGTCCAGAATGAAGATTTCAAAGAAGGAGTAATTCACCACAGTGATCAAGGGAAGCAGCCCGACAATCGACAAGATCAGAGCAGCAGGTGCCGCGAACAGCCAGCCAATTTCAGTCCGGTGCTTCATCGGGGTCTTCCGTCTGAGAAAGCTGAACACATGTTCATACAGTCACAAGTCGACATCCCCAGCTATCACAATTGGCTGTCAGCTCTGGAGATAGCTTACCGTCAGTATACAGGACATCAACATCGCTTAGTGAGCAAATTGTAAGGGGTGCTTTCCGCGCAAACTTGAGATGGTCAGCGACAATCATAACTTTGCGAGACCGCTGGATCGCGATCCTGCTGACCATCACTTCTTGCCCGTCGAAATCCAGCAGGTCACCATCAGCATCAATCGCGGAGCAACCCAAAACCGAATAGTCAAACTTAAACTGTTTGACCATTTCGACGGTCAAACCGCCCACAATGCCGCCATCTGCCCGTCGCAGGACACCACCTGCCAGAATGATTTCGCAGCTGTGATTAATCGCCAGAATATTTGCGATATTGAGGTTATTTGTGACAACCAGCAGATTCTCATGGTCCAGCAACTCATGTGCGACTGCTTCGGTTGTTGTGCCGATGTTCATGAAAACCGACGCGCCGTCAGGGATGGCGCGGGCACATTCCACAGCAATCGCTTTTTTGCCCACATCGTTCAGGCGACGACGTTCTTCGTAAACAATGTTCACAACGCCTGAGGGCACAACCGCCCCGCCATGCACTCTTTCAAGTCGACCACTTTCTGCAAGATCGGAAAGATCACGCCTGATGGTCTGCACAGTGACGTCGTAGATATCCGCGAGGCCATCTACTGTGACTTTGCCCTCCTTGCGGGCAAGTTCAAGGATTTCTTTCTGCCTGAAATTTGACGCCATAATTCACTCCGTTGTGCAACTCGCTCCAACACAGAACGTCGGGGCGAATGTCCCCTCCATCAGCCAACAGACCTGACCCATCGTCAAGGCTACGGATTGCTTGAACGTCCAAAAAATTTGAAATGCGTGCGTGTTCGAAAAGAAAGATGCATGATTTTCAGACCATTACTCGAAAGGGAACGAAAACGAACATTCGTTATTGTCACGTTCTGTATTGTAGTGTTGACTAGCGCAACGTCGTGAACTGGGAGTCTGCGGCGTAAACTGAATGCGGGGAGGCTTCATTGGGTCAGCACGAAAACCAGAATATCGTTGACTTGTTCGTCATTGGAGGCGGCATCAATGGATGTGGCATTGCCCGTGACGCGGTTGGCCGTGGGCTGAGTGTTGAGCTGGCCGAAATGAACGATCTTGCCTCCGCCACATCCTCTGCCTCAACCAAGTTATTTCACGGCGGCCTACGGTATCTTGAGTATTGGGAAATCCGTCTGGTCCGCGAAGCATTGATTGAGCGCGAGACTTTGCTGAAGGCGATGCCGCATATTTCTTGGCCAATGCGTTTTGTGCTGCCCTACCACAAAGACATGCGGTTCGAAGGTGACACGCCAACCTCAAAAGTTCTGAATATTCTGATGCCTTGGATGAAGGGGCGTAGGCCTGCATGGCTGATCCGGTTTGGTCTTTTTATGTATGACAATCTGGGCGGACGAAAAATTCTCAAGGGGACAACATCGCTGAATTTGAAGGGGACACCAGAGGGTGCGCCGCTACAGGATCGGTTTGAGAAGGCCTATGAATACTCTGATTGCTGGATTGAAGACAGTCGACTAGTGGTTCTGAACGCCCGAGATGCACAAGCCCGTGGTGCGCGTATCAATGTGCGCACCAAGGTGATCTCGGCTGCACAAGTGGATGGCATGTGGCTGATTACACTTGAGGGGCAGGGCGGTGAGCAGCGCATCGTAACGGCGCGTATGATTGTGAACGCAGGCGGCCCTTGGGTCGAAGACGTCATTCGAAACACGATGCGGATCAATTCCACCGAAGGTGTCCGGCTGGTTCGCGGGAGTCATATCATCACGCGCAAACTTTATGATCACGACAAGTGCTATTTCTTTCAGGGCGAAGATGGGCGGATCATTTTTACAATCCCTTACGAGACCGATTTTACCTTGATCGGCACCACCGATGCAGACCACACAAACGTGGATGAAAAACCGGTCTGTACCCCGCAAGAGCAGGACTACCTGCTGAACTTTGCCTCAAATTACCTGAAGAAGCCCGTAACGCGTGATGATATTGTGCGTACCTATTCTGGGGTGCGCCCGCTCTATAATGATGGGGCCAGCTCAGCGACGGCTGCGACACGCGATTATGTTCTAAAGCTGGATCAATCTGCCGGTGCACCTGTCCTGAATGTCTTTGGTGGCAAAATCACGACCTACCGCAAACTCGCGGAAAGCGCGCTGGAGAAAATTGCACCGTTCTTTGCTCAGACTGGCCCGCAATGGACAGCAGGTGTCGCCCTTCCTGGAGGGGATTTTCCGGTCGATGGTGTCAGTCAGCTTAAGACAGATTTGAAAGTGAAATATCCGTTTCTGACAGACCGCTGGCTTGACCGTGTAGTTAAGGCCTATGGTTCGGAAGCTTTCGATCTACTTGGCGAGGCAAAAACAGAGAGCGATTTGGGGCAAGATTTCGGATCCGATTTGACCGAACGCGAAGTAAACTGGCTGGTTGAGCGTGAATTCGCCAATACCGCCGAAGACATCATTTGGCGGCGCTCAAAGTTGGGGCTCAGAATGACGTCAAAGGAAATCGATGCTTTGGACAGTTGGATGGTAAATTCCGCCGCCAACTTGCCCAAGCAACACGCAGTGTGAACTGCGAAAGGGAGAGATAAATGTCACTTGTTCTTGAGGGTGTGTCCACGGTCATCAATGGCCAGACGCATATTTACCCAACAGATCTGGAGCTGTCATCCGGGACGATGAATGTTTTGCTTGGCCCAACATCGTCAGGAAAAACGTCGTTGATGCGGATCATGGCGGGGCTCGATGTTCCCACCACAGGCAAGGTCATCTGGGATGGCAAAGATGTGACTGGCATGCGCGTGCAGGACCGTGGCGTTGCGATGGTGTATCAACAGTTCATCAATTATCCGTCGATGACCGTGTACGACAACATAGCCAGCCCGATGCGGCTGCTGGGCAAATCCAAAGCACAGATCGATGAAGCTGTCAAAAAGGCGGCTGACCTGATGAAGTTATCACCATTTTTAGATCGCAAGCCGCTTGAGCTGTCGGGTGGGCAACAGCAGCGCTGTGCCCTTGCCCGTGCGCTAGTTAAAGATGCAGGCCTTGTGTTGTTGGACGAACCTCTTGCCAACCTTGACTATAAACTGCGCGAGGAATTGCGTGCCGAGATCCCCAAGATATTCGAAGAGGCGGGGTCCATCTTTGTGTATGCCACGACCGAGCCAGAAGAAGCGCTGCTGCTTGGCGGTCACACTGCAGCGATGTGGGAGGGCAAGATTACACAGTTTGGCAAGACGCCGACGGTTTATCGCCAGCCTGTCAACGCCACAACGGCGCGGGTTTTTTCCGATCCTCCAATGAACTTTTTGGACATTCAAAAATCTGGTGATCACTTGTTGTTTGGTGATGAGCAATCCGCACCGGCATCCGGCGCTTTCGAAGGGTTGGAAGATGGCAGCTATATTGCCGGATTTCGCCCTAATCATCTTGAATTGAAACAGCAGGCCCCAGGTGCGCTCGAATTCACTGGAAAGCTGAACGTGACCGAGATCACCGGATCTGAGACATTTATCCATCTGGACCACCATGGCGAAAACTGGGTGGGCCTTGTGCACGGCGTAAAAACCTTGGAAATCGGTGCCTCGCTGAATGTCTACCTTGATCCGAAACATGTCTACATCTTTGCCCAAGACGGCACATCGGTAGCACCTGCTGCCTATGCAGCTGCGGCCTGAGGGAGAAACACAATGGCAAAAATCACTCTCGAAAATCTGGCGCATTCCTATATGCCAAATCCGACGAGCGAAGATGACTTTGCGCTTAAGGAACTGAACCACGACTGGGTCGATGGGGAAGCCTACGCGCTGTTGGGCGCTTCTGGCTGTGGTAAATCTACATTGCTCAATATCATTTCGGGTCTGCTGCACCCTTCTCAGGGACGTATCTTGTTCAATGACCGTGACGTGACCATGTCTCCAACAACAGAACGGAACATCGCGCAGGTTTTCCAGTTTCCCGTGGTCTATGACACAATGACGGTGCGCGACAATCTGGCATTTCCACTGCGCAATCGCGGGGCTGATCCGGCTTATATCAAAGAGCGCGTGCAGCAGATTGCTGCGATGATTGGGATGGAAGACACCCTCAACCACAAGGCGCGTGGCCTGACGGCGGATGCCAAACAAAAGATCTCGCTGGGCCGTGGTATGGTGCGTGAAGATGTTAATGCGCTGCTCTTCGACGAGCCGCTGACGGTGATCGACCCACACATGAAATGGGAGTTGCGTACACAGCTTAAGTCCCTGCACCACGAATTCGGGCACACGATGATCTACGTGACTCACGACCAGACCGAAGCGCTCACTTTTGCGGATAAGGTGGTGGTGATGTACGATGGCCGCGTTGTGCAGATGGGGACACCTCAACAACTGTTTGAACAACCAGAGCATACATTCGTCGGCTACTTCATCGGATCGCCTGGTATGAACGTGCTTTCAGCGCAAGTGAACGGTGACAAGGCCGTGCTTGAGGGCACGGAGATTTCGCTGGGCAAAGGCTTTGATGCGGTGTCGGGTAAAGTAGAATTGGGCGTTCGGCCCGAGTTTACATCTTTGAGCGCGGGCGAGATAGGTCTTCCAGTCACAGTAAAGCGGGTCGAAGACGTCGGCCGCCACAAAATTGTACGGGCAGACTTCCACGGCAAGGAGATTAACATTCTTGCCGAAGAAGGCGCCGAAATTTCGCCCGACATGAACCGCGTGGTGTTCGATCCGGCAGGGATCAACGTCTAATCAGATAGCTGGCGCGTCGCGCCGAAGGTGGCCTGACATGAAGAAGACAGTAAATCAAAAAGCGTGGTTTCTCATTCTACCGGTACTCTTACTAGTGGCATTTTCTGCGGTGATCCCGCTCATGACCGTCGTGAATTATTCGGTGCAGGATACGTTCGGGAACAACAAGTTCTTTTGGGCTGGCCTCGAATGGTTCGAAGAGATGTTGGCATCTGAGCGCATGTGGAATGCGCTGGGTCGACAGATCACATTTTCTGCAATCATTTTGGCAATAGAAATTCCACTTGGCATTTTTGTCGCGTTGAACATGCCAAAGAAAGGCTTTTGGGCCTCGCTTTGTCTGGTCTTGATGTCGCTACCATTGCTCATTCCATGGAATGTGGTCGGCACAATTTGGCAGATTTTCGGTCGGGTCGATATTGGTCTTCTTGGCTATACGCTGGCCGCTCTGGGGATCGATTATAACTACACCCAAGATTTTTATGCTGCTTGGATCACTGTCATTGTCATGGATGTTTGGCACTGGACATCGTTGGTCGCCCTTCTGGCCTATGCTGGTTTGCAGTCTATTCCCGACGCATATTATCAAGCAGCTAAAATCGATCAGGCGAGCCGCTGGAAAGTGTTCCGCTTTATCGAACTTCCCAAAATTATGGGTGTGCTGATGATCGCAATCTTGCTGCGCTTTATGGACAGTTTCATGATCTACACCGAGCCGTTTGTGGTGACGGGTGGGGGACCGGGAAACTCGACGACGTTCTTGTCGATTGATCTCGTCAAGATGGCGCTGGGGCAATTTGACCTTGGTCCCGCTGCGGCATTCTCGATCATGTATTATCTTGTGATCCTGTTGGTATCTTACGTGTTCTACACGGTGATGACGAACCTCGACAAAAGGGATGGCCACTGATGTCTGACTTCACAATCACTCCCCCGAAACGCAGTCTTGGCCTGCCAAAGATCAGAGGC
>JBALTK010000147.1:0-10414 GCA_036964385.1 Sulfitobacter sp. | reverse complement strand
AGCTGTATTTCGGGAAGCCCTTGAGAGTCAGTAATTGTGAAGACTTGTAGACTAACGTTCGCCGACCCGAAATGTGCAATGACGACCCTTCGAAAATCCATTTACCTCGTAAGACGCGCGGCCTGAACCGTCAGGTCAGCGCGCCCTTGGCTGCATAGGCAAGCTGCGTGACGTCAGTATCGATCTTAGTGCTTTTCACAACGCCTAACCTCCTCGGCTCATTCGCGGAACAGCTCAGGTCTGCTCCAATGGTACAGTGCCACCGCATTATCGCTCTGTACGGTAGGCAGCGTCATCAAAAATTGTAAGTCTACATGACGCAGCAGCTCGTTTTCCAGCGCCAAAAAATCGGTTCACTCCGAAACCGCGGTTGAGGTTTAGCCACTCTCTTCACAGCGACACCCTGCTGCCAGCAAAAGATGATTGAGTCGTAAGTTGGACCGCCTTCGCGAAATACCTAGTGCTTTGCGCCAAGTCCAAACAACGTTTGCGCCAATCTCCGCCCATTCCGGCCTCCCCCTTGCCCGAATCCCTAACACGTCCTATCTTTGACCTTGCTAACGTTTATCTATTTCGACCCACTGCCTCCCTAACACGGCGCAGATCGATTTAAGACCGACCACGCCACGCCATCGCACGATGCGGATGGGAACTACAGTTAGGAGACTACGGAATGGCTACTGGCACCGTAAAATGGTTTAACACAACAAAAGGCTTCGGCTTTATCGCACCCGATGGCGGCAGCAACGATGTATTCGTACACATCTCTGCTGTTGAACGCGCAGGCCTTACAGGCCTCGCCGACAACCAAAAAGTGACCTTCGATATCGAAGCAGGCCGTGATGGCCGTGAGTCAGCGACAAACATCGCTCTCGCATAAGAGACTTACGTAGGCACATACCTGCGTCACACGAAAATTTGACCGACCATTCTGCAACGGATGGTCGGTTTTTGTGTTCTTGGGTTGAAAATTCACAATACATAGTGAAAATAGCTGCAATTCCATGCCTCACAAGGACACAACAATGCTCCGTCGTACGTTTATCGCCAGCACCGCTGCCGCCGTCGCCCTGCCACAGGTTGTTTCAGCACAATCCGCCACTTTTGACCCGACACCGCAAATGGTACGTATCAAAAAGAGCTACAATGTTGGCGAGTTGCTAATCTTGCCGCGCAGCTATTACCTCTATTTCGTGACTGAAAAAGGCATGGCCATGCGCTATGGGGTTGGTGTTGGCCGCGCAGGTCTCGAATTCACTGGCTCAGCCACCATCGGCGCGAAAAAAGAGTGGCCCACATGGCGCCCCACCAACGAGATGATCGAACGTGACCCAAGCGCATACGCCCGTTTCGTCGGCAACACAGACGCACAGCCTGGTGGCCCTGGCAACCCGCTGGGCGCACGCGCCCTGTACCTGTTCCAAGGTGGCCGCGACACATACTTCCGCATCCACGGCACAACAGCGCCTAAGTCCATCGGCCGCTCTGTATCTAACGGCTGTATCCGTATGCTGAACACTCACGTTGAAGATCTGTACAAGCGCGTGCCAATCGGCACCAAAGTTACCGTTGTTTAATCAAACAACCATCTGAACGTAAAAAGGGTCGGTAGTTCACCGGCCCTTTTTTATTGCTCGCGCAACTATCTCAACCACAGCGCCCCACCATAGCTGACGTACCGAAATTCTGGACAGCCCGCGCGAGACCCAGTAGCGCAACGTTGACCTAAACCAGAGCGCCGAATGACCCAAGAGACTTATCCAAGCCCGAACAAAGCCCACCGCACTGCAGACATTGTCGTGCACATAATTGGGCTTATGCTAATCCTCTCTGCTGGGGGCACACTGATAACAAAAGCGTTCGCGATGCTGGAGCCAAAGCTAATCCTCGCAATCATCGCCTACGTCCTTTGTGCATTAATCTCTAATCTCGCCTCTTGGGCCTACCACTTTTCCCCATGGCACGCGCACCGCATACTTCTACGCCGCATTGACCATGCCGCGATTTACCCCAGCATCGCGGGAACGTTTACGCCCTTTTTTGTCTTCGCAAGCACCACATGGACGATCACGCTCCTTTGGGTATGCTGGGGGCTTACCGCCATTGCTATCTGGAATAAAATCACCAACGGGACAGTCAAATCGCGGTGGTCCACAGCATCCTACCTTGCCCTAGGAGCAATCGGCCTAAGCGCGTTGCCCGACATGACTACCGTACCTCTGGCAACGCTCTGGTGCATCCTGACGGGCGCTCTTTGCTATGTAATCGGTACTGCATTCTATGCGCGGATAACCATGCCGTTCCGGTACGCAATCTGGCATGCTTGGGTGAATTTCGGCGGAATCGCGATGTTTACTGGCATCTGGCTCGCGCTCTTCTAGTCATCAAAAGAAAAGGGGCCGACACTCACGTGCCCGCCCCCCATAAATCTTAAAGCAAAAAATTACTTCAGTGCGGCATCCGTAATCACGCTCGTCCATGCGCCCTCTGGCTGCATGGAGATCACCGGATCTGAACCACCTGCGAGCAGCGTATCAACGGTGCGCTGGAAGTCCGCTTCGGCAAGTGAGCCGTCAGACCCTGCTGTCAGCTTGGCTACTTCCTTCATCATGCGGACTTGCGCCTCCTCGGACTGTGCACCGGTGTCGTCATTCTCGATGATGATCGCGCCCGCTTCTTCAGGATTCGCTTCGGCATACTTCCAGCCCTTCATGGAAGCACGGACAAAGCGGGTCATCTTGTCGACAAACACTTCGTCCTTGAGATTATCCTCAAGCACCCAAATACCATCCTCAAGTGTCGCAACACCCTGATCCTCATATTTGAAGGTCACCAACTCATCAGGGTTCACACCTGCGTCCAGCACCTGACCATACTCGTTATAGGTCATGGTCGAGATACAATCGGCCTCACGCTGGAGCAGCGGGTCCACGTTAAAGCCTTGCTTGAGAACGGTCACACCGTCCTCGCCGCCATCCGTGCTAATGCCTTCCTGAGACATCCACGAGAGGAATGGATACTCATTACCAAAGAACCAGACACCAATTGTCTTGCCCTTAAAGTCCTGAACCGAGGTAATCCCCGTATCCTTCCAACACGTCAGCATCAGGCCGGAGGTTTTGAACGGCTGTGCGATGTTTACAACGGGCAGACCCTTCTCACGTGCAGCAAGTGCGGACGGCATCCAGTTCAGCATGGCATCTGCGCCACCACCGGCCAGAACCTGCGGCGGAGCAATATCAGGACCGCCGGGCAGGATGGTCACGTCCAGACCTTCTTCTTCGTAAAAGCCCTTATCATGCGCCACGTAATAGCCCGCAAACTGGGACTGCGTGACCCATTGAAGCTGCAAAGAGACGGTGTTCGCATGGCCATCCGCAAACACAGGCGTTGCTGCCATTCCTGCGGCACATGCCGCTGCAATCATAAAGTTCTTCATCATTCGACCTCCAAGTCGGTTGGTTAATACTACGCCCCTTTTTTTCGGGGTCATCGTTATCGTTGCGAGGGGTGCCAGAAGGTTACCCGTTTTTCGATCAATGTCATCAAACCATAAAAGGCACTGCCCGCAATAGCGGCCACCACAATCTCGGCCCAGACCATATCAAGTGCAAGCTGCCCAAAGCTGGTAGAGATGCGAAAGCCCATCCCCACAGTTGGAGAGCCGAAAAATTCAGCAACAATCGCACCAATGAGCGCGAGCGTCGTGCCGATCTTAAGCCCGTTAAAGATAAATGGCAGCGCTGCGGGTAGACGCAGCTTAAACAGGCTGGACCAATAGCCCGCAGCATAAGTCCGCATCAGGTCCCGCTGCATACCACTGGTATCCTTCAGTCCCGCAACCGTGTTCACGAGAATGGGAAAGAAAACCATCACCGCGACGACTGCCGCTTTGGATTCCCAATCACTGCCCAGCCATTTAACCAAGATCGGCGCAGTCCCCACAATCGGCAGCGCTGCCATGAAACTTCCCACAGGCAGAATTCCCCGCGTGAGAAATTCAGAACGATCAGCCAAAACAGCTACACCTAATGCCGCGACTGTTCCGAAGATGTATCCGATCAAAGCACCTTTGAGCACGGTCTGCTTAAAGTCCGCCCAAAGGATTGGCCCTTCTTGAGTTATACGCTCAATTACCGACGAAGGCGCCGGAAGAATTACAGGGTTCACCTCGAACCCACGCACCATCAACTCCCACACTACTACAATCGTGAGACCAAATATCGCAGGTACAGCAAGCTTTACAGCAGTCGATTCTGAAGAAGCACCATTGGACAGCCATACATTCAAGAGCCATCCAGCCGCCCAGATTACACAAGCGATCAATACCAGTATCACGTTGAAATCATCCCCATACGCCGCAGGGTGACCCGCTCAATCATACTAAAAATTCCCACCAATGCCGCCGCCGTCAGTGCCGCTGCGAACAATGCCGCCCAAGATACCAATGGTTGACCATATTGATCCCCCACCAGCATCCGCGCCCCAAACCCTGCCCGCGCACCGGTTGGCAGCTCCGCAACAATCGTCCCTACCAACGAGGCCGATATTCCGATTTTTAATGAAGCAAACAAATAAGGGGCCGAAGCAGGCAGGCGCAAAGCCCAAAACCCTTGTGATCCAGATGCATTATAGGTCCGCAACAAATCCAGTTGCATTGCAGACGGGCTGCGCAGCCCCTTCACCATACCCACAACAACGGGAAAGAATGATAGGTAGGCTGCGATCAATGATTTCGGAAACAAGCCCTGCACACCCATAGACCCCAGCACCACGATCACCATCGGTGCCAAAGCTAGAATGGGAATCGTTTGGCTCACAATAGCCCAAGGCATGACCGATCGGTCCATCACGCGGCTGTAAACAATCCCGACCGCGAGCAATATGCCCAGCCCCGTTCCGATAACAAACCCCAGCAAAGTAGGCGCCAGCGTCACCCACCCATGATAAACAAGAGAGCGTTTCGAGGTGATTTTCTTGGTGAAAATCGTTTCATACATCTCGCCTGCAACTTGCTGCGGGCTGGGGAGGCGCGGGCGTTTGAACTGATAGGTGAGCGGGATCAACTCCACATTCCGCACCGCCAACCCGACACCGCTAAACGCTTGCCGCTCCTTAGGTGTCTCAGGAACCACAAGCGCGCCATCGCGCTGCGCCTGATCGGCCACCAGATGCATGTTCATAGGGATGACTGCCAACAGCCAAATCCCAAGGATCGCCAAAACAACAGTTAGGACAGGCAGAATAGATCTCACACTGCCCCCCAGTTCATTTTGCCAAATAGACCAAAACCGGCAACCACACCGTCAGAATTCACGCCTAAGAGGGATGGCGGGCGGGGCGTCGTCAAAGACGCGCGGCGCACAAAATCAGTCATCTGCATGCCCCGCGCGCAGTCCTTCACGCACACGATGCGCTATCGCCAAAAACTCAGGCGTCTCGCGTATTTCCAAAGGCCGCTCTTTCGGTAGCGTACTCTCGATCACATCCGTAATTCTCCCTGGTCGCGGGCTCATCACTACGATCTTGGTACTCAAATACACAGCCTCAGGAATGGAGTGCGTCACAAACGCAATCGTCTTTTGCGTCCGCTCCCACAAATGCAAAAGCTGCTCATTGAGATGGTCCCGTACGATTTCGTCTAGTGCGCCGAACGGCTCATCCATCAACAAAATATCAGCATCAAATGACAACGCCCGCGCAATACTCGCCCGCTGCTGCATGCCACCTGACAACTGCCAAGGAAATTTGTTCTCGAAGCCGCTCAACTCAACCAATTCCAGCACACGGGCCACCCGCTCAGCCTGCTCTGCTTTTGAAATCCCCATAATCTCGAGCGGCAGTCGAATATTTCCGCCAATCGTTCGCCAAGGGTAAAGCCCCGCCGCCTGAAACACATAACCATAGGCCCGTGCTTCACGCGCTTGCGCAGCGGTGACCCCATTCACGGTAACCTCCCCGCCCGTAGGTTGTTCCAGATCTGCCATCACTCTTAGGAAGGTGGTCTTGCCACACCCTGAAGGCCCGATAAAGCTAACGAAGTCACCCTGCTTAATATCAAGATTGACCCCTTTTAGGGCGTGGACCGGTCCATCATTTGTCTCAAACGTCAGGTCGAGGTTGCGCGCACTGATTACGCTTTCAGTCTCAATCACAAATACAATTCCGTTCGTACATTTTAATTAAATCCCCGCAGGGATATTCAACGGATCCCGCTTGATCATCTTGGGCGAGTTCAATTCTTTCCACTTACTCAGCGCCACGTTAGCAGACGGGAACGCAGGCCGCGGAATAAACCGTCCACGACCGGGATTAGGTTGCGAATTTTGCCCCCACGCCCAGATCACTTCTCCGCGGCTCAGGGTAAAGCGCGACTGCGCCCGCACCTCGAACCCTTCAAAGACATTGTAATCCAAAACCGAATGGTGGTTCGCAGGCGAAATCGTCTTGGTGATCTTCGGATCCCAAACCACGATATCCGCATCAGCACCCTCAACAATCGCACCCTTGCGCGGATAGATGTTCAAAATCTTTGCCACATTCGTGGAGGTTGCCGCGACAAATTCATTCATCGTCAAACGCCCCGTTTCAACCCCTTCGGTCCACAGCACAGCCAACCGTTCTTCCAGCCCGTTCGAGCCGTTCGGAATAATCCGGAAATCATCCTTGCCCGCGCGTTTCTGCTCGGTAGAGAACGCTGCATGATCGGTGGCAACCACCTGCAATGATCCGGCTTGCAAACCAGCCCACAAAGAATCCTGATGGTCCTTAGAGCGGAACGGAGGCGACATCACACGCCGCGCCGCATGGTCCCAATCTTTGTTGAAATACTCACTCTCATCGAGCGTCAAAAACTGAATTAACGGCTCACCATAAACCCGCATTCCCTTTTGCCGCGCACGGCGGATCGCCTCGTGGGTCTGCTCGCAAGACACATGCACGATGTACAAAGGTACACCCGCCGTATCCGCAATCGTGATCGCGCGGTTGGCGGCTTCGCCCTCCAATTCAGGGGGCCGCGAATACGCATGCCCCTCTGGCCCCGTGATCCCCTCGTCAAAATACTTCTGTTGCAATTCCGCAACCAGATCGCCGTTCTCCGCATGCACCATCGGCAGCGCGCCCAGCTCACGGCAACGCTTGAAGGAGGCGAACATCTCGTCGTCCTCAATCATCAACGCGCCCTTATAAGCCATGAAATGCTTGAACGAATTGACGCCCATATCCACAGCATCTTTCATCTCGTTAAAGACGTTCTCATTCCAGCCCGTGATCGCCATGTGGTAACCCACATCCGAGCATATCTGCGGTGCACTCTTGCGGTGCCACTCATTGATCGCATTCTTAATCGACCCATCCTCACCGGGCAGGCAGAAATCCACAATCATCGTGGTCCCGCCGCACGCCGCCGCCCACGTCCCGCTCTCGAACGTCTCCGCCGCAGTGGTCCCCATAAACGGCATCTCCAGATGCGTATGCGGATCAATCCCGCCAGGGATCACATAGGCGCCCTCAGCATCAATATACTCATCACCCTTGAGGTCGGTGCCAATCTGTTTGATCGTCTCCCCCTCAATCAAAACATCCGCGACCCAAGTCCGGTCCGCCGTGACGACCGTGCCGCCTTTGATAACTTTAGTCATTGGTTCACTCCCGTTTCTCTGTGCGTGAGTATCCATTGCTTGTCTTTGGTTAGGTAAGCTTCAATACCACTGTTCAATTCAGTCAACTCTTTCAGAGCAGTCTCATAATCCCGCATATGGCCGATGCCCACCAGAAGGCAATTTGCTGGGTCTTCGACATCGCAATCGTCGCCGCCGCACAACATGCTGACCGTTCCGTCAAGATCATCGGCAACTACGTAAACGATCGGTCTCGTCTTTTCGTACAGATGACGACAGATGAAAGTCGTAAGATTGTTGGGTTGGTCTACAATCCTCACCCCACAATCCCCGCCGTCTCCACCACCGCATGCAGCAGCACATCCGCCCCCGCCATGGCCCATTCCTTGGTAATCTCTTCCGCCTCGTTATGCGACAGCCCGTCCACACAGGGACACATCACCATCGCTGTCGGTGCCACTCGGTTGATCCAGCAGGCGTCATGCCCTGCACCCGAAATCAGGTTCATGTGGGAATATCCCAGCCGCTCTGCAGCATTGCGCACGGCCGTGACACAGCCTTCATCAAACGCCACAGGATCAAAACCGCCCACCTTCTCAAATTCAATCCCCAGCCCCATGGTATCGGCGATGGCCTGAGCCTCAATGCGCAGACGCGCCTCCATATCTTCGATCACACTCAATTCAGGTGAGCGGAAGTCGACCGTAAACACGACCTTCCCCGGGATCACATTGCGCGAGTTCGGGTAGACATCGATGTGTCCCGCCGCCCCCACTGCATGCGGCGCATGGCTCAAGGCGATTTCTTCAACCTTGTCCAATATCCGCGCCATCCCCAAACCAGCATTTTTGCGCATTGGCATCGGGGTCGAGCCAGTGTGCGCGTCCTTGCCTGTCACCGTCACTTGTGTCCACGACAGGCCTTGGCCGTGGGTGACCACGCCAATATCCTTGCCCTCGGCCTCCAAAATCGGCCCCTGCTCAATGTGTAACTCAAAGAACGCATGCATCTTGCGGGCGCCCGTTTCCTCATCACCACGCCAGCCAATCCGCTTCAGCTCGTCGCCAAAGGACTTCCCCTCTGCGTCTGTCTTTTCATACGCCCAGTCCTGCGTATGAATACCCGCAAACACTCCGGACGACAGCATTGCAGGCGCATAGCGCGTGCCTTCTTCGTTCGTGAAATTTGTCACTACAATCGGGTGCTTGGTCTGGATACCCAGATCATTCAGTGTGCGCAGAATTTCCAGCCCGCCCAGAACGCCCAGAATTCCGTCGTACTTACCACCCGTAGGCTGTGTATCCAAATGGCTACCCACGTAGACGGGCAGCGCATCGGGATCAGTCCCTGCACGCTGCGCAAACATGTTGCCCATCTGGTCGAGGCCCATGGTACATCCCGCATCCTCACACCACTTCTGGAACAAGGCGCGACCCTCGGCGTCTTCGTCCGTCAGCGTCTGGCGATTGTTGCCTCCCGCCACACCGGGGCCGATTTTCGCCATATCCATTAGGGTGTCCCACAAACGGTCAGGGTTGATCTTGAGGTTTTGTCCTGGCGCTGGCATCGGCTGGCTCCTGTCTGTCAGTCTGTCTAGATCGCACAAAGGGTGGATCACAATTTTTACCAAATGGTAAAGCAACGATTGCCCCTGCCTTCCTGTCTGTCAAGAACTGGTTTAGGCTCATTGATAGACCCAGTAGCAATCTGCCTAATTTCCCAGCACCAAGTGAGCCGCCGTGACCGACACTCCTCCGAAAAAGCCAAGCCGCATCCAGACCCGCAACCGTCGACTGATTCTCGATGCCGCTTTGGAGGTCTTCTCTCGCGATGGTTACGGCGGCGCGACCCTTGATGCCATTGCCAAAGGGGCAGGCCTTAGCAAGCCGAACCTGCTCTACTATTTCGACGGTAAGACCGAGATTTATGTGACCCTTTTGAGCCAACTTCTCGAAACGTGGCTCGACCCGCTTATTGAGTTGGACGAGGAAGGTGATCCCGTCGAAGAGTTGCTTGGTTATGTGCGTCATAAACTCGACATGGCACTCGAACTTCCGCTTGAAAGCAAGCTCTTCGCTGGAGAAATCCTTCAAGGCGCGCCGCGCATCACCGCCTATCTCTCGGATGACCTTAAACCGCTTTTCGACCGTAAATGCGAAGTGATCCAGACATGGATCGACGCAGGCCGCATCGCACCCGTAGACCCCGCCCATCTGATTTTTTCGATCTGGTCCACGACGCAGCAGTACGCAGATTTTGGCGCGCAGATGTCTGTCCTCCTCAGTGCAGAAGACCCCACCAAACGCGCCCATGCACATCTTGAACAAATGTTCCGCAGCCTTTTAAAACCCGTTAACTATTGAGATACTTTTCAGCCTAAAATTAACACACTGGTCATATTTAGGGCTGTATTCTTGCCATGGGTGGCGGGCTTCTTTTAATGAAAAGGGGCATCAGATGGCGTTAAATATACCCGTCAATCTAATGAATACAGCAGCACCACCGATCCAATCGACCGGTACCGGCACATTGGCGACTGACACAGTAAGCGTCTCAGCCGTTCAGCCAACCTCCGCTGGGGCAAACACGCGCGGGACGACGGCGGACGGCGGCGGCTTGAACAAAGGCAGTGCAGAGCAACAAGCGCTTATATTCAAGCAGCGCGCGGCCCACTCCGATGTGAAATCACCAGACAAGGCCGAGCCGAAATCAGTCATCGCGGCACAAACCCAAACGGACCAACCAGTCCGATTAACGGCAGAGGGAGCGCCCGCCAATCCAGCTCCGATTGG
>JBALTK010000146.1:0-10571 GCA_036964385.1 Sulfitobacter sp. | reverse complement strand
GACCACCAATGTCGATATTTTCGATGACTTCGGCGTATTCTGCGCCCTTGGCCACAGTCTCTTCAAACGGATAGAGGTTCACTACCACAAGATCGATACCGCCGATCCCGTGCTCTTCCATGGATGCCACATGCCCCGCGTCATCGCGCAGCGCCAACAGGCCACCGTGTACAACGGGGTGCAGCGTCTTGACGCGACCGTCCATCATCTCTGGGAAACCAGTAACCTCGGCCACGTCTTTGACCTCCAAGCCCGCCTCTCGCAGCGCCTTTGCCGTACCGCCCGTCGAGAGCAGTTCGACACCGGCTTTTGCCAGCGCTTGGCCGAACTCAACCAGTCCGGTTTTGTCGGAAACAGAAAGAAGGGCGCGTTTTACGGGGTAGAGATCAGCCATGGCAGGGGCTCCTTGTGTTCAGTCGTCGTCAGAAAACGGGTCATCCCGTTCCAAATCACGCACGCCAATCGCAGTTTCCTGCGCTTTGGACAAGGACCAGCGCACCCGAGTGGCGGGATTTATCGCACGACCCGTGAGTACAATCTGCTGTGATGCGCGCGGTTTGAGGCGTGTCGTCTCAAGATACGCCCCCGCTTCGAGCGTCAATTCGCACATGCCATCATGGCGAAAAACCCATATCTCACCAGACTTTAGCGCCATAGACACTGCCGCCCCGCCCAGATCAATGGTGGCGTCCACTTCGGGGTGCAGGTGAAAGCGAATCTCGTATCGCAACCCTTTGAGCTGTGTTTTGTCCAATGCACGGTCAAATCGCCGCTTTTCCACATCTTCCATCGCCAGCAACATGTCTTCACCCGCCACGGCACGTCCATCACTGGTCAGCTCAAGCGTCCGCGCATGTGTCAGGCCGTGGGTCAGGACATAGCCATCATGTCCACCCTGAAACTTCATCCCGTCACTGACGGGCGTGATCTCAACAGGAACATGGGTCGGCGCGTCAATCAGCGCCTCAATCCCCGTCCGCCTGTCAGGTGTGTCCAACCGCCCGCTGGAATACCCTCCAAGGCTGAGCGTCGAGTGGGAAGGTGTCGCACGTCCTGCCCGCCGCCAGTCCAGCCCGAAAGACGCCCCAGAGCCGCAGTTCACAATCAAGGGCCGCCGACCCGAGGTCAGCTCAAACGCCAGTGTTGAGGCATGGGCGTTGGACGAGGCCGCACCGCTTGGTGGGGGGCTTGCATCTATAATAACACTCGTTCGACCCGCAGACAGACGGGCATATCCCATCGATAGACCCTCAGGCTGCATCTTGCGCACACCAGAGGAGGCCAACGCATGATCAAGCCAGCCTTCCAACCCGCGACCGCCGCCATGAAACCGCGCCAGCCCACCATCGGAATGGCGTAGCGTGCGCAGGGTCGGTGCAATCCGCTCAATCGCGGCCAGATGCGGCTGCGGCGTGCCGCGCCCTGCATCCGACAGGGCAGCCGCCGCCCATGTGAGCAGCGTAAAGACATCGAGCAATTCTTCGGGGTTGCGCGTGGGCAAGCCGCCTTGTGCATCAATCTGCGTGTCGCATTCCCGTGCCAACGCCTTGATCGCGGGATCAGCCAATTCCTCAAGCCCCTCCAACGAAAGACCTGCGTAGATCAGTCCTGTCAGCGCCTCAAACCGCGCCAGTCCAGGTGCCGCAGCGTGCCAGCGTTTGGATAAAAACCGCGTCTGCTGGGCCAGAGATTGAAAAAAAGCTTCGCTGTCAGGGGCGTTTTCACCGGCGCCATGCAGTACAAATAGCGCGTGATTGATCCAACGGATCAAACGGCGACCCGTCAAATCGGGAGACCAGCCGACGCTCTGCCCGCCGCCGTACAGGTCGATCCACTGCCAAAGCCATTTCTGCGCGGCGCGGCGCGAGGTGCTATCTCCCACCGCCGCTAGATCATCCAGCCACGCAAACCCATGCAAGCTCTCCGAGAATGCAGTGTCCGGTGCCTCCACTTCCCACGGCGTGTTCTCAGGAGCAGTGATCAAGCTCCCCGCAAAAAGGAAATTCCCCGCTGCCAACTGCCGTCCCCGCGCAAAAGAACCGATGGTCCTAGGCTCCGGAGAGGATACAAACCCGCGCACTTGCCCTCGCGCCCGTGCGGCCATGCGCGCGTGCAACCGGTTTAACAAGCGCGTGCGATGCGCGCTTAGCTGTGGAAATTCGATCATGTGCTCTGCCCATACGCTCTATTGGCGTTTTGGGTAGTCTATCGTGCAAGCCGCGAGGTGTCACCGCATTTCGGGCGCATTTTCGCCCATGTATCCATTTCGGCGATGGACCGCCCGTGCAGGTCCCCCTTGCCCAGCGCACCATCCCGTTGCACTTTGGCCAAATGATAGCTTCGCTCATGATGTACGCACGGCCCGAATTAGACGGCGCACACCAACGGTTTTGGTCACAGATCCGAGACAACCTTGCCGTACTCGGGATCGCAACACCCCGCGAACTCTCCCAAACCGCCGGCGAATTCAAAGTTTGGGAAGATCCGACACTGGTCGTTAGCCAAACCTGCGGCATGCCATACCGCACCCGCCTGCATGGCAGCGTACAGATTGTCGGCACCCCCGACTATGGGCTGCAAGGCTGCTCCGCAGGATATTACCGCTCTGCGATTGTCGTACGCGCTGATGATCCGCGCCACGCGCTGACAGATTACTGCAAGGCGAAGCTGGCCTATAACATGAGCCATTCCCAATCAGGTTTTGCAGCACTTTATGCCCACACACAGCCGTTGGGATTTTGGTTCACCAATCGCGTTGAAAGTGGCGGACACCTGCGCTCTGCTCAAATGGTCGCGGAAGGAGGCGCAGACATCGCAAGCATAGATGCCCAAACTTGGCGACTGATCCAGCGGTACGAGCCGTTTGCAGAACGGTTGCGTGTATTAGAACATACCGCCCCCACACCTGCCCTGCCCTACATCACGGGGCCGCGATACGATCCGGCTGTGATCTATGATGCCATTTCCGAAGCGGTCTTGATGCTGGACACAATAGATCGCGAAGCATTGGATTTACGCGGGTTCGTTAAGATCGACCCTGCCAAATATCTGGCAATCCCGAATCCACCTGCTTCCGCAGCGCTTTAGTCCGCTTTGCGCAGGCACACGATATAAAACCCGTCCATTCCGCCAAGCTCTTCCCAAAAATCGGGACGCAGACGCAGGCCGCCTTCTGACGAAATCCACTCAGGCTCTACACCCGCGATGTTTAGCGCATCACGGTCAACGGTCATATCACCATGCCGCTCCAGCGCTTCGTCGATCTGGACCTCGCCCTCGTCTGGCAGAAGGCTACAGGTGCAAAACACCATCCGCCCACCGGGTTTAAGCAAGGACCACGCATGATCCAGTAGCTCTTCCTGTAGCTCGATCAACGCACCAAAGTCAGAGCCGTCCTTGGCGTGAGGCAAATCAGGGTGGCGGCGAATTGTACCTGTGGCCGAACATGGCGCATCCAGCAGGATGGCATCAAACTGACCCTGAAACTGCCGCGCATCCTTGATAAAGGTCCGCGCCGTTAGGCCCGTCCGTGCAAGGTTCTCTTTCACGCGCTGCATGCGCGAGTGGTTGTCGTCCACAGCGCGCACTTCGGCACCCGTGGTTGCCAACTGCATCGTCTTACCACCTGGGGCCGCGCAAAGGTCCAGCACAACTTCGCCTTCTTGGGCATTGAGAATCAGCGCAGGCAAAGCGGCGGCAGCGTCCTGCACCCACCAATCGCCCTCAGCAAAACCTTCCATAGCCGAGACCTGACCACCCTCATGCAACCGTACCGAGCCTGTGGGCAACAGCGTACCATTCAAACGCTCGGCCAATGCAGCGGCATCGCCCTTTGCCGTCAAATCCAGAGGCGCACCTTTGAAATGCGCCGCCTCAATCGCCGCCATCGCATCAGAACCCCATGCCTCAACCAGCGGTCCACGCAACCATTTAGGCAGACGCGGAGCGCGGCGCTCTGTCCATGCTTCCTCGCCCTCGGCGGCGACCTTACGCAACACGGCGTTGGTCAGTCCTTTGAGGTGGCTCAAGTGTTTGTCCGCCGCCACAACCGAGACCATGGCGTTCACGACGCCATGCGCCGCGCCACCAGTACACAGTTCCAATGTCCCGACACGCAGCGCATTGCGCACCGTCAGCGGCGGATACTTGTTCAGGTGCTTTTGCAAAATGCGATCGGCGCGTTCCATCCCGCGCAAAGTGTCCTGCGCCAGACGCTGCGCACGTGCCCGATCTTCGGGAGCAAGACGGTCCAGCACCCCAGCGCCCAACAATTCGGACATCAGTTTACCCTCACCCAATATCTGGTCGAGCAGGAAAACAGCGGATTTACGGGCCGATACGCCGGTGTCTGACATGGTGTTAGCTTTCTCTGTGCGGTCTGGCGGTTGGTTCGGAGGTTGTCTGGGGCAAGGTGCGACGTATATCAAGAGAGAGTTGAGAAAGGAACGCCCCATGGCAAAAGAGCCCACACCCAAAGAACCACCAATTCCGGACGCGCCTATTCCCCCCATGCCAGAACCCGGACCCGACCTGCCGCCCGCCGCCCAACGCGCCCTCGCGGAGGCACAAGAACGCAGAGATGCCGCGCGTGCGCTCGACCTACCGCCTGAACTGGGAGGCCGCGACGGACCAGAACCTGTGCGCTATGGCGATTGGGAGAAAAAGGGCATCGCAGTAGATTTTTGATTCTGTACGATGCAAAAAAGCCCAGAGTCCATGCGATGCTCTGGGCTTTAAATCCTTAATTATCATGCTGTTGCTCACCGAAGAAAGAAATCTGCGCTATCTCCACTGCCCTCATCTGACGTGAACCTAATTTTACCAGCCGACGCTTTTACTTCCTGACAGTTATAGCCCAGATCATCGCCGCCCCACTCAAGGCTTCGGCAGAAATATCCGTTTTCCCACGTCCAGTTCCCGCTCACGTCCCATGTCATACCGCGTCCCGTGATGGACCCATCAGGGCTGACCTTCACCCTGACCAACGGGCGTGTGAGGGTCTTGCCCGTCACGAGGTTCGTAAATTCAGCCGCGCTATTTATTTTCGAGAATTCAGCCGCAGCGGGTGTAGCCGCCGCAAGCGTAAGGGCAGTAAATGCGGGGAGTATATGCTTCACGTGGGTCTCTCCTACGAGGTCCGTTGTTATATATACGCCCCAAATCCAAGTTTGGTTTCATCTAAGCAAGAATAATAGCGACCTTCCCGCCTCAGTCGTTCAGTCCAAGCACATCTAGCATGTCGTATTCACCCGCTTCACGTCCTTGCCCCCAAAGCGCCGCCTTAAGCGCACCGCGCGCAAACAGCCCGCGATCTGATGCGATATGGCGCAGAATAATCCGCTCTCCCGCGCCTGCAAACATCACATCATGCTCACCCACAATATCCCCACCGCGAATAGCGGAGAACCCGATATCACCCCGCTTGCGCGCACCCGTAATACCGTCACGACCCGAATCGCTCACATCCGACAGTGCGACTCCACGGCCTTCCGCAGCAGCCTCCCCCAACATCAGCGCCGTGCCAGAGGGGGCATCAACCTTCTGATTGTGGTGCGACTCGATAATCTCGATGTCGAAATCCTCATCCAGCGCCGCAGCGACCTTCCGAGTGAGCAACGTGAGCAGGTTCACCCCAAGGCTCATGTTCCCTGCGCGGACGATCACCGCGCGCTCTGCTGGCGCCTTAAGCTGCGCAATCTCCTCCGCGCTCATGCCCGTAGTGCCGATAACATGCACGATCCCCGCCTCTGCGGCGGCCTTCGCAAAGTCGATTGTCGCAACGGGCGCTGTAAAATCGATCACTGCCTGCGCATCTTTCATCGCGGCAGCCGCATCATCGGTTACGACTACGCCAGTGGCTGTGCCACCCATCGCAACGCCTAAATCCTGACCGACCCAATCATGACCCGAGCGCTCGACCGCCCCCGCAAGATGGGTCATCTCGTGAGAAGTGACCTGCTGCACCAGCATTTGACCCATCCGGCCAGAGACCCCTGTGATCGTGATACCTGTTGTCTGTGTCATGGCGGGTTCCTTTATTTGGTGATCTGGCCTTTATCTGCTGATCAGCGGTGTAGCGCGACCGCATCCGCTTGGCAAAGAAGTTCAGACACCTTAGATGGGGCATATGGCATATAATAAACCCAAAGAAAGCACCGGCCCGAACCAGCGACAGCTGCGCGTAGCCGAAACCATTCGCCGCTCACTTAGTGATGTGCTGGCGCGTGGGGATGTGCATGATCCCGATCTCAACCGCTTGTCCATCACCGTGGGCGAAGTGCGCACTTCCAATGACCTCAAAGTCGCGACCGCCTATGTGCTGCCCTTGGGTGGTATCGGTCAGGACGAGGTTCTCGATCTGCTCAACCGCAACAAATACGAGCTGCGCAAGCTGGTGGCGAAACGCCTCACGCTCAAGTTCTCGCCCGAGCTACGCTTCCAGTTGGACCGCACCTTTGACCAGATGGACGAGACACGCCGAATGCTGGCCCAAGACCGCGTGCGCCGCGATGCGGATGCGCCTGATGATGAGGCAGAAGACGAGTGATCCAGCGCGCAGCATTCATCGCTGCGATCTGGACGCTGGCGCAACCTGCGCTGGCCGCAACCTGCCGTGAAGAAACCTACAAGGGTGTCGAATACGCCATCTGTGATGTGGACCTCACCAAAGACATGCTGCGCCTGTTCCTCTACGACGACAGCGGCACGCGGCCTTACGGCTATTTCAGCACTTTGAACGCCGCGCTAGAGGACCAAGGGTTCGCCTTGGGCTTTGCCACGAATGCAGGCATGTACCATGATGATCGCGCGCCCGTGGGCCTCTATGTTGAGGATTTTGAGACCGCACAAAAGATCATTACCAATGCTGGACCGGGTAATTTTGGTCTGCTGCCCAACGGTGTACTGTGTCTGCGTGATCGACGCGCCGATGTGATTGAGACGCTGCGCTATGTCGAAGAAGCCCCAGAGTGCACCAGCGCCACACAATCCGGCCCCATGCTGGTCATCGACGGCGAATTGCATCCGCGCTTCCTGCGCAACTCCACTTCGCGTTTTATCCGCAATGGGGTCGGCACCAGTGACGATGGCACCGTTGCCAGCTTTGCCATCTCCAACAGCCCTGTCACCTTCTATGCCTTCGGCAGCATGTTCCGCGACCATCTTGGCCTGAACAACGCGCTCTATTTCGACGGCAACGTATCTCGTCTGCGCGCACCCGAGTTGGGTCGCAATGACATCGGGTTTGGCGCGCTCGGGCCCATCATCGGCGTTGTCGAGGGTCAGGAACTCCCGCCCCTGCCACCAAGTGAGCCCGTCTCGGCGGAACCGACAGCAGACCAATCAGCGACCGACGACGAATAGCACCCGTTGCACACAGGCGCGCAATCTGCAAAACGGCCCGCAACATATCCAATCCCCAAAACCTCAAGGACAGCACATGGCACGCAAACGCAAAGGGCGCGATATTTCAGGCTGGGTCGTTATCGACAAACCCGCTGGCCCAACCTCCACTGCTGTCGTGAACAAAGTGCGCTGGGCTTTTGACGCTAAGAAAGCGGGCCACGCAGGCACGCTTGATCCTGATGCAACGGGTGTTCTGGCGATTGCGCTGGGCGAGGCGACGAAAACTGTGCCGTTCATCACTGATGCGCTGAAAGCTTACGTTTTTACCGTCCGCTTGGGGGCAGCCACAAATACCGATGATCTGGAGGGTGAGATCATCGCCACTTCAGATCTGCGCCCTGACGATGCCGCCATAAAAGAGGCGCTGCACGCCTTCGTCGGTGATATCGAGCAAGTCCCACCGCAATTCTCCGCCGTGAAAATTGATGGGGAACGTGCTTATAAACGCGCCCGCGATGGTGAGACGATGGAGATCGCCGCGCGTCCCCTCTATGTCGACAGCCTAATCATGCTGGACCGCCCCGATGCCGATCATGTCACGCTTGAGATGGTCTGCGGCAAAGGTGGCTATGTCCGCTCCATCGCTCGCGATCTGGGTGAGGTACTGGGCTGCAAAGGTCACGTGCGCGAATTGCGCCGCACATGGTCAGGTCCGTTTGAGTTGGCCAACGCTGTTACACTGGCTCAAGTCGAAGAGATGGCCAAAACGCCCGAGCTTGACGCCTTCCTAGGGCCGCTCGAACTGGGCCTACAGGACTTGCCCCAAGTTACCGCCAGCGCCGAAGGCGCAATCAAACTGCGCAACGGCAACCCCGGAATGGTATTCGCAAAAGACGTCGAATACGGCGATGAATGCTGGGCCTCCCAAGAAGGCCGCGCCGTGGCCGTTGGCACCTATAAAGCGGGCGAATTGCACCCCTCCCGCGTCTTTAACGCCTCCGAAATCAACGGCAGCTAACTCACCATGATCAGCCGCAGCCATACAAAAGGGGACGCCCCTTCGACTGCGGTGTACTCGGACTGCGAACTCTACCGCTACAGCCTTACCCGCGTCTGGGACGCGGACGGACGGCGCGTGGTGTTCGTAATGCTCAACCCATCCACCGCGACCGAGGTACAAAACGATCCCACCATCCACCGCTGCGAGCAACGCGCGCGCGCATTGGGCTTTGGTGGCTTTCGTGCGGTCAATATCTTTGCACTACGGGCCACTGATCCCCGCGACATGAAAGCAGCCGATGATCCTGAGGGGCCTGATAACGCCGCAACTCTCGTTGAGGCCGCCACTTGGGCCGATACAGTCATTGCAGCGTGGGGTGTCCACGGCGCGCACCGTGATCAAGGGATGGCAATCGCCGCGAAACTGCACGCCGCTGGCCATCCGCTCCACCACCTTGGCCTGACAAAAGCGGGCCACCCGCGCCACCCGCTCTATCTTCCCTACAGCGCGCAGCCTCAGTTATGGACGATCGAAAGCTGATCCTTTTCGAACCTCCATCACCCGTTAACCTTATTAGCCGTAGTGTTTTGACGACTCAGCGCAATTCTGTGCATAAGAATTCAGGACAAATGTCCGTAAATTATTGGGACATAAACTATGTTATGGTTGGCGGGTTTAATGGGGCTGATGGCGGTGGGTACCGTAACGTTTGTTGATCCACAGCTCAATGAGGAAGACGAAGCCGATTTCGCGACTCCTCCCGCGCCTACGCCTGTCCCCGAAGAAACCCCCAGCAACTTTGAGGCTGACTATGACTCGCGCGGTGGCGATGACGCAGCCCTGCTGCCTCCACTCACACTTTCCACCGCAGAGAGTTTTGTGTTGACCGAAGGGTCGGACGGGGACGATCTGTTTGATGGTGCCGATGAAAATGAACGCACTCGTGGCCTAAGCGGTGCAGATACCATCAACGGTGGGAACGGAGATGATGAACTGCGCGGAGACGATGGCAATGACATCCTTGGCGGCGACGCAGGCAACGATACACTCCACGGCAATGACGGTGGCGACATTATGCACGGCGGCGCTCAGGATGATGACCTGTTCGGCCACAATGCCAACGACACCCTCTTCGGGGATGCTGGCAATGACTTCCTCCAAGGGTCCGCTGGCAACGACATGCTTAAAGGCGATGATGGCGACGACACTCTCCATGGTGGCATCGACAATGATACTTTGATTGGTGGCGCAGGGTCGGACGTGTTGTTTGGCGGGTGGGGTAATGACATCCTCAGCGGCTACATGCGCGGCGCCACAGGGGCCGACAACGATGATGCCGACTTCCTCAATGGCGGCGGCGGCGATGACAGCATTCTCGCAGGCTCGGGCGATATCGTAACTGCGGGCGAAGGGGCGGATGAAATTGTGCTCGGCGACTGGCTCACCGCTGGTGAAGCAACGCAGATCTTAGACTATGCCCCCGAGGATGACAGCCTTCTGCTGGTCTGGGACGACACCAGCGACACCAGCGTCGAACCTCAAATCACGCTAAGCGTAGATTCCGACACTGCCGACCAAACTCTTGTGATGCTCGATGGCACCCTTGTGGCAACAGTCAACGGCACCGATCTGCTGCCCAGTGATATCGCCCTTGTGCCGCTCAGCTCGGCAACCCAACTTGGGCTTACCGCGTCCTGATCCCGACACTGGACAAGCACTAGGCCAAATAAGCCTTTGCCAAACCCTCTAAACACGCCTAAACGACCCCATCGCGGACGTATGTTTGCGATTCCTCCATGGGCCTGCACTGGACGACATCCCGGGCAGCGCCATCCATTTTAACCTTTTGACAAGGAGACCCCGATGTCGATTACTAAAGAAGAAAAAGCACGCATCATGAGCGAATTCGGCGCCAAAGAAGGCGATACCGGTTCCCCTGAAGTACAAGTTGCTGTTCTCAGCTCGCGCATCGCGACACTGACAGAGCACTTCAAAACACATAAAAAAGACAACCACGGTCGTCGTGGCCTTTTGAAAATGGTCGCAACGCGCCGCAAACTTCTGGACTATGTTAAGTCCAAGGATGAGTCGCGCTACCAAGACCTGATCAAACGCCTCGGCCTGCGCCGCTAAGCTTTTATGCCAAAGAGGTATTTCCTCTGCGGCAAGACAGGTTAATCCCTGTTTAGAAGAACGTAGTTTTAGAAACCGCACCTTTGCAAAAGGG
>JBALTK010000145.1:0-10602 GCA_036964385.1 Sulfitobacter sp. | reverse complement strand
CATGAGAACCTGCATGCTTGCGCTTGTGACGCTGGCACTGCTCAGCGTGCCGTTTGCCCACCGCGCAGGTGCGGCACCTGTCACATCGCAAATGACACAGTTCCTTGCTATGGGCGGGAACATCTCTGATATTTGCGGTGAAACGGGCGGCCACGTCAGTGGAGGCTGCGAAAGCTGCCGGATCGTTGGCGCGATGCTGCTTCCCTCACCCGCGCAAACATCCCAAGCGGTCTCGTTCCAGACAATCCTCTTAGACGGCGCGAATGAACTGGCACACCCCAATTGTGCAGTTCATTATGCACACCCTCCCGTGCGTGGCCCACCGCGTAATTGACGTTTTCAATCTCCAGAAATCACGTCACTTATCGCAGGCAAAACCCTGCGATCCATCACAGGAAAACACCATGAATATTTTCACAAAAACTGCGCTCGCGCTGCTTCTCTCTGCTGGTATTGCACAAGCTCAGGACTACACTTTGGGTGATCTTGAAATCTCACACCCGAGCGCCTTTGAGACCGCAAAATCCGCTAATGTTGGCGGCGGCTATATGGCGATCACTAATACTGGCAGCGTCGATGACACCCTCCTTGCGGTCCATGTCGCCGAGATTCCGCGCATTGAACTTCATCTCTCCGCAACGGACGAAAACGGGGTCGCGACGATGACAAAGCAAGACGGCATCCCTGTCCCCGCTGGTGAGACTGTGACGCTGATGCCCGGTGGGCTTCATGTAATGTTCATGGGCTTGGGCGGTGATCCGTTCGAGGTCGGTGAGAAGATCAACGCCACTCTCGTCTTTGCGAACGCAGGCGAAATTGAGGTCGCATTCGATGTGGAAGCGCGCACAGCGGGTGATCATGGCGGCATGAAGCACGGCGATCACGGCACCATGGATCACTCGGATCAGACGAAATCCGACTAAGCATTTTACGCAGGCCGGAGCGATCCTTCGGCCTGCTCACAACTTTGATATCTTCTCCAGACAGCGGTTCAAAATCTCACGCTCCGTTTCCGAGAAATTTTCCGACAGCTTTGCATCGTACGCTTTGGCCGCTTGGAACAAATCCGCATAAACTCCCTCCCCTTGGCGGGTGAGAGACAGCGTCTCATGCCTGCGGTCGCGCTCTTGGGTCGTACGCACAAGGAATCGCTTTTGCTCAAGTGCGTGCACGGCGCGACTAACCTTCGTCTTGTGCAAACTGGCCCGTTCGCAAATCCCCTTTGCCGTCATCGCGCCGTAGCGGCCCAGATGAAACAACACCCTCCATTCGGTACGCAACATGCCATAGCGTTGGCGATAATACCCCTGAAAACCAATGCTTGTTGCCTCCGCCGCTTGGTTCAGCGCGTAGGGTAGAAATCGGCTCAGATCAAAATCATCATCAGTCATTCATCGAACTTACCTGTTGTTAGTTACAAATCAAACTAATATCTGGTAAGAAAGTTACGAGGGAGAAATCTAATGAACAAAGCGCTGCCATCACACGGCCTGCAAACCGCCGCGACCACGGTCGGAACCACGGACGGATATATGCCTGGCTTCGGCAATGATTTCGAAACAGAGGCCCTGCCGGGTGCGTTGCCCCAAGGAATGAACTCCCCACAAAAAGTGAATTACGGCCTCTACGGTGAACAGCTAAGCGGCACGGCCTTTACCGCGCCCAGCCACCAGAACGAGCGGACGTGGTGCTACCGCATCCGTCCCTCGGTCAAGCATACGCACCGCTTCACGAAAATCGATCTGCCCTATTGGAAGTCCGCCCCACATGTGGACCCTGATGTGACTTCTCTGGGTCAATATCGTTGGGACCCCGTGCCACACTCAGATCAGCCGCTCACATGGCTGACAGGTATGCGCACGATGACCACAGCGGGCGACGTAAATACCCAAGTTGGCATGGCTAGCCATGTCTACCTTGTTACCGAGAGCATGAAGGACGCCTACTTTTATTCTGCCGATTCCGAACTGCTGATCGTCCCCCAAGAAGGCCGCCTGCGTTTCGCCACTGAGCTGGGCGTCATTGATATCGAGCCGCAAGAGATTGCAATCATCCCACGCGGCCTTGTCTACCGTGTAGAAGTGCTCGAAGGCCCAGCGCGCGGATTTGTTTGCGAGAACTATGGGCAGAAATTCCACTTGCCTGGTCGTGGCCCGATCGGTGCCAACTGCATGGCCAATCCACGTGACTTCAAGACACCTGTCGCGGCATTCGAAGACCGCGACGTACCTTCCACCGTGACGATCAAATGGGCGGGCCAGTTCCACGAGACAAAGATTGGCCACAGCCCGCTGGATGTGGTCGCTTGGCATGGCAACTATGCGCCGTGCAAATATGATCTGCGCACATACTGCCCCGTCGGAGCAATCCTGTTCGATCACCCTGACCCGTCAATCTTCACAGTGCTGACCGCCGATTCAGGCGTGGAAGGTACTGCCAACATCGACTTTGTGCTGTTCCGCGATCGCTGGATGGTGGCCGAAGATACATTCCGTCCACCGTGGTATCATAAAAATGTCATGTCCGAGATGATGGGCAATATCTTTGGTATCTATGATGCCAAGCCGAAGGGTTTCATCCCCGGCGGCATGAGCTTGCACAACATGATGCTGCCCCACGGCCCTGACAAGAATGCGTTTGAAGGCGCCTCGAACGCCGACCTCGGAGCAGAAAAACTCAGCAATACGATGTCATTCATGTTCGAGACCCGCTTTCCGCAGCACCTTACTGCGTTCGCCGCGAACGAGGCGCCCTTACAGGACGACTACATCGATTGCTGGGCAGATATCGAAAAGAAATTCGACGGCACGCCGGGTAAAAAATAATGGATCCGATCGTAACCGTACTGCTCGTCATCGGCTTCATCGTTGTCTGCGCGGCGGGTATGGTATGGGACTATTACAAACCCGCACGCTTTCGCACAGGATACCACAACGTCAGCACCGGCAGAAATAGCGGTGGCGTCGCGGATACCAGCACGGATGGTGACGGCGGCGGCTGCGACTGAACACAGATGCGGATTTACCGCGGCAAGAATTAAGGACAAAAAATGACACTGATAAAATCTTGGGTAGAGAGCGCCAACAGCGCTGATTGCCCCTTCCCGCTCAACAACCTGCCCTACGGCGTTTTCACAACCAACAGCCTTGAGCCGCGCTGTGGTGTGGCGATTGGTGATATGATCCTCGACATGTACGCAGCCGAGGAAGCTGGTGTCATTGAGCTGGCCGAAGATCCGGTGTTTGACGTACCTTATTGGAACGATGTAATGGAGTTGGGGCCCGAGGCTTGGGTCGCCCTGCGCGACCGCCTCACCCAACTGCTCGCAGATGGCTCCTCCGAGCAAGCGACTGTCGCTCCCTTGTTGGTCCCAATGGCCGACGCGCGTATGGAAATGCCCATGGTCGTGGCCGAGTTCACCGACTTTTACGCGGGCCGTCACCATGCCACAAACGTAGGTACGATGTTTCGTGGCGCCGAGAACGCGCTCCCGCCAAACTGGCTGCACATTCCCATCGGTTATAACGGGCGTGCGTCCTCGGTCATCGTCTCTGGCACAGATGTGATCCGCCCGAATGGTCAAACGAAAGCACCTGACGCTGATTTGCCGTCTTTCGGCCCTTGCAAACGCCTGGATATCGAGCTTGAGATGGGTGCGATTGTCGGCACCGCCTCCGAGTTGGGGCATCCCGTTTCTGTCGCCGAAGCGGATGAAATGATCTTTGGGTATGTCCTGCTCAACGACTGGTCCGCGCGCGACATCCAAGCGTGGGAATACCAGCCACTTGGTCCATTTCAAGCCAAAGCATTCGCCACGTCGATCAGCCCGTGGATCGTTACCCGCGCCGCATTGGAGCCGTTCCGCACGTCCACGCCTGAGCGGGAGTTTGATCTGCTCCCCCACCTCCAAGAACCCAAACCGATGCTGTACAAAATTGATTTAAGTGTCACGCTACAGCCTGAGGGTGGCGACGCAGTCACAATTTGCGAGACGAATTACAACGAGATGTACTACTCCGCGCCACAGCAACTTGCGCACCACGCAAGCTCGGGTTGCGCGATGACGCCGGGCGACCTGCTCGGTTCCGGTACCATCTCTGGCGCTGAGAAGCACGAGCGCGGCAGCCTGCTCGAACTGTCATGGGGCGGGAAAGAGCCACTCGACATCGGTGGCGGCCAGACCCGCAGCTTTGTTGAGGATGGCGATACGCTGACTCTGCACGGCGCTGCAAAAGGTGACGGCTACCAGATCGGCTTTGGCACCTGCACCACTACCATCAAACCCGCTGTCAAATTTCCGTAAAACACCCGTAAGGATACCAACATGGCCAAAGCATTTGCCTCCCAAGGCGACATGACCGAAAAGAAAATCACGTTTGACGAAATCGGCCGCGATCTGTGGGCGTTTACCGCGGAGGGTGATCCCAACTCAGGCGTTATCATCGGAGACGAAAGCGTGATGATTGTAGAGGCGCAGGCGACACCACGTCTGGCGCACAAAGTTATCGAACAAGTCCGCAAAGTCACTGACAAACCGATCAGCCACGTCGTGCTTACCCACTACCACGCCGTGCGCGTATTGGGTGCTTCGGCTTATGGCGCTGATCAAATCATCATGGGTGAGGCCGCGCGCGGCATGGTGATGGAGCGGGGGCAAGAAGATTGGGATTCCGAATTCCAACGCTTTCCGCGCTTGTTCGAAGGGTATGAGAGTATTCCGGGCCTGACCTTCCCTACCACCACCTTCAACGACCGTATGACTGTGCACCTCGGTAACCGCCGTGTGGACCTGATGCACCTTGGACGTGCGCACACGGCGGGTGACATCGTGATCCATGTGCCGGACGAGAACGTGATGTTCACGGGCGACATCGTCGAAGACCACTCAGCATGCTATTGCGGGGACGGGCATTTCGCCGAATGGGGCACCACGCTCGACGCAATCAAAGCGTATGACGTGAACTCCATCGCCCCCGGTCGCGGTGGCGCGCTGATCGGCAAAGAGGCCGTGAACCGCGCCATCGAGAGTACGCGCGATTTCGTGAACTCAACCTACGCCCCCGCCGCTCGCGTGGCGGCCCAAGGCGGCACGCTCAAGCAAGCATGGGACGCAGTGCGTGCTGAGTGCGACCCCAAATTTGCCGACTACGCGATCTATGAGCACTGCCTGCCCTTCAACGTCGCCCGCGCCTATGATGAAGCCCGCGGCATCACCCACCCCCGCATTTGGACCGCCGAGCGTGATCTGGAAATGTGGGCAGCTTTGCAGGGATGACAGCTTGGGACCTAGCAGAGGGTACATTTTTTGCAGCTTTCCTCAGCTTATGGCTAGGCTTCGCCATCTGCATGGTTTCCCTAATGGTCCACATCGGTTCAAGCGGATTTTTCTCAACACACAGCTACGCCAAGAGAAATGAAGCATTTGGCCAAGGCATGGCCAGAACGGGGTCTTTTCTCCGCTCTGGCCGCACCGGAAAATTCGCAAATATAGTCTTAGCCCTTGGTACTATTGCCTTATTGTGCGCCAGCGCATTCGCAATCTATACGCTTGCAACTCAACCTCCGGCTTCTTGAAGGAGAACACTCATGGTCGCGACCCGCTACAAAACAGCGTTCCAACTCTACCCCTATGCGAAGGTAGATGCTCAAGACGCGGCGCCTATCCGTCACCCCGTCGTTATCGTCGGAGGTGGTCCCATCGGCCTCGCGCTCGCGCTTGATTTGGGGCAAAAAGGCACCCCTGCGCTGGTGTTGGACGATCATGATGGCGCGGGTCTCGGGTCCAAGGCGATCTGCTTTGCCAAGCGTACTCTCGACATCGCCAACCGTCTCGGCGCCAGTCAGGCGATGGTCGACAAAGGCGTGGTGTGGAACGTCGGAAAAGTCTTTCACGACGACCACAAGATATTCGACTTTAATCTTCAACCCGAAGCAGGTCACCGCAATCCGGCCTTCATCAACCTGCAGCAACCATACTTCGAGAAATACCTCGTGGACGCGATCAACAGGGCGCAAGCGGACGGTGCACCGATTGAAATTCGGGGGCGCAACTGTGTGACCGCGCTGGAGAATCACGGCGCATACAGCACCTTGACGATTGAGACGCCTGACGGTCCCTACCAACTTGAAGCGGATTATCTCATCGCTTGTGATGGCGCGCGCTCGCCACTGCGCGACATGATGGGGCTAAGCTTTGATGGACGTGTGTTCGAGGACAACTTTCTCATCGCTGATGTCCATATGAAAGCTGACTTCCCGACCGAGCGGTGGTTCTGGTTTGAACCGCCCTTCAAAAACAGTGGCCAATCCGCTTTGCTCCATAAACAACCCGACGACATCTGGCGCATCGACTTCCAGCTCGGCTGGGACATCGATCGCGAAAAGGAACTCGACCCCGCCCGCATCCGCGCCCGCGTAGATGCTATGCTCTCCTCCCAAGCGGGCTTTGTGCCCGAATACGAGCTTGAGTGGACCTCTATCTATACGTTTCAGTGTCGTCGCATGGAGAAGTTTCGCCATGGAAATGTGATCTTTGCAGGCGATAGCGCGCATCAGGTTTCCCCTTTTGGCGCGCGTGGGGCCAATTCTGGCATTCAAGACGCCGATAACTTGGCGTGGAAACTTGATCTGGTGCTCAAAGGATTGTCGGACGACAGCTTGCTCGACACTTACGCCACCGAGCGTGAGCATGGCGCAGATGAAAACATCCTCAATTCCTCACGCGCTACCGACTTCATGACCCCAAAATCCGAAGTTTCCAAAACCTTTCGCAATGCAGTCTTGGAGTTAGCAAACAAGCACGAGTTTGCTCGCCCGATGGTAAACTCTGGCCGCTTGTCAGTGCCGTGCAACTATGCGGGTTTCGAACTGTTCGGCGATGATGCTCTAAATGGACCTGACGGCACACGCCCTGGCATGACATGTCCAGATGCTCCGCTTGATGACGGATTTCTGCTGGATCATCTCGGTGGTGGATTTACCGTGCTGGCAATTGGCACTGAGGGGCAGAATGTTTTGGCTCATGGTGTCGAGGCGCAAGCGATAAGCTTACCAAGCACGCACGACACTCTCAAAACCCGCTATCTGGGCGGCGCTAAACAAGGGGTTTATCTCATCCGTCCTGATCAGCACGTCGTCGCCCGTTGGCCTGACTTTGATGAGGCCACAGTCAAATCTGCACTCGCTCGCGCTATCGGAAAGGTCTGAACATGCTTACTCTCAAGGCAAATCTCCCCGATCCCGATGGGTTTTATAACGAATTGATCAAAGCGCATGAGGAACTGAGTAAGGAACAAAGCGACGCCTACAATGCGCGCCTGATCCTGACCTTAGCCAATCACATCGGCGACCGCGACGTGCTCACGGCCGCGCTGGAGGCTGCAAAATGAGCAATGTAGTTTTATGGGACTATCCCAAATCCTCTGCGAGCTACCGTGTGCGAATCGCGCTCAATCTTGCTGGCATCGACTACCGCATCGAGACGGTTGATCTGCTCGCAAAAGCTAACCTGAGCGCGGATCATCTAGACCGTAATCCCCAAGGTTTTGTGCCGGTGCTGGATATCGACGGGAATCGCTTCACACAATCCTTGGCGATACTCGACTATCTTGATGAGACACGTGGCCTTGGGCTGTTGCCTGCCGATCCTGCCCAGCGCGCGCGACAAACCGCGCTCGCCCATGCGATTGCAGTCGATTTACATCCCGTCTGCAACCTTTCAGTTGCCGGATATGCCACAAGCGGAGAAGAGCCTGCTCGAACGCAATGGATGCGCCATTTCATCACGCCACGCATGGCAGCGTTTGAACAAATGCTTGGAGAGTTTACACAAGCGCCCTACTGCTGTGGTGACACACTAGGCCTCGCGGATATTGTCCTGATGCCACAAATCTACAATGCGATCAGATGGGGTGCAGACTTTGCTGCTTGTAAGCGGATAAACACCGTTGCCGATGCCTGTTCAAAGCATCCCGCCTTCACGAATGCGCATCCGGACCGATAAGGCATACATTCAGCCCTACGATCCTAATTAGACGATCATTAACCAATGCTCTGAACTTACCGATTAGGCAGGTAACTCAGCATTCAAAACTATGTATTTGTAAAATTGGTGCACCCGGAGCGATTCGAACGCCCGACCCTCTGATTCGTAGTCAGATACTCTATCCAGCTGAGCTACGGGTGCACTACGGGTCGTTTAGTATTAGCGTTCAGGCAATGCAAGCCCCCTAAACGCCCTAATTTCGTTGTAGGCCAATTTTCTTAAATGGCACCGTCGCCCTTGGGTAGAGTTATCAGGAATTCGGTTCCCTCTTTGCCTGTTCGCACCAGTTTTATGTCACCGCCATGACCACGGATCAATTCTGCTGAGATTGTAAGTCCAAGTCCAGAGCCACCCTTTCGGACAGATCCTTGGAATGCAGAAAATAGATGCTCTTGCGCCTTGAGAGGCAAACCGGGTCCAGTGTCATGTACGGCGATCAACCACGCGGCATCTGTTTCTTTGGCGTCAACACTAACTGTTCCACCCTGCCCCGTGGCCATGATCGATTGACGCGCATTGCGGACTAGGTTTCCCAATACGCGGTGCATCTGCTCTGGATCAGCTCTGATCCGGAAATCGTCGGGCACTGTGGCCGTCAGGGTCACTTCATCCTCACCCGCCGCAAGCCGTTCGCCGTAAAGGACATCCTCAACCACATCCGCCAACAACATTTGAGTAAGCGTCGGGCCCGGCTCCTCCGCCTTGCCAAAGGCTAGTGTCGATTCGCAAAGGTGAACAGCGCGCGTTATCGACCCCACCAGTTTGGGAGCCATACGTGCCACTACGGGATCTTCGGACATCTCGATCCGGTCTGTAAACAACTGAGCCGAGGTGAGAATATTGCGCAAGTCATGGCTGATCTTGCTCACCGCAGAACCCAATTGCGCCAAGCGCTCTTTTTGACGTAGCGCGCTGGTCAACTCTGTCTGCAACGACTTAAGCGCCTCTTCCGCTTCGCGTAATTCAGTCACACCCGCCGAAGGTGTGATGATCCGCCGCGCATCCTCGGGTGCCGCCGCATAGCGCTGCATATGAGCGACAACGCCCTTGATCGGCTTGACCAGAAAAATACGCAAAGCCACAAACAACATCAGCGCCGTGATGACGGAAATCACTGCGGAGAGCACTAGAATACGCAGACCATATTCGATCATGGCAGCGCGCATCGGCGCTGTCTCCATCGTGACTTCAATGAGCAGCCCGGCATCCCGCACAGGCGCACCAATCACTCGGATGACTTCATTTTCTGGCGAGGCCAGCCTGCGCATCGCATCACGGATCAGCAATGCTGCTGAATTATCCCTGAGGTCCACTGTCCCAGCAATGATTTGCGGCATTGGTGAAGACAACACCAGTTGGCGCACTTCATCGCGCCGCAACACGATGTTGAACACCTCTGCGTTACGCAGCAACTCCGCTTCGAGATCGGCATCGATCATGTCATCGGCAAGCAGAGTCAGCGATGCAATTTGCGCCCGCTCCAGCCGGTCCAGCATGTACTCCTCGCGGAATCGCGCGATGGACGGGACGAAAATCAGGATTTCCGCAATCATCACAAAGATCGTCGTCAGGATCAGCAATCGACCGGAGAGGGAGTTAATCATACTAGAGCACTGCCCTCTTAAGGGATGGCGGGAGGGGCGTCGTCGCAGACGCGCGCCATCTCGTCATGGAACGAACCGCTGCACAAATCCGACCACGCGTTTGACCAGGTCACTTTCGAACAAGCGCGGGCTAAAATATGCGCCTGCCGCACGTTTATTGACCTCACCGATGGTTGGATAGGGCGCTACCATCGCTGCAATCTGTCTCATCTTCATCTTGTTGGCCAGTGCAAGCGCCCAAAGGTTGATCAGCTCACCCGCTTGATATCCGACAATCGAGGCTCCTACAGGGCGCCCCTTGACCACCATCACCTTGATAAAGCCCTTCGTCTTCCGCTCAGCGATAGCGCGGTCATTGTGAGAATAGTGGAAGCGCACAACTTCCAAAGCGGAACCATGCGCCTCATTGGCCTCAGCTTCCGTCAGCCCAACCTGCGCCAATTCAGGATCGGTATAGGTCGCCCACGGAATGTGAGATGTTTTTGCCTTGGACGGCAAACCAAACAGCATGGAGCGGATAATAACCCCCGCATGATATCCTGCCACATGGGTAAATTGCAGACCACCTGCCACATCGCCGATCGCATAGACACGCCGATTGCTCGTCCGCAGGCTGTCATCGACTGTAATACCGTTGCGGCTCGGCTCCACGCCGCCGGCCTCAAGGTCCAACTTGTCTGTGTTTGCCTTGCGCCCCACTGCCATCAACAAATGCGATCCCTTGAAAACACGACCATCTTTAGTCTCGACCTCAATTGCGCCAGCTTGCCCGCGTATCTCAGCGGCCAGCGCGTCCTCGGCAATCTCCACGCCTTCATCCTTGAGCGAGGACAGAACTACCTCGGCAAGCTCTGGATCATCCTTGCCCAGCGCCTTTGAGCCTTCGATCACAGTAACCTTACAGCCCATGCGAATATGCGCCTGCGCCATCTCCATCCCGATCGGACCGCCACC
>JBALTK010000144.1:0-10729 GCA_036964385.1 Sulfitobacter sp. | reverse complement strand
GTCTATTGTTGCGTAAAAAGACACTGGCCAGATTACATCTTCACTGCGCAGCGAAACCGCCCGAAAAAAGTAACGCCACTTCAGATTGGCCTGATGGAGAATTCTGCACCCGCAGACACTTCGCTAAGCTGGAGCGCGCGACGCTAGGTATGTCCGTTATCTGGACTTTGTTGCCGTTCAACCCTCAATGACAATGAGCTGTTGCGCGTTGTGAAGTAACTGACAGATCGTGTCAGCTAACAACCCTCATGCAGACATCTCTTAAGTTCATGAAACCTTCACATCACTGTCAATAAGCTGAAACTTGCACGGCGCTAAGCATGGGTATTGCACTTGATTAGGAACACCCCCCAATGCCTCGCATCACTTTTACCCGTCGCCAAACGCTTTTGGGCACTGCCGCTCTTTCCGCAACCATCGCTATGCCGTCCCTTTCGAGGGCGCAGTCGCGTCCATTGATCACCCATGGCATTATGTCTGGTGATGTCGCCCATGATGGCGCCGTCATTTGGAGCCGCGCTGACCGTGAGGCCAAGATGCTTGTCGAATGGGCCACGACCGAAAGCATGACAGACGCCCGTGCTGTTCCCGGATTGGCCGTTGGCACACCGACCGATTACACTGGCAAGCTGGCACTAACTGGCCTGCCAAGCGATCAGGACATCTTTTACCGCGTAACAATGTCCGATCTTGCCGACGGCACTCTTTCAGAGCCGGAAACGGGCACATTCCGCACAGCACCCATGAGCAATCGTGATATCAGCTTCGTTTGGTCTGGTGATACCGCTGGTCAAGGCTGGGGTATTGACGAAGATCGAGGCGGCATGACCACCTATGCGACGATGAACAATCATGCGCCTGACTTCTTTCTGCATTCTGGTGATACGGTCTACGCTGATGGCCCACTGAAAGACGAAGTTACTCTCGACGACGGTACGATCTGGAAGAACATTGTCACACCCGCCAAATCGAAAGTGGCTGAGACATTGGATGAATTTCGTGGCCAACATTTGTACAACTACATGGATAAGAATGTACGGGCGTTTAATGCTTCCGTGCCAATGATCTCTCAGTGGGACGACCATGAAGTCACAAACAACTGGTACCCCGACGAAATGCTGACCACAGACGACCGCTATACGGAGAAATCACTGCAAGTGCTTTCGGCGCGTGCAGCGCGTGCTTTCCACGAAATGATGCCCACGCGGCAAGTTCTGTCAGAGCCGATGCGGGTCTACCGCAAAGTCTCTTACGGCCCGTTGCTCGATATCTTCGTGATCGACATGCGTACGTATCGCGGCGACAACACCGCCAATACGGAAACAGAAGGCGCGCCGTTCTTGGGTGCGGAGCAGCTTGCTTGGCTAAAACGCGAGATGGTGAACTCCACTGCAACATGGAAAGTTATCGCATCCGACATGCCCATTGGGATGATGGTGCGCGACGGCGACAACATGGAAAACGGGGCAAACGGAGACGGTCCAGTTTTGGGGCGTGAAAACGATATAGCAACGATCCTGTCCTTCGTTAAAACGGCTGACATCGCCAACACGGTCTGGCTCACTGCGGATGTGCACTATACCGCAGCACATCACTATTCGCCTGATCGGGCGGTCTTTCAAGAATTTGAACCATTCTGGGAATTCGTCTCGGGCCCGCTGCATGCAGGTACTTTCGGACCCTCAACCTATGACAATACGTTTGGCCCCGAAGTGCGCTTTGCAAAGCATCCCGAAGAGGGGCAAGCAAACCTCCCGCCGAGTGACGGTCTTCAGTTCTTTGGCAAAGTAGACATTGCCGCTGATACTGGCGTGATGACCGTCCGACTGATGGACAGCGCAGATGTGGAGCTTTGGTCAGTTGAACTAGAGCCGAAGATCGTTACCTGATCTTCAAAAGCTTGAGGTGGCCCGCTCGGACCACCTCAAGCAATCAATTCACACATCAGTCGGCATGAGCGTCACGTCACCACCCGCAACGTTAAATTCAACCGCCCGCCTTTCGGCAAAAGCGTAGACGACCCCGCCCTGATCCTGTCCACTCCGTGATAAGCCAGCCGCGCGTCGCCCCCCATAACAACCACATCACCTGACTTCAGCCAATGGCTCTCCGTCTTGCCGCCCCTCGTGACATTCCCCATGCGGAAAAGCCCCTCATCGCCCAATGACACCGACACAACAGGCCACTCCGTCGACGCTTCGTCACGGTCCTGATGCAGACCCATTTTTGCCTCAGCGGAATAATAATTGATCAGGCAACACTCCGGCTCCCGTTCCAATCCCGTGACATCACGCCAGATGTTCAAAACGTCCGCAGGGATCGCAGGCCACGGCCGCCCCGACGGATGACTGGACACATACCGATAACCCTTCTTGTCCGAAAGCCATCCGTACTTTCCCGCCGCCGTCATCCTTACAGACATTGGCTTACCATAAGGTGTTTCAGGTCGAAAAAACGGCGCTTCAGCCACCACACCCCGGATCGCCGCCAAAACTGAACGCTGCGCCGTGATATCCAGAAATCCCGCATGGATATCAAAGCCCTTAACCTTCAGTTTCACGCCGTTTCTCCAGTTTTTTGGTCAATTTTCATGATTTATTCCGAAATCATCACATCTTGGTGTCCGCCATGGTTGCAGCACCCGCACCCCCTCACTATATACCCATCGAACCGCTGAGAACGACCTGTTTTCAGCGTCAACCAAATCGGAGCAATGGCGCCACAATGGGCCACCGCTTCGAGTAATCGCCTTGAGCTAAAATAAGGGATCGAACACATGGCCAAAGTAATTGGTATTGACCTTGGAACTACAAACTCCTGTATCGCCATCATGGACGGCAGCCAGCCCCGCGTAATCGAAAACGCGGAAGGTGCACGCACAACGCCCTCCATTGTAGCCTTCACAGATGACGAACGCCTCGTTGGCCAGCCGGCCAAGCGTCAGGCCGTCACAAACCCCGAAAACACCGTCTTCGGCGTAAAGCGTCTGATCGGTCGCCGCAATGACGACCCTGATCTGGCAAAAGATAAGAAAAACCTGCCCTTCAACGTGATTGATGGCGGCAATGGCGACGCATGGGTCGAAGCCAAGGGTGAGAAGTACTCCCCGTCGCAGATCTCCGCGTTCATTCTCGGCAAGATGAAAGAAACGGCTGAGTCGTACCTCGGTGAAGAAGTAACACAGGCGGTTATTACCGTTCCTGCGTACTTCAACGACGCCCAGCGTCAGGCGACGAAAGACGCCGGTAAAATCGCCGGTCTCGAAGTGCTGCGTATCATCAACGAACCGACTGCTGCTGCGTTGGCCTATGGCCTCGACAAAGAGCAGACTCAAACCATCGCGGTCTATGACCTCGGCGGCGGTACATTCGACGTAACCATCCTCGAAATCGACGATGGCCTGTTCGAAGTGAAATCTACCAACGGTGACACGTTCCTCGGCGGTGAAGACTTTGACATGCGCATCGTCAACTACCTCGCGGATGAGTTCAAAAAAGAGCACTCTGTCGATCTGACAAAAGACAAGATGGCCCTACAGCGTCTCAAAGAAGCTGCTGAAAAAGCCAAAATCGAACTGTCTTCTTCCAGCCAGACCGAGATCAACCAGCCGTTTATCTCCATGGGCTCCACAGGCCAGCCATTGCACATGGTAATGAAGCTGACCCGCGCCAAGCTGGAAAGCCTCGTTGGCGATCTGATCAAAGCGTCCATGAAGCCTTGTGCAGCAGCACTCAAAGATGCGGGCCTCAAAGCGTCCGACATCGACGAAGTCGTATTGGTTGGCGGTATGACCCGCATGCCACGCGTCATCGAAGAAGTGACCAAGTTCTTCGGCAAAGAGCCGCACAAAGGTGTGAACCCTGACGAAGTTGTGGCCCTCGGTGCCGCGATCCAAGCTGGTGTTCTGCAAGGTGACGTAAAAGACGTTGTTCTTTTGGACGTGACACCTCTGTCCTTGGGTATCGAAACCCTTGGCGGTGTGTTTACCCGTCTGATCGACCGCAACACAACGATCCCGACCAAGAAGAGCCAGATCTTCTCGACTGCGGAAGACAACCAGAACGCCGTGACCATCCGCTGTTTCCAAGGGGAGCGTGAAATGGCCGCCGACAACAAGATCCTCGGCGCGTTCAACCTCGAATCAATCCCGCCTGCCCCCCGTGGCATGCCCCAGATCGAAGTGACCTTCGACATTGACGCCAACGGTATCGTTTCCGTCGGCGCGATGGACAAAGGCACCGGTAAAGAGCAGAAAATCACCATCCAAGCTTCTGGTGGTCTGTCCGATGCCGACATCGAGAAAATGGTCAAAGACGCCGAAGAGAATGCGGATTCGGATAAAGAACGCCGTGAGCTGATCGAAGCCAAGAACCAAGCCGAGAGCCTGATCCACTCCACCGAGAAATCTGTGGAAGAGCACTCCGACAAGGTCGATCCGACAACTGTCGAAGCCATTGAGCTGGCAATCGCAGCGCTGAAAGACGAGCTGGAAACAGAAGACGCTGGTAAGATCAAATCCGGCATCCAGAACGTTACCGAGGCCGCGATGAAACTGGGCGAAGCCATCTACAAGAACGCAAACGATGCGTCCGAAGATGACATGGCAGCAGCCGCTGACGAGGCCCCGAAGGCAGGTGCAGACGATGATATCGTCGACGCCGACTTCGAAGACCTCGACAACGACAAACGCTCATAAATCCGCCCAGCGGAACCAATGATAGGGCCGGTCCGATAAGACGGGCCGGCCCTTCACGTTCCTGTAGAGGATACTAAAACATGGCAAAACGTGACTATTATGAGGTCCTCGGTATCGCCAAAGGCGCGACACCTGAAGAGATCAAGAAGGGCTACCGCGTAAAAGCGAAAGAGCTCCATCCCGACCGCAATACTGACAAACCCGAGGCCGAGGGCCAGTTCAAAGAAGCGAACGAAGCCTACGAAGTTCTCAAAGATGCCGACAAAAAAGCAGCCTACGACCGCTACGGTCACGCTGCGTTTGAAGGTGGCATGGGTGGCCGTCCCGGTGGCGGCGGCGGACAGGGTGATTTCTCATCTGCATTCTCCGATGTCTTCGACGACCTGTTCGGCGATTTCATGGGCGGCCGTGGTGGCCAGCAAGGGGGCGGCAGACGCGCTGCACGCGGGTCCGACTTACGCTTTAACCTGCGTGTCTCGCTTGAAGACGCCTTCGCTGGTCTACAAAAATCAATCAACGTCCCCACCTCTGTCGCCTGCGACAGTTGTAGCGGCTCTGGCGCAGAAGGCGGCGCAGAGCCGACGACCTGCCCCACATGTTCCGGCATGGGGAAAGTACGCGCACAACAGGGTTTCTTCACGGTGGAACGTACCTGTCCCACATGCTCCGGCCTTGGCCAGATCATCAAGAACCCTTGTAAATCCTGCCGTGGTGCTGGTCGCGTTGAAAAAGACCGCTCTCTCAGCGTCAACATACCCGCTGGTGTTGAGACAGGCACCCGTATCCGTCTCGCTGGCGAAGGCGAAGCAGGGATGCGCGGCGGCCCCTCCGGTGATCTCTACATCTTTATCGAGGTCCAAGAGCACGAGTTGTTTGAGCGTGACGGCCCCAACCTCTTCTGCCGCGTCCCCGTCACCATGGGCAGTGCAGCATTAGGGGGCAGCATCGAGGTCCCAACCATCGACGGTGGTCGCGGTCGCGTCCAGGTACCCGCAGGCAGCCAATCAGGCCGTCAAATGCGTCTACGCGGTAAGGGCATGCCACATCTACGTGGCGGTTCAACTGGTGATATGATCATTGAACTGGCCGTCGAAACGCCAGTCAATCTGACGTCCCGCCAGAAGGAAATCTTGCGCGAATTCGAGGAACTCTCCGAAGAGAACAATCCCGAAAGCAGCAGCTTCTTCTCCTCCGTCAAATCCTTCTGGGATTCGATGAAGGGCTAACCAAGAACCAGCGGCGCGCCCTTGAATCCGGCGCGCCACTCTTCTTTATTATGCCCCTAATCTCAATCCCGCACTCTCCCCATCCACTAACAGAAGCAATTTCTGCGCCTGCTTTTGGCACACGCATGGTGTACCGCGGGTGTACGGACTGTGCACCCATGGCACCTACCAATTTCCCCAGCCCGTTAACCATTCCCTAACCAACCTGAAGCATGCTCTCCGTATGCGCTCCTTCAACGAACAACCCCTTCCCTTCCTGATGGATGAAGCCACCGCTGCAACTCCGGCTGGGGGGAAACAGCCCTCCTACATTGCCGATCACCGGCAGCGTCTGCGCGCCCGCTTTATGGCAGGCGGGGCCACTGCAATGCCCGATTACGAGCTTCTCGAACTCGTACTTTTCCGCGCCATTCCACGCCGTGATGTCAAACCATTGGCACATGATTTGATGACGCAATTTGGCGATTTCAATCGTGTCCTGACAGCCACTGAGGCACGCCTGCGCGACGTCAAAGGCGTAGGTGACGCTGTCATAACCGAGCTCAAGATCATCGAGGCAGCGGCCCACCGCATGGCCCGTTCAAAGGTGATGCAAAGTCATGTTCTTTCCAGCTGGGACGCCCTGCTCGATTATTGCCACACCACAATGGCCCATCGCGAAACAGAGCAGTTTCGCGTGCTCTTCCTCGATCGTAAGAACGTGCTCATTGGCGACGAGGAACAAGCCAAAGGTACCGTCGATCACGTCCCCGTCTATCCCCGTGAGGTGGCTAAACGCGCGCTGGAACTCAACGCCTCTGCGGTCATCCTCGTACACAATCATCCCTCGGGTGACCCAACACCCTCACAGTCAGATATTGAGATGACCGCCCGTGTAAATGCGGCCTGCGATGCGCTAGGGCTAACGTTGCATGATCATTTGATTATCGGTAAGTCCCAAGAGCTTAGCTTTAGGGCGGAAGGTTACCTTTAACGCACCCAAACCTCGACACGGCGGTTGGCCCTACGGCCCCATGTACTGTCGTCACAGGCCATGGGCATCGCCTCGCCAAAGGCATCAACCCCCAGTTCGACCCGCCCCAGATTCGCCGTAACAGCTGCCTCACTTACCGCACGACGCACGGCATCAGCACGGCGCAACGCAATCTCTCGGTTCGCCTCGGACGCGCCATTTCCGTCACTAAATCCAACGAACAAAAGCCGCCTTGCATCGTATTGACCAACCTCCAGCGCACGCGCCAGCTGCTGCACATTCGAGCGTGACTGAGCATCAAGCCGCACAGACCCCGCCTCAAAGCGGAACGATGTGCTAAGCCTCGCCATAGGTGTCAGTGTCGAAGTCATACGTTGTAGCTCGCCAAGAGTGATCTCGGTCCCCGCCTGAAGGATCGCATTGGTAAAACGGTTCCCCTGCTCTTCCACCTCAATCTCTTCCGGCGTCTGATCGACAAAGCCACTGCGGCGGATCACAATCTGCGCGGCGGGGCCACGGGTAAATGCCAGAAACTCGCGCGCCAACTGCGGTAGGCGGCGCGCAGGAAAGTACAAGAACATCGGCGCGGTCAGCGGATAATCCTCGGTCTTGATGGTCCGCCGCGACGCTTGCATGGAAAAGCCACACGCCCCCGTCAGCATCAGCGCATGCGTGCTACCGCGGTCTGCATAGCTGGTCAGGCCCAGAGCAAATGTATCCGTCCCTACGGCCTCCGCCAGAGCAGACGGATTTGCATGCCGGGTTGCTTTTACAGAGAACTCGCTGAGGTTAGATGGCCGCAAAAGCTGGTCCACAATCGCCTGACCCAAACCCGATGCATCATCGGGAAGGTGCAGGTCAATCGGCACGTCTGGCCCCCCCAAATCCTGCCAGTTTGTAATCTGTCCCGCCAGTACCAACGCAAGGTTAGCAGGCGAAATACCACGCACTGGATTACTTACTGAAACGACAGGCACGATCGCATCAAGTGCCAAGACACGGCTACGGTTTAGGCCCGTCATATCGCCCATTCCCGCTTCGCGCGCTCGGCTCCGCTCATCAGGGCGAATTTCACGAAGGGACATGACGATATCCGCCTCATCCGCCAATAGATCGGCAAATCCCTCATCAGTGTTGGTCACACGGAAATGGAAGCGCGCTGCCAGCTTTCCATCAGCCGCACGGCGGATGAGGTAGGTGAAAGTGGTGGAGTCATCACCTTCTTCACGCTCTGTCAAATAATCATGCTTTTGGGCAAATGTTTCGATCAACGCAGGCATAACGACAGCGCCCAGCGTCGGCGCGCCTGAAATGGACAGCTCTGCTACGAATGCCTGCAAGTTCGGGCATCCTGGTCCTTCACAGAGCACGCCAGAGCCATCGACCGTCAGCTCTCCATATTCTGTGCGGAGGCGGTAGAACTCTCCATCAAAGCCAAGCAACGTCCCGCTCAGCGCCACCTTGCTGTCGCGCGAGGTGAGCGTGATATCCTGTGCATGAGCAGACAGGGTAGTACCAAACAGAAAAAGTGCGGCGAAAACCGCCGCACTTATCACTTTGATCATGGGACCTCGGCGTTGCGTTAGTTAATTGCCGCAACTTTCAGGTCTTCAAACAGAGAATTCAACACAAGAAAGTTCCCAGTGGCGTCACAGTCCGGAACTGACAGCGTCAAATCGCGGGATGTGATATCTTTGCCGCTAAACGTCTGCAAAGTTTGTGCTTCGATCTCCAAACCACAGTTGTTACTGCCAACTTCGGTTTCGACGCTAAGCGCGACATCGCCAGAAATTTGCGCCGATTTCGAAGGGAAGGTATATACCTCAGCCATCAAACCATCCGTCACATCGGGATCACCCAAGAGGGAGATATATCCGCCCTGACCCGTCACAGCGTACGTCATATCACGCATCGCACCGGACCAGACATGCCCCTCACTGCCATAGTCTGCACCGAATTCCCGAGCATGTAGTTCAAAACCCGTATCGCCTTTCCACTGCAACGCAACACGGTCAAAATCTCTGAGCTCTTCTACTGTTGTTTGCGCAACCGCGCCGTCCCCGTTGGTGAAGGCAACAACAAAAGTCGCGTCCTCGGCCATCGCCGGAATTGTGATGTCGAGCGCACCCGCATCGTCTGTGGATTGCGTGAACAACATACCTGCGTGATGAACGGTTACACGCTCTTTCGGCAGACATGGCGCGGAGAGTGTTAACTTCACCATGGCCGCTGCTACAGCGCGCGCCGTCGCAGAAACTTCGCAAGACGCTTCCGGAGTAGCGGACAGGTCGGCACTTGGCACTTCGAGAACATCCGAAGTCGCGGCGGCCTGTACAACTGCCAGAGGCTCCGCCTTCGGTGCGATAATCTCTGGGGCAGCGACGAGAGTTACTGTCTCCTCAGCCGTCGGTTCAACAAAATCCTCAGCAAACTCGGCCGAGGTCAAAATGATCTCTTCCACATCTAGCACCGCAGCATCAGCATTGATTAGCGTCGCACCCTGAAATTCAGGCGCCGGCGTCGATGCGCCTTGTTGCATGAAAAAACCGATCCCGATTGCACAGGCCAGTGTTCCAGCGGTGGTTATGATTTCCTTGCGGTATTTCATCTTTTCGGTCCCCTGCTACGGAATAGCTCAAGACCAAAAATCACATGCAAACGGGGCTGCAATAGGGCAGCCCCGCGCTAATTATGTGGCGATTCTAAGTTACAACGCTCAGGTCAAACGCCCGTGGCAATGCTTGAACTTGTCACCGGACCCGCAAGGGCACAGATCATTTCGGCCTGGATTACCCCAAGTCGACGGGTCATCTTCGTTGAACCCGTTTTCAGGATTTACCGATGGCGCTGTGGTTTCCACTGCATCGCCGTATTCTGCTGCTGCCGCTTTTTGCTGCTCCAGCATCTGGTCGATCATGCGCTGCTGCTCTACTTCACTTGCCGGTTCAATCCGTGACAAGCGCTGCGTCACATCCTGACGCAAACTGTCGAGCATGCTTTCAAACAGCTGGAACGATTCGTTTTTGTATTCGTTCAGCGGATCGCGCTGCGCATAACCACGGAAACCCACAACTGAGCGGAGATGCTCAAGCGTCAGCAGGTGATCGCGCCATTTGGCATCGATGGTCTGGAGCAAGAAGTGCTTTTCGATATTGCGCATGTTTTCGGGGCCAAACTTCTCGGCCTTTTCGGCCATCAGCTTGTCTGTCGCTTCGATCAAACGCTCGCGAATGATCTCATCATCGACACCGTCTTCTTCGCACCACGCGATAACCGGCACATCTACGCCCAGTTGCTCAATCACTGCGGCGTAAAAGCCCTCGGTGTCCCACTGGTCTGCATATGTTTTGGGCGGCATATATTGATCGATCAGGTCGTCGATCATTTGATGGCGCATATCCTCGGTGATCTCGTGGAGGTCTTGGCTCTCCATGATGTCACGGCGTTGGCCAAAGATGACCTTGCGCTGTTCGTTCATCACATCATCGAACTTCAACAACTGCTTGCGCATGTCAAAGTTGCGGCCCTCGACCTTCGCCTGCGCGCGTTCGAGTGACTTGTTCACCCATGGGTGAATGATCGCTTCGCCTTCTTTGAGGCCCAGTGAAGTCAGAACTTTCTCCAACCGCTCAGAGCCGAAGATCCGCATCAAATCATCCTCAAGCGACAGGAAGAAGGACGAACGGCCCGGATCACCCTGACGACCAGAGCGACCGCGCAACTGGTTATCAATACGGCGGCTCTCATGACGCTCGGAGGCCAGAACAAAAAGACCACCCGCCTCCAGAACTTTCTTCTTCTCGTCGGCTGTCTCCGCCTCGATGCGCGCGCGCG